>CAYVDO010000265.1:0-11494 GCA_964450125.1 uncultured bacterium
ATCTTCCCCGAGGGGCTCGATCGTTCCGCGCGCGATCGCGTGCTGGTGGCGGTGCCCACGATCGGAGCACACGCCCAGCTCGCGCCCGGTACCGACGTCCTCGCCGCCGTCGAAGGCTTCACCATCGACGACGAATCCCTCGGCAATCGTGATTTGGGCGACGGCATCGAGCTGCGCGAGCAGGGCGGCTTCGAGCACTACGCCGTCGGCACGTCCGCGATGGTTCGTCATCGCCTCACGCCGTTCACGCTGATCGCCGCCGTGGACGGCTCGTGGCTCAGCGATCGCAGCCGCGGCCGCCAAACCTTCGTCGACACCACCACCGGCGAGACCCTCGACGATGTCCAGCCCAACACCAAGAGCGAGCAGCGCAGCATCGAGGGCTTGCTGCGCGCGGAGGCCGAAGGCCCGGCAGGCCTCTTCGGTGAGGCCGGCGTGCAGCTCGCGTGGTTCGACGGCGGCGATTTCCGGCGCACCGAGAAATTCGATCCCGGCCCGTTCGTCGGTATGCGTTGGGAGGCGCTGAAAGGATTGCGCTTCCGCGCCGCGTACATGGAGGTCCGCACCATTCCCATCGAAGGGTCGCGGATCACCCCGTCGGTGGTCTCGGGGTTCCCACTCTTCGTGAACCAGTTCGATGGGCAAGATCGCGCCGAGGTGGACGGCGGCATCGAGTGGGAGCTGGGTAGCCGCACCTTCGTGGGTCTCACCGGCTTCCACCGCACCACGGATTTCTACGCGAGCCGCTTCGACGAAGAGACGTCGAGCTTCGAGCTGGCACCCGTCGACGAGGAGCAAAACGGCGGGCGGCTCGCGATCAACCAGATCCTGAGCGGCTGGTTCTCGGGCTTCGCCGAGGCGCGCACCACCGCCAGCACCACCAAGCTCTTCGACGAGCGCGACGACGAGCTGCGCCTCGGTCTCAACTTCATCCATCCGTCGAGCCTGCGCCTGCGCGCCACCGTGACCTATCTCAAGCAGACCTTCGGCCACACCGAGTTCGCGCTCACCGACGAGGACACCTGGCTCCTCGGGCTGGCGGCGCGCTACGAGCTCTTCGACAAGGCGCTGCGCATCGAAGGCGCGATCCAGAATCTTCTCGACGAGCGCTACACCCTGGTCGCCGACAACCTGGCGCTACGCTCCGATCTCGCGCCCAAGCGCGACTTCCGACTCACGCTCACCTGGAATTGGTGAGCTCGCCTTGAAGTAAGCGCGAAGCGCTTACTTCAAGGCGAGCTGACGTTGTCCCTGGGGGTCTTTTCAAGCCCCCCGCCCCGAAAAAGGCGTGACTTTTTCGGGGCCCCACCCCCAAGGCGCCTCGCTTCGCTCGCGGCGCGCCTCTGGCGCGTGCCGCTCGCGACCGCCCCTACGGCGTGCTGCAAGCGATCGTCGTCACGAACGCATAGGCGCGGGCGTGAGTGGCCCCTCACGTGTGTTGCGCGTGCTCGTCGCCATGAAGGCGTAGGGGCGGGCGCGAGCCCGCCCTCTTGCGATCGGATGCCGTCGCTGCCTCGTGACCTCGTGCTCACCCGTCGCGGGCGATCACCACCACGCGATCCTCGGGCCGGAGGGCGAGTGCCAGATCCTTCGCCGGATTCATGATGACGCCGAAGTTGTTGGCGCGTGAGTTTTCCGGGCGCTCGAGTCTGAGCCCGATGGCCACCTCGCCGCGTTGCAGCGAGCCCGACAGGAGATCGGCGAACACACAGCGCTCCGGATGCGTGGTGTAGAGCGCCGCCGGCTTGAGGTAGACCTCGCAGCCGCCTGCGTCCAGCAACTCCTCGTAGATGAGCTGAAGCATGAGCTGCTGCGAGACCTGGGTCAGCACCATGCTCACCATCTCGGGACTGATGACCATGTCGCCGAGCTTCTGGCCCATGAGTAGATCGGCGTTCTGCGGATGCAAGAACTCGGTGGCGATGAGCCGCTCGGCGCTCTCGCCGCGCTCGCGCAGCACGTCACGGAGCGAAAGTAACGTGATGATCGTGCGCGCATCGGGATCGGCGTCGCCGATCGATCGGTCGGCGAGCAGGATCACGCTCTCGTGGGCTGGCCCGAGCAGCGAGGCCAGATGCTCGCGTTTGGCGTAGTTGGTCTGCACGTACGCGTACGCCACGGTGCGCACCGGCTCGCTCAGGTTCTCGGCCATGAGCGCCGCGGCGACCTCGGGCGGATGGTGCGCGACCACGCGTAGCGGCATGCCGGCCGGCGCGAGGTTGCGATCGAGCTCGGAGACGATGTCGTAGATGCTCTCGTTCCAGCCCAGGACCAGCACCTGGGTGGGGCGACTCGGATCGAGCGGAGCGGTCGAGACGGCCTCGCCCGCGTGGGGCGGCGCTTTCGGATCGAAGACGAGATTGCGTCCGCGGCTCACGAAGATCAGCCACTCGCCCTTGGCCACGAGGTAGTCGGCGCCGGGGTTCAACAGCGGAACGAAGCGGTCGCGCCCGGCCACGTGCTCCATCCGGCTCACGCCGATGGGGATCGCGTTCGCGAACTTCGGCCACAAGTCGCCGAAACGCCGCCCTTCGAGCTCCGGATAACCGGCGACGAAGATCTCGCTGCCCGAGAAATCGAAGAGCTCTCGATAGACGATCGAGAGATCCGGTTGCCGCGACGCTTGCACCAGGAGCTTGCTGATCGTCGCGCTCGAGTTGACGATCGAGACCTCGCCGCCCGCGGCGATCGAAGCAGCTTGGAAGTAGCCGCGCTTGATGATCTCGGCCGCCATCTTGGGACGGCGCTCGCCCCATTCGCGAAACGACGAGAGTTGGATCAGCGTCTTGATGACGCGGATGTCCGGGTCCTCGGTCGCGCTCGGCGCAGACTCGTCGGCCAGCACCACGACGTTGAAGGCTTTGTCGAACGCGACGCGTTTGAGCTCGACCAAGTTGGTGGGATCGCCGGTGCGGAACACCAGCCGCACGTTGGCGCCGAGCACCGCCTCGGTGCGCACCCGCTCCTTCATGAAGTCGAGGTCGTGGTGGCAGAGCACCACCACCGTCGCCTTGCGCCCGCTCTCCGAGAGCAGCCGCAGGATCGAGAAGATCTTGTCGTTCCAGCCCAGGATCAAAAGGTGATCCCGGTCCTTCACCACCCCGTTGCCACTACGCAGCGAGGCGAGGCGGGACTCGATCGCGGACGAAACGAGACCGACGAGCGTGCCGAAGATGCCGAGCCCGGCGAAGCACAGCGCGAAGGACACCAGCACCACGGGCCACGTGGCGCGGTAGTCGGAGTTGGCTGCCGACGGATCGAGGATGTGGCCGATGGACCACCAGAAGCTGTCGGCGAGCCCCTGATCGAGATCGCGGCGAATGCCCTCGACCTCGGCGTTCTCGGGCGAGAAGAGGCCCACGAAGTAGGCGCACATGCCGAGCAGCACCATCGCCGCGGAGAGCACGGTCAGGAGCAGCACCTGGGCGCCGGTGCCGCGTGCGAACCAGTTGTCGAGCCTGTAGCGAGCGTGCTCGCGAAGCTCCCTCCACGCGTGTCTCAGAGCTGCCATTCGACCGATCTCATGCTGCGCGTCGCTCGCCGCCACCGCCGTGCCCGTCGTCGTCGCTCGCGAGGAGCGCCAGGCACGCGTCGAGGCGCTCCGTGCGGATCAGCGCCTTCCAGCGCGCCTCGGCGTCGGCGAGCCCCGCGAGATAGCCGCGCAGGTGGCGGCGCGTCGCGAAGACGCCGGGCTTTTCGCCGCGGCTCGCGACGTTCCACGCGAGGTGCGTGCGCGCCAGCGTCAGCCGTTCGGCGGCGGTCGGCGGCGCGGGCTCGAGGCCCGAGTCGAGGAGTGTCCGCGCCTCGCGAAACACCCACGGATGATCGATGGCGGCGCGGCCGATCATCGCTGCCTCGCAGCCGGTCTCGTCGAGCGCGCGCCGCACGTCCGCGGCGGTGCGCACGTCGCCGTTCACGATCACCGGGATGCGGACGGCTTCGCGAGCGCGGCGTGCCCATTGCCAATCGGCGGGGCCTTCGTGCCGCGCCATCGCCGTGCGGCAATGGATCGTGATCGCCGCGACTCCCACGTCTTCCAGCCGCCGCGCCAGCTCCACGATCGGCATGTGGGACTCCGGCCCATAGCCGATGCGCGTCTTCACCGTGACCGGAAGGCGCGTCCCCGCGACGATGCGGGCCGCCATCGTCACCATCGAGGCGGGGTCGCGAAGCCAGCCGGCGCCGCCGCCGCGGGCCATGATTCGCGGCACCCAACACCCACAGTTGATGTCGAGGAACGCGGGCTCCGCGGCTTTAGCAACCTGTGCCGCTTCCACCAGCTCGTCGGGATTGCCGCCGTAGATCTGGATCGCCGTGGGGCGATCGTCCGGCGCGAGGGTGAGCTTCCGCCGCGAGGTTCTGCAGCCACGCAGCAGACTGCCCACGTTCACGAACTCCGTCACGCAGAGCTCGGCGCCCACCGTGCGGCACAGCCGCCGGAACACCGCGTCGGACACGCCGTCCATCGGCGCCAGGATCACCGGGCGTCGCCGCAGGAACTCGTGAAGCGTGTCGCGGGTGAAGGGCATCATGCAGCGGTCCGAGTCGGCCGTCCGGTGGGCAGGCGTCGCTCAGGAGTGTGTCGGGAAAATCGCTTCCGGCACACTCCGAATGCGGGGGTAAGTGAGCTCAGCGGGCGTTTCGCGCCTGAGAGAAGCCGAGCCGCCTCGAGGGCGCGCACGGACTCCACGCACGCTCTCCACCGCGCCGCGAGCCAGCGGCGAGCCGCGCGCGAAGCGAAGCGACTTGGGGGCGGGGGTCTGGAACAGACCCCCGAGGGTACATCAGGCTAGGAGCCTGTCGGCGTGCGAAGCACACGTTCCGACAGGCTCCTAGCGGCGCTCGATGGCGCAGGCGCGAATTCCGCGCTCGCTGCGGCGCGCGACGAACGCCACCCGGTCGCCCGGCGCGAGGGTGCGGAAGCCGCGCGAGCGAATCTCGCGGTGATGGGCGAACGCGTCGTCGCCGGTACCGTCGATGCGCACGAAGCCGTAGCCCTTCTTGTCGTCGAACCAGCGAACCACGCCGGTGTGCTGCTCGCCGGGGGCGTCGGCCAGCGCGGGAGCGGATCTGCGATCGAGCGGCCGCACTCGCACGGCGAACGGCTTCGGCCCCGAGCGCACGTGATGAAAGGTCACGAACTGGCCCTCGATCGGATCGCCGTCGTCGTCCCAATCGCGGACGTGAAAGAAGAGCGAGCCGCGCCGCTCGCGCGCCGCGCGCAGAAAGCCGAATCCGCGCTCGGGCAAGAAGCGATCGATGGTGCCGCTCGCGAGATCAGGATCGCCGAGGCGCGCGAGTCCGATCACGCCCATCGCCTTGGCGTTGCGCGAGGCGAGCGCCCGTCGGAAGGCGGGCAGCGCCTCGTTGCACGCGAGCGGCAGCAGCGCTTCGACCACCCAAAACTGGCTGGCCGGATCCTCGGACTTCGCCACCAGCGCGGGAATCGCGCGCGGATCGCCGAGCTTGCCCAACGCTCGGGCGACGGCGATCACGTCGAAGAGCAGCTTCGCCCGCTCCAGCGCTGCGGCGAGCGCGAGGGTGGCGCGCCTGTCGCCCAGCTCGCCGAGCAGGAACGCCGCTTCGCTGCGCGAGGCCGAGTCGGGCCCGCCCAGCCGAGCCACCAGCTCGTCGAGAGCGGGGGCGCTCAGCTCAGCTCCTTTCCGATTGCCGGAGCCGCGCCCGCGCCGCGGCAGCGATGGCATCCACCGTGGCGCGGCCTTCGGCGATGGCGTGGCCGTGGCCGCGTGCGAATTCGGTGTACTCGGCGGCATCCGGCGACGAGCCCGTGAGCAGGAACACCTCGCGCGACGTGCATACCGAGCAGGTGTCGAGCACCAGCCACGGATCGAGCGGCAAGAGCGCATCGTCCGAGGGTCGCTGCAAGTGAAGACGGCCGGTCTCGTGCGGTGCCGCGAGGGTGAGGGTTTCCATCGGAAAGTTCGCGTGGCTACCCATGCAGCGCAGCACGCGATAGCGGAACGCACCCTTCGTGAACTCCATCTTGTCGGTCCAAACCAGCGCGTAGCGTTCCAGTGCTCGCAGCCGGCCGAGCGCGCGCTCGACGATCGGCAGGTGCTGGGCCACGGCGGCCTCCGCTTGTTTGTCGCTGAGCGCACCTCCGGCACCGTGGCGTTGGTCGTTGCGGAACTTCACCAACTCGTCGAGCTCGGCGAGCAGCACGCTGGGACGGCCAGGCCGCTCGTAGATCGCCTCGCAGAGCTCGGGAATCCAGAAGCGGCGCGGAGCCTTCGAGAAGGGCTCGAGCACTTCGCGCAGAAGCAGCATCCAGGTGCCGAGCGTGGTCTTGCCGAGACCGCCCACGAGCTTGTCGTCCACCCAGTGGGCGCGCCCCTCGCTGGCGAGGTAGGCGGCGGTGGCGAGCAGACCGACGTAACGCAGCGTCACCTCCAGCAGATCGAAGAGACGCTCGAGCTTCGCGCGCGGCTCGGTGGCGACCAGCACCGCGTGGTAGACGCTGGCGATCGGGTAGGGGTAGCGGTCGCGCAGCGGATTTTCGTCGTCGTCGTCGACCCGGCCCACGGTTTCCCGGAGGCGCCGGCTCATGACGCGCAGGAACGCGAGCGCGAGCCGTGGATGGCGATCGATCAGCTCGTCGAACGCGCCGGCGTCGAGGGTGAGCAGCGACACCTCGGTGAGGCAGTCCGCGTCCGCGGAGCGGCGCGCGGCGTCGATCAGCGCCAGCTCACCGAAGTGCGCGCCCTCGCCCAGCTCGGCCACCGGAACGCGGGTATTTCCCATCTGCCGGAAGATCCCGATCTTGCCCGAGGCGATCACGTACATTCGATCGCCGGGATCGCCCTCGCGGAACACCGGGCTGCCTGCCGGCAGCCGCGCTTCGTCCATGCGCGCCGCCACCTCCGCCAGGGCCTCGGCTTCGAGCCGCGCCGAGCGGAACAACGGATCGCGGCTCAGCACCGCCACGCGCTCGTCGGGGCTCATGACGTGGACGAAAGACTTTGCGAGAATCTCGGGAATTCCGCCGAGTATGACATGCGCGCGAAACGCCGAGCAACGAACGACCCCGCCTCCACGCGGAACGTCTTGGTCTACATCGCGCAGTTGAGCTGGTCGCGCCAGCTCGTGCTTCTGGTGCTGGTGCTGCTCGGAGTCCTGTGCGGGCTAGGACCCGTGCACCTCTTCCGGATGATCCTCGATCGCGCGATCCCGGCGCGCGACGTGGGGCTGGTGATGCGCATCGCCGCGGCGCTCACGGTGCTCGTGATCGTGGGCGCGCTGGTCACGTACGGGAGGAATCTGGTCAGCGATCGGATCCGACAGGATTTCCTGGCGGAGTTCCGCGGGCGGCTCTTCGCGCACCTCTTGCGGGTGGCGCCGGAGTTCTACAGCCGCCAGTCGGTCGGCGAGCTGATGAACAAAGCGCAGCTCGACGTGGGCCGGCTCGCCATGACCGTCTCCGGCATTCTCGTCGACCCGGTGGTGAGCGGCGCCACGCTGCTCGTCTACGTCGGGTACCTGCTGACGATCTCGCCCGTGCTGACCGCCCTGGCGCTGGTGTCGCTGCCGGCGTTGGTGGTGCTGGTGCCCGTCCTCAATCGCCGGCTCGCCGAGAATGCGCGCCGCTTCACCCGCGAGATCGGTGCTTTCGCCGGCACGATGTCCGAGTCGTTCGCGGCGATCTTCGAGGTGCAGGTGCACGCGACCTACGGCTACACCGAGGCGCGCGTCACCCGGGGCGAGACCGCGGTGGGTGACGTCCGCCTCGGCGAAGCGCGGCTATCCGGCGGTTTGCAGGCGCTTTCCGACCTCGCGCGTGGCGCCGGGCCGATCCTCGTCTACGCCTACGGCGCGGTGCTGGCGGTGCGCGGCACCATGAAGGTCGGCGAGATCGTCGCCTTCGCCTCGACACTCGGGGGGCTCTACGCAGCCCTCGACAAGCTCATCAAGTACCCGCCGCTTCTCACCAACGCGCAGGACCGCTACCGCGAGCTGAGCGAGCTCTTCCGCATTCCCCGCCGCTTTCTGGACGAGCGCAAACCGGCACCCGAGCAAACCGATCTCGCGTTCGAGCGCGTCACCTTCGGCTACGACGCCCGCAGCCCGGTGTTGCGCGAGGTCTCGCTCGCCATCCCGGCGGGCGAGCACGTGGCGCTGGTGGGCCGTTCGGGCTGTGGCAAGAGCTCCGTGCTCGGCCTGGCTGCCGGGCGATTACAACCGCTCGCTGGCGAGGTGCGCCTGGGAGGACTCACCGTGGGTGAGCTCGCCGCGGCGGAACTGGCGGCTCGGATCGGCGTGGTGAGCCAGTCCCCGTTTCTCTTCAACGGCACCATCCGCAGCAATCTGCTCTACGGCTTGTTGCGTCGGCCCGAAGGCGATCTCGACGATCTCGCGACCTTTCTCGATGCGTCGGCACTCGGCGGCGAGGCGGCGCCGAGCAGCGAGGCTCTCGACGAGCATCTGGTGGGCGTGTGCGAGGAAGTGAGCCTGCGCGAGGATCTCTACGAGCTGGGGGTGTCGACGCGCCTCGCGCCGGAGCACGCCCGATCCTTCTTGGCCATCCGCACGCGCTTGCGCCGCGCGTTCCAGGACGATCCAGCGGTCGAGCACTTCGATCCCGCGCGTTACCTCGCGCGCGCCACGGTGGGGGAGAATCTCGCGTTCGCGCCCAGCCCCGAGGCCGGGGGTGCCGCCGCCACCACGCTCGAGACGTGGTCGCGAGCGGCCGCCGCGTGTGGCGCGGAGCTCGTGAGCCTGGTCGCGGCCATCGGTTACGACGAGATCACGCACGATCTCGCGTTTCTCCGCCGCGTCGCCGAGCGCAACGCGGCCTTGCTCGCCGACCTGGGAGTCGAGGAGGCCGATCTCGCCGAGCGCGTGCGCATCGTCGAGGGCGTCGCCGGCAGGGCGCTCGAACGAGCCGCGCTGGGCGATGTGCTTCATGCGACGCTCGTCCGTCGCGGCCTCGCGGCGCGCGAGCGCGACCCCGAGCGCTGCGCCGTGCTGGTGAGGGCGCGTGAGCGGTTCGCGGCAGCGCTCGGGCCGGGCGCCTCGGCGCCCTACGATCCCGCGCGCTGGCACCCGGCGCTGACCTTGCGTGAGAACCTGGTGTTCGGACGCATCGACGCCGACCATCTGAGCGTGGTGCGGCGCGTGAACACGGCGGTGAGCGAAGCCCTCGAGGAGGCCGGGCTGTCGCGCGCGGTGTTGCGACTCGGGCTCGATTTCGCCGTCGGAGAGCGCGGGGCCAAGCTCTCCGGAGGCCAGCGCCAGAAGGTTTCGATCGCGCGTGTCTTCCTCAAGAGTCCGCAGGTACTGCTCCTCGACGAGGCCACCTCCGCCCTCGACGAGCGTTCCGCGCGCCACGTTCAGGACGCCGTGCGCACGAGGTTCCGCGGACGCACGGTGCTCGCGGTCACGCACCGGCTGGGCGAGTTGGGTGACTTCGATCGGGTGCTGGTCTTCGAGCGCGGCACGGTGGTGGAGGACGGTGCACCGGATGCTTTGCTTGCCGCCGGTGGAGCACTGGCGCGGCTGCGCCAGGCGTCGAGCAGCGCGTGAGAAGAGGATGAGCGACTGGCACGAGCTGTTGGCGGCTGTGGATGCCTCGCCCTTCGGGAGGCTGGCGCCCGACGTCCGCTTGGCGCTGGCTCGGCTCGCGCGGCCGCTCGCGATCGACGATGGGGATTGGCTCTTTCACGAGGGGGACGCCGGCGACGCGGCGTTCGTGGTGGCGAGCGGCGAGATCGAGATCGTGGGGCGTCTCCCCGATGGACAGGAGGTGATTCGCGCTCGCCTCCCGGCCGGGTCGTTGTTCGGCGAGCTGGCGCTCTTTTCCGGCGGACGCCGTGCGGCGGGTGCGCGCGCCCGCGGCGCCACGCGGGTAGCGAGCATCGATTTCGAGCGATTGCAGCACGTCCTCGAGACCTGGCCAGATGCGTCCCTCGGCTTGTTGCGTCATCTCACCGAACGTTTCTTGGAGCTCGAGCGCGCCCACCGCGCCGCGATCGACTCCTTGCCCGACACCTGAGCGTCCCCATTCGCAGCCGTGGCGCAGGCGAGCCATCGGCTTCCAGGGATCAGCGGTCGGGAGGGGCGGGGCTCCTGCCCCGCCACGGCCCTGGACCGGGCGGGAGCCGGTCCCTCCATCCGAGAGGGGCTCGCTCCGAAGCGGGCACCTCGTTTGACCGGGAATTCACGACGGGCGTAGCATCGGCTCACTGATACTTCGCAGCCATCCACCGGTCCTGATGAACCAGTGGTGATCGTCCACCTGATCGACCAGCTCCTGAGCTGAACCGACGGTGCGGTCCTGCGTGACGTAAAGGGGTCCTTCGGGGCCCCTTCTTGTTTCCTGCGCGCGCGACCAGCGCTGTCGCTCGGCTGCGTGGACGGCGCAGGCGACGCGTGAGCGATTGCGGTCGCACGCCGCCGTTCACGCGGCTCGGCCGCCGATGCCGACCGAAGGACTCCCTCCCCAGGTTTCCCGCGAGGTCGTCGAGTACAACTCGGTTGTCGAGCGCGCGCCCGACGCGCTATGGCTGATCGAAGCCGTGCGCGTCATGACACTTTCTTCGCTCATCACAACCAACGAGCCTTCACTCGACCTGCCCGCCACGCTGGCGATCAACGTCGTGGGTGGCTGACGCCTTCGCGGGCGAGGTGAGATCCACGTGGCCCAATTCGTCTTCCTTCACTATTCCCCGTGGTCCGAGCGCGCACGCTGGGCGCTCGATCATCACCGCGTCCAGCGGCGCGACGTCGAGTACGTGCCCATGGTCGGCGAGCCGTACCTGCGCTGGAAGCTCCGCAGGCTCTCGGGTCGCGTCACGGTGCCGGTGTTCGTCGACGACGCAGGCGTGTTTGCCGACTCGCTCGACATCGCACGCCACGCGGACGCGATCGGCAGCGGAAGCAAGCTCTTCCCCGCAGGCGCCGAGCCCGAGATCACGCGCTGGAACGAGCGCGCCGAGCGCATCCTCGCCGCGTCGCGGGTGCTCTCGCTTCGCCGCACCACCACCAATCCGCGTGCGATCCAGGAAAGCATGCCGTTCCCGAAGGCGCTCAAGCCGTACCTCCTGCCGCTCGGCCGCAATGCCGTCGCATTCATCGCCAAGAAATACGCGACAGCAGCGATGAGCGATGCCGCCGCCGACGCGGCGATCCACGACGGGCTCGCCGAGATCCGAGCCGCGCTCGCCGGCAAGAAGGGTCACCTCCTCGGCGACGGCCTGAGTTACGCCGACATCGTGGCGGCGACTTCGCTGCAGCTGGCGGCGCCGGTCGCCGATCGCTACATCCGCCTCGGGCCGGCGACGCGAACGTGCTGCACCTCGGAGAACGTGGTGCGCGATTTCGCGGACGTGATCGCGTGGCGCGACGAGCTCTACACGAAGCACCGCTGACAGGCCGCGAAAAACTCGCGAGGGCGATTTTTCGCGCCTATCGATGCTTTCTCGAGGGTCTGTTCCAGACCCCCGCCCCACGAAAAGCGCGGTTTTCGTGGGGCCCCACC
>CAYVDO010000266.1:0-11261 GCA_964450125.1 uncultured bacterium
GGGGGTGGGACCCAGCTCGGCTTTGCCGCGCTGGGCGGGGGGCTGGCAGAGCCCCGCTCGAGCCTCGCGATCGAACGCTCAGCGTTCCGGACGCGACGCTCACGTTCCATTTCACCGCGAGCCGGTAGGCGAGCCGACGAGCGTGAGCCGAGTCGCCTTGGGGGTGGGACCCAGCGCGGCTTTGCCGCGCTGGGCGGGGGGCTGGAACAGCCCCCCGCAAAGACTCAGTCCAGCACGAACTCGTTCCGCCAGTCCGCTCCGTCCTCGAATTTCGGCTGGGCGCTCTTGTGGAGGATGAAGTTCTCGAGCACCAGCGCATCCATCTCGGTGCGCATGAAGCAGCGGTAGGCGTCCTCGGGCGTGCACACGATCGGCTCGCCGCGCACGTTGAACGAGGTGTTGATGACGACGCCGCAACCGGTGCGCTGTTCGAAGGCGCGAATCAGCGCGTGGTAGCGGGGACTGCGGTCGGCCGACACGGATTGCACGCGCGCCGAGTAGTCGACGTGGGTGATGGCGGGTACCGAGGAGCGCTCCTCGTTCACCCACTCCATGATGTCCTTGTCGGGATTCTGGTCGACCGGTCGGCACAGCTCTTTTTTCACCGGTGCCACCAGCAGCATGTAGGGCGACTCGGAGTCGAGCTCGAAATAGTCCGAGGTCCGCTCGGCCAGCACGGAGGGGGCGAACGGCCGGAACGACTCGCGGTACTTGATCTTCAGGTTCATCACCGACTGCATCTTGGGTGAACGGGCATCGCCAATGATGGATCGATGGCCGAGCGCCCGCGGCCCGAACTCCATGCGGCCGTTCACGAGGCCCACCACCTTCTCGTCGGCGATGAGCTTCGCCACCGCGTCCGCCCACTCGCCGTCCGACACGCGCTCCGCGGGGTAGCCGTTCGCTTCCAGGTACTTCGCGATCTCGTCGTTGGCGAACGACGGCCCGAGGTACGAGCCCTTCATGGCGTCGTGGACGCCGTCGGCAACCCGCGGCTTGTCGTAGAGCTGGTGCCAGGCGAAGAGCGCTGCACCGAGTGCGCCGCCAGCATCTCCGGCGGCCGGCTGGATCCAGATCTTCTCGAAGGGGCCCTCGCGCAGCAGCCGGCCATTGGCCACGCAGTTGAGCGCGACTCCGCCGGCGAGGCACAGGTTCTTCTCGCCCAGCTCGCGGTGGGCGTGGCGAGCGACGCGCAGCACGACCTCTTCGGTGACCTCCTGGATGGATTTGGCGATGTCCATCTCGCGGCGGGTGATGGGCGTTTCCGATTTCCGCGCCGGGCCGTCGAAGAGCTCGGCGAAGCGCTCGTTGGTCATCGTGAGCCCGCCGAGGTAGTCGAAGTAGCGCTGGTTCATCCGGAACGAGCCGTCCTCGCGCAGGTCGAGGAGGTGGTCGAGGATGGTTTGCGTGTAGCGCCCCTGGCCGTACGGCGCGAGGCCCATGAGCTTGTATTCGCCCGAGTTGACCTTGAACCCGGTGAAATACGTGAACGCCGAATAGAGCAGTCCCAGCGAGTGCGGGAATCGGCTCTCGCTCACGATGCGGATGCGATTGCCCTCACCCTGCGCGACGGTGGTGGTGGCCCATTCGCCGACGCCATCCATCGTGAGGATCGCGGCCCGCTCGAAAGGCGAGGGGAAAAACGCACTCGCCGCGTGGGACTCGTGGTGCTCGGTGAAGAGCAAGTTCTCCGGCATGCGCACGCCGATGCCGGAGAGGGCGCGCTCGATCTCGTACGGGATCCAGAGCTTCTGCCGGATCCACAGCGGAAACGCCTTGCGGAACGAGGCGAAGCCGTGGGGCGCCGTGTGCATGTACGTCTTGACGATGCGGAAGAACTTCGTGAGCGGCTTGTCGTAGAAGACCACCGCGTCGAGGGCGTCGGCAGCGACACCGCCTTCCGCGAGGCAATAGCGCGTCGCGAGCAGCGGGAACTCGTGGTCGTGTTTTTTGCGGGTGAAGCGCTCCTCCTGGGCGGCGGCGACGATCTCGCCGTCGCGCACCAAGCAGGCCGCGGAGTCGTGGTAGTAGGCGCTGATGCCGAGGATGTTCATGCGCGTAGTTAACCCGCGCCCGCCCGCGCGCGCCAACCCCGGAGAGCGCGGGTGAGGAGCGTCGTCGCGGGGGCCGTGTGGGGAGCCCTGCGGGCGATCGGGTACCATCCGTGGATGCGCGGGTATGTCGACGCCGGGACCGTCGAGGGTCTCATGCAGGCCTCAGGGCGGCGCGTTCGCGGGCCGGGTCGCGTCTACCTCACCGAGGACGCCACCGCGCTGCTCGAAGGCTGGCGCGTGAGCACGTTGGATACCGACCTCGAGCTAGATCCCGAGCCGTTGGGCATCTTCGAGGCGATCGCCCGGGTCAAGGAGGAACTCGAGGCCAGCGTGGAGCTCGCGTCACCCGATCCGTTTTTGCTGCCGCTGCCGGGTTGGCGGGAGCGCTCGGAATTCATCGTGCGCCACGGGCTGGTCGATTCCTTGTTCTTCCACGACGACTTCCGGGCTCAAGCGCGTGCCAAGCTGGCTCGGGCCCACGATCGCGATCGTTCGGACGCGCGCGATGCTCGATCGTGGTCTGGGCACGAGAGCCGAGCTGCTCGCGACCTTGGACGAGATTCGCCCGGGCTTGATTCGCTATCCGGCGCTCGACGCCGAGGCATTCGAGGCTCGGGTTCGTGCGTTCCTCGGAGCGCCGAATGACTGAGCGCTCTCGAACCACGCTCGACGGGCTGCCGGCCGCCGAGCGGGTCCTCGCCGGTATCGCGGACCTCGCTGCCGGCGATCGGTCGGCTGATGCATTGGTGGTTGCGGTAGCGGCACAGCGGCTGCGTGAGGCGGGCCTGGCGGTGCCGCGACAGGACCGACTGCCGCGCGAGCCGGAGCTCGAGCTCTACGCTGCACTCGCGCTGACGAGCGCCGACCCGTACTACGCATACCGTGCGGCACTCGCCGAGTCGGACAGCTTCATCGCCGCGCTGGAGCGACGGCGGCGCACGCGCGAGCCCCGGCCGGCGTGAACCTTTTCAACGGATCGTGTGCTTCCACCTCGTGGGGGCGGAGGAGGACGACATGACGCGCTCAGCGGGGCTGGCTTCTCGGCGGTGGGGTTTCGTCTTGGGGCTGGCCGCGGTCGCGATGTGCGCCGGCTCAGCGCAGGCCGGCGACGATCGGGCAGTGGCGCTCACGATCTACTCGAGCGCGGAGCCGGGGGCGGTGCCACCCGAGCTCTATCGGCCGTTGCCCGAGAGCCCTGGCTACGCACCGTCGTACTCGGGCCAGCAGGTCCCGGGCTTCGCGATCGTGCGTGACGAGCGCTCGTTCACCGTCGAGGGCGCCAAGCCCACGGTGCGCTTCACCGACGTGGCGGCGCGGATCGATCCCACGACGGTTTCGTTCACCTCCGTCAGCGATCCCGCCACGCGGGTGCTGGAGCAGAGCTATCAGTTCGATCTGGTGAGCAGCCAGAAGCTCCTCGAGCGCTCCGTGGAGCAGCAACGCGGTGACACGGTGGCGGCCACTACCGGCACGCTGCTCTCGACCACCGGCGGCTTGGTGCTCCGGAGCGCCGATGGCGGGATCCAAGTGATGAACGGCTACGCCAACCTGCGCTTTCCCGAGCTGCCGGGTGGCCTCATCACGAGGCCGACGTTGGTGTGGCTGCTCTCCACCGACAAGCCGGGAGGCCAGCGCGCTCGGGTCACCTACGAGACTGACGGCATCACCTGGTGGACCGACTACAACCTCACCTTCGCCGAGGGTGAGAACGCCAACGCCGGCAAGCTCGACGTGGGCGCTTGGGTGAGCATCTTGAACCAGTCCGGCGCGGGCTACGACGACGCCCGCCTCAAGCTGATGGCGGGCGACGTTCATCGCGCGCCGCGCCCGCAGGGCCGGGTGTACGCCGCCAAGGCCGCGCGCGCCGAGCTGGCAATGGCCGATCAAGGCGCCGGTTTCGAGGAGAAGGAGTTCTTCGAGTACCACCTCTACACGCTCGGTCGCCGCACCACGCTTCCCGACCGCTCCACCAAGCAGATCGAGCTCTTTCCGGTGGCGCGCGGGGTACCGTGCGAGAAGCTGCTCGTCTATTACGGCCTGGGCGAGCAATGGCGCGGCTTCTTCCCCAATCCCATGACCGACCGCGGCTTCGGCACCGACGCCAACACCAAGGTCGACGTCTACTTGCGCTTCAAGAACGCCAAGGAGACTGGCCTAGGTATCCCGCTGCCGCGCGGCCGCATCCGCGTTTCCAAGCTCGACGCTGCCGACCAGAGCCTGGAGCTGGTGGGCGAGGACACCATCGATCACACCGCCAAGGACGAGAAGGTGCTGGTCAAGATGGGCACGGCGTTCGACGTGGTCGGTGAGCGCAAGCAAGTGGATTTCCGCGTCGACAACGACGCCGACTGGATGGACGAGACCGTCGAGATCAAGCTGCGCAACCACAAATCCGCGCCAGTGCAGGTGGTGGTGAAGGAAAATCTGTTCCGCTGGGTCAACTGGCAGATTACTCAGAAGACCCACGAGTTCGAGAAGGTGGACGCTCGCACGGTGCACTTCCCGGTGACCGTGCCCAAGGACGGCGAAGCCGTGGTGCGCTACACGGTCCATTACTCCTGGTGATGTTCGATCCTCGCACCCGCGCGTCGATGGTCTCGACGGCCGTGACGCATCTGCACCTCTTGCGTCACGGCGCCGTGGAAGCGCCCACCGAACGCAGCGTGCGCGGCCAGCTCGACGTGCCGCTCTCTCCAGAGGGCGAGCGGCAGTCGCAGCTTCTCGCGAGCTGGGTGGGTCGGGTGCTCGTGCCGCTCGATCCACCGGTGAGCGGAGTGCTCACCAGCGATCTCGTCCGCGCGCGCCGGCTCGGCGAGCAGGTGGCGCGCGACCTGAGCGTCGAGCTCGTGGTCGAACCCGCGCTGCGCGAGCAATCGATGGGAGTCTGGGAAGGCCAGCCGTGGCGTGTGCTCAACGAGACCGATCCCGCCGGAGTCGAGGCCTATTGGACGCAGTACCTCGAAGCGCGACCGGGCGGCGGCGAGTCGGTGCGGGATTTGGGCGAGCGGGTGAGTGCCTGGTGGAACGGTGCGCGGTCCAGCCTGGAAAACGGCCGCTGGATCGTGGTCACCCACATCGGCGTGATCCGGGTCTTTCTCTGCCACGCGTTCGGTCTGGGATTCGGCGAGAGCCTGCGTTTCGCCCCCGAGGTCGCGTCGCATACCTGGCTGATGCTCGCGGAATCGGGCGCCGTCGTGGGCGCCCTCGGCGAGCGGCCGTGGCTCGGAACCGAGGGAGGGTGAGCGTGGCGCCGCACGGCGAATCCTCGGGCACGCCGCCCCGGCGGCCGCGCATCGCGCTCTCCGGTTCGGCAGGCACCGGCAAGACCACGCTCGCCCGAGCACTCGCTCAGCGCCTCGACGTGCCGTACGTGCCGGAGGGCATGCGATCGCGCATCGAGCGCGGTCTCGAGCTGCACACGCTCGATCTGGCTGAGCTCGGTGATCTGGTGATCGAGCTCTGGGAAGAGCAACGCCAGCTCGAGCGCCAAGCGGTGCGCGAGGCGGGCGGATTCGTCGCCGACCGCTCGCCGGTGGACTTCTTCGCGTTCTGGTTGCTCTATCGCTGCGGTCCGCGCGTGCGCACCGAAGCCTTCCACAGCGACACCTTGCGTGACGTCGGCCACCTGGATCGAATCGTGGTGCTGCCGTGGGGCGTGCTACCGCTCGTCGACGACGGCGTGCGCACGCCCGACCCCTGGAGACAGCGGCATTACCAGGCCTTGCTCGAGGGCCTGCTGTTGCGGGAGGCCGCGCCGGCACAGCTTCTATGGCTCGACGATGCGCTCACCGTCGAAGAGCGCGCGGAGGCGGTGCTGCGCGCGTGCGCCTCGTCGTGAGCTGGGCGCGAGGGAGATCGGGGAACGAGACGGGTGCCGGTCACCGGGACGATCACGGGCAGCGAGATGGACCAGAACACGACGCCGTTTGAGCATCGATCAGCCTCAGCATAGGATCGCACCGATCCAAGCCGCTTGCGCCGGGATCGTGAGTCGCCGAGTGCTTGGCGTGCGCGCATGGCGGGCTTCGAGTTGGGGAGGAGTGAGCGATGACTGGACGCGTTCGGCTTCGCCATGCCGGTTCGGGTACGCGTGCGCTCGTTGCTGCTGCAATCGCGGTCGTCGTCGCGTCGTCAGCGGCCTTGGCGGGCACGCCGGCGATCTTCGCATTCTTCAGCTCGCCACCCAGCCCAGTGGGCGCGGGCGCACGGGCGACCGGCGTTGGCTCCGCATTCATCGCGGTTGCCGACGATGCGACCGCGGCGTCCTGGAATCCTGCTGGCCTCGTACAGCTGGAGCGGCCGGAAGTGTCCGCGGTCGCTCGCTATGTCCGTCAAACCGACCGTTTCGGATCAGGAAGTGAGACATTGGTCGTCAACGACATCGAGCAGACGCTGTCGATCGACGGGCGAGAGGACAGCTTTGGGGGGGCCAGCCTCGACTTCGCGAGCGTGGCGATACCGTTCACGGTCGCGGGCAGGAACGTGGTTGCTGCCCTCAACTATCAGCAGGTCTTCTCTTTCGACCGAGACCTCCATTACGTGTCCACGGCGACGACGGCGGTGTCACAGGCCATCCAACGTGCGCATTACGAGCAGCACGGCGGGATCGACGCAGTCACCGCGGCTGTGGCCGTGGAGATCGTCCCGGGGCTCTCCGCCGGCGGCGCTCTCAACTACTGGATGGATGGGCTCACGCACCCCTATGCGTGGAGGTCGATTCACACCACCGATGATGAGCTCACGATCACCGGCGGCCCCACGATTTCGGGTAGCGCGTCGGTCCAGACGACGGCCAAGAACTACGGCGCATTCACCGGCGCACTCGGAGCCCTCTGGAAGCCGAGCACTTCGCTTGCTTTGGCTGCCGTGGCGAAGTTGCAGGCCACGGATAGTCTCGCGCGTTCGTTTCGTGACCTACTCGATCCGAGCCAAGGCATCCAGGGGGTCGACGACCATTTTCGTCTTAGCTTGCCACCCTCCTACGGCTTTGGTGTCGCGTGGAGACCGGAAGACAAGCTCACGCTTTCGGCGGACCTCGTCTACGTCGATTGGGATCGCTTTCGCTTGACCGATAGCGAGGATCAGCAGTTCCTGGTGAGCGGAGACCCTGCGGTCGATAGCTCGGTGGATGGCGTCTTCACGGCGCGAATGGGCGTGGAGTACGTCTTGGCGCTCACGCACTGCGACGTGGCCGGACGTATGGGTGTCTTCTACGATCCCGAGCCTGCACGTGGTTCACCGCGGCCGTTCTACGGCACTAGCGTGGGGGTTGGGCTGGCGTTTCCCTCGATGAGCGTGGACGTGGCGTATCAAGCTCGTTTTGCGGTGAACGCGGCGGGGACGTTCACCGCGACTCAGGTCTTCGCGGTCTCGGACGTAGAGCTGACCGACCTGCAGAGCCAGCTCTATGTCTCCCTCGTAAAGTACTTTTGACTCGAGGGCTCGAACGTGATACGTGGTTGCAGCAGGGTCATGCGAACAATAGAAGTACGTGTGGCCCGGTAGGCCGATGGTCGCTGTCTGAAAGTCCCGGGGAGGGCGCATGAGAGGTAAGCTTCGGCGAGTCGGCGTCTCGCTATCGGCGTTCCTGGTGTTGTCGGCGGCCTCCGTTGCAAGCGCAGCGGACTGTTATGTGCACGGAGTCGTCACGCTTGGCGGGCAGGTTCCTGGTGGCGGATTCAACCTCGTGCTCGAAACGCATCCGAATGCCCAGTGCAGCCAGGAACCGAGGACGGGCATGTTCGTGTGCAGGGTGAAGGCCGGGGCGGCCATCCCCAAGTTCGTCCACGACACCGGCAGTGGCGGTACGTTCCACAAGTGTCCTGCAGCCTGTAACAAAGCAGATGCAGGGTTGGTGTGCAGTCCCAATCTGTAGTGGTGTTTCCATCTCTGGGCACGTGCTGCAGCAGGCGGTGAGTTCGTCGTCTTCTCCGAAATCCGATGGCCAGCTTCCGTGCCCTCGGGTGAGTCGCGCTCCAGGAGGTCTCCGATGCGATGGTCCCTGCGTGTTCTCCTTCGTCTTGCGATCGTCATCGCGGCGGTGGGCACGAGCCGAGTCACTCACGCGAGTCCGTGCATCCTGTGGGGGCGTCTCAGCCATTTCGACAACTCCAAGATCGACTACACCACGGAAACCGTGACGTGCCACTACATGGGCGAAGATGGCACGAGCAAGCAGGTGGCGGCCGAGCACGACGTCGACTACTTCCAGTGCATTGTCGACGCGAAGGCGTTGACGCCGGCAGCCGGCATGACGGCTAGCCCGTATCCCACGTTCGCGATCGAGCTCGAGCTCGCGAAGAAGGATGGTTCCACGCAGCCCGTTCGCGAGTCGTGCTCGTGTGTGGATGACGGCACGCGGCTCAAGTCCATCATCGACGGGACGGGGGATCCTCGTCCGCAAAGTCAATGCAATTTGAGCTTCGGGCAGCTCACGCCGACCCCCGGCCCAGGCACAGGGAACTGCTTGCTTTGGGGATATCTGACGGAGAATGGCGGGATCCCACACTCCGCGGACACCGTGGACTGCGCGCAGACGGGTCAGTCCACGACGAACCGTGCCATCGGGGACACGGACGGATTCTATTCGTGTCCGAGCAACTTCCAGAACGGGACGATCTCACTCACGTTCAGGCACAGCGGCTCGTCATTGGGGACGAAGTCGTGTTCCTGTGTCGGCTCCTCGACGCAGTGCAACAAGGCCTTCCCCTGAGCATGTGACCGAGACGACCTCTGGCTTTTCCGGATCGACCGATCCGACCACGCCGGTAGGCTGATCATCGGGGCATGCGTCTTGGAGGCGCCAGCTCCCACGTGAAGCGACCGAGCTGTTGCCGGCTTCTCTGGTCGATCGCGATGAGCCCAGCCCATACACGGTAGACAGCTTCCGATCGAGTCGAAGCGCGCGGGAAGCGGATCCGGATCTGCACGTTCGACGGCTCCGGCTCATTGGCGTCCAAGACAATCGGACCGGACGTCCAGCGGCCGTGCGGATTGAGTCGAACGACACGCATCGTGTCGGCGTCCTCGAACGCAAGCCGGTCCTCCACCTTCGTCGAGAGCTCGCGGGTCAGGGCGAGCCATCCGCGTGAATCGCTTGGCAGGCGAGCGACGACTTCGAGCTCGAGCCTCACCGCCTGATCACGCGGTGGCGCGACGACGAAGCTCAGTACGACGTCTTCGTCGCCAGCCGATGCGCGCTCGCCAATCGGCATCTGCGCGAAGTTGCGAAAGGCGATCTTGTCGGTCCTCAGCAGTCCGCGGTAGTCGCTCCAGGCGAGCTGCGCCGGCGGAAGGCGAAGGGGGTCGGCTCGATCTTCGACGACGGCGATGAGCGAACGTGGCTCTTCAGCCAGCCCGGTCGTATTCGCAGCGTCGAGCACATGGGCAGTCACCGGTGTGTCGCCCACGGGGATGTCTTCCTGATGTTCGATTACGCCCATTGCGTTCCACAGATGCGGCGGCACCGCTGGGCCCGGGGCCGCAGAGTACAGATGTACACGGGCATCAGATGACGCGCTTCCCCCTTTGTTGCGGATGGCGACTCGAATCGTTGGTGCAGCCACCCGTGCGGTCGGGTCGGGATGGCGGTCTCCGCGGCTGAGCGGGCGATCGGTTGCGGCGGAGGCATCGATCGATCTGATGTCTGGTGATAGGCAGTGCAAAGCCGTCCGCGGCCCTCCGTCGTCCCCCGCGTGATCACGCAAGTACACGTCAGGCGCGATCGCGATTCGATCGCAACGCACCAGCTGCCGCAAGCTCGGAAGAACGCCCAGTCCGGCCGGCGAATGGTCGATCCCGTTGGCAGGATCCCTCAGCAGCTCTCGAAGCAATCGCGGGGTCAGTCGCCGCTCGAACCTGGCGTGGGCGATTCCTTGAAGAGACAGTACCGCGCCAGCGACGATCGCTGCAGCACCGGAGGTGCCGTCAAACAGATTCGTGTACCGGTCCGAGGCGAACGGTGGGGTCGACGTCGTATCCGCGGTGAAGAGATTTTCTCCCTTGGCGCAGCAATCGACTCGACGACCGTAGTTTCTGCCGACCCCCCCCACAGCGCTCACTACGATCGCACCTGAGTCGCGGAAGTCCTCGTTTCCTGGAGATGGATCGAGGATCCTCCGGCGACGCCAATCGCGGTAGGTATCGAGGTCGATTCCCCCATTACCTGCGGCCTCGACAACGATCAGCCCGAGGGCCGTGGCGAGTCGAATCGCGCAGAATTCGGGGGTCAGTACCTCGATTGGCAACACGACGTTCCTGCTCTTCATGGCTTGCGCTTCGATCAGCAGCACGCCGCCGTAGCGCGGATGGTGGTTCGGCTTTCCCGAAGATCGGTTGACGCCGAAAAGGAGGCGTTCGGCGGCGACGAGCACGACATCCGCCAGGTCTGCAGGGCCGTGCGCCGCGACGCTCAAGCTCTCGAGCTCGGGCGCGATGCCTGTGGACTGGGTCGAACTGCCGCACACGATTCCCAACACTCGTGTGCCGTGAATTCGCCCGGCGTCGACGACGTTCCCGAACAGTTCGGCGCGAAATTTGGCGAGCGCCTCGTGTTCGAGCGTCCACCCGGTTTCTACGTCGACCAGATGTTGTCCCTCGCCTTTGCCGCCCGGAAACCCCCATGCGAACCGTCTGTCGATTCCCCCTTCGCCGTCCAGGTAGGAAAGCTCGCCGGTCGAAGGCTCTTCGTTCGCCGGTTTCACGGCATCACGAAATCGTCGCCACGAGGAACCGGGCTGGTCTTCCCGCGCGATGGGTGTCGATTCGGGAATCACCTGGACATGCACCGTCTCGAGTTCGAGGTGCTCGCGAATTCCGTCGACGAGGTCCTGCGGGTTCGCCCCCCGCTCAACCTCCAGAACGATCGCGTCCAACTCGTCTGGGCGTGAGTACGTCGCGTCACGCTCGCGCGCAAGTTCGACGAGTGCGTCGATGCGCGTCGCGGGGAGGGAGCGGAAGAGGCGCGCTGCTGCGACGACTTTTGCTGATTTGGTGGCCTGTCGCCAGCGCGGAAGGGCTCCGAGCTGACGAAGAAGCGGCTCCGGGCGGGTGAGATCGATTCGGTCACCAAACACCGCATGAACGCGTCGCCGGTTGCGCCGTTCGCCAGGCATCGAAGTTTCGCCTCCCGGGTTGAATGGGGTGAATGGGGAGTGATTATCCCCGATGCGATGCAGTAATTCGACATGACGGCTGTCTCCGCTCGCG
>CAYVDO010000267.1:0-11258 GCA_964450125.1 uncultured bacterium
CTTCTACCGCTACTTCTCGGCACACGCTTCGGGTTCCAACCAGGGCTACTACTCCTTCGATTACGGCAACGCTCACTTCACGGTGATCAGCACGGAGACCGCTTGTACGCCAGGCACGCCACAGGCGAGCTGGGTGGCGAACGATCTGGCGCAGGCGAAGGCAAATCCGCTCACGCCGTTTCGCTTCAACCTCTTCCACCAGGCAGGCGTGACCACCGGCTCCGGGCACGATCCCAAGGACTGCATCACGGGCAGCGGTGGTCTCATCGACGCGTTCGAGAGCTCGAACACGGACATCTCCTTCGCGGGTCACAATCACCAGTACGAGCACTCGCTCGTCAACGGCGTGCATCACGTCGTGCAGGGCGGAGGCGGAGTCGGAACCAGCGGTTTCGCGCGGACCAGCGCCTACACCGTCTTCAAGAAGGGCATGTTCGGGTTCACCGTCGTGACGGTCTCCGCGGACTCGTGGTCGGCCGAGACCTACGAGGTCGACGGCGTGGGCGGCGGCATCGTCGGACTCGTAGATTCCTGGTCGAGCACCTTCGCCGGCGGCGGCGTGCCCGGTTCGACACCCGCGGAGTTCTTGCCGACCGTGGGTGGATGTGCCGTGGGAAGCGGCGATCACGCGGCGACCGGAACGCCGGGGGCGGCCGTGGCAGCGGCCATCACTGGCCTGGTCGCCGCCCGAAAGCGCCGCGGCTGGCGCGCTTGACGCTTGCGCGGCTCGGCTGGCGAGCCGCTGCGCGCTGGCTCGCAGCCGGGTTGCTGGCGGTGGCGCAGCTCGAAACCAGTACGGCCGATGATCGGGTCCGGGGTGAGCTCGTCGCCCAGGGTGTTGCGCGCATGGCCGAGGCCGAACGCCTCGATCGGCGCGAGCACCGATTCTCGGAAGCGCTGGTGATCTATCGCGAGCTCGTCGAGCGCCATCCCGAAGCACGATTCGCCGCTCGTGCGCGAGCACGTAGCGAGTATCTGACGTGGGCGCTCGCCGCCGGCGAGGAGCCGCTCCGGATCTACGAGGACACGCTCGCCCGCTACCGTGAGATCGACCGCGACGAGGCTTTCCGCAACATGAACGATCTGGTGGCCCGTCATCCGGAGTTCCCCCTGCGTGGGCGCGCGATGCGCTGGCTCGCCCGCGAATCCGAGAACGCGGGCCGCGTCGAAGAGGCGGAGAGCCGCTATCGCACGACCATCGCCGAGCAGGCCGGCAGCGACGACGAGCGCTTCGCTCGGGCCGCCCTGGGCGGATTGCTCGTGCGGCGCGGCCGATACTCGGAAGCCCTGGCGCTCTTCGACCAGCTCGAAGCGCTTCCCGAGGAGCGGTGGCAGCGCGTCGGCGCAGACTTGCGACGCAGCACCCAGGAGCTGGTCGTGCGCCGCGCGCTGGCGCTCGCCTTGGGTGCCGGCGTGCTGGCGGTGCTGGGATTGGGGCTAGCCGGCGTGCCCTGGGCCAACGTGCGCTGGGGCGAGATCCTCGACCCACGTCGCGACCTCGCGATGATCGCGGCGCCAGCGACCTTGCTTCTGCTCGTGGCGCGCGGCGCACCGCCGCCGATCTTCCGCTCCATCCTCACGACGCTGGCGGCGCTGCCGATCCTGCTGGCATTCAATCGGCTGTTGCTGGAGGGTGCGTGCACCCAAACCCGTCGAGTGGTGCACGTGGTGCTGGTCGTACCGCTCGTCCTGGCCGTTCACTACTGTGTCCTCTGGGCCAACGGTCTCGGTGAGATGCTCGAGCACACCTTTCGGTTCGGCCCCGAGATCTGAACGCACTTGGAGCACGAGGAGGAGATCATGACGACGGGACGCACCTCTCGCCTTCGGTCGTTGCTGACAGCCGGCTTGGTCGCGGTATCCGCTTACGCGGCTTCCGCCACCGAAGACGAAGCGGTCCGACCTAGCGCCGCGCGACAAGTCCTGGACGGCCGCACCTACATCGGCCACGTCGGCGAGAAGGGCAAGACCCAAGGGGACGAGGACACCCTTCGCTTCGCCGACGGGAAATTCCACTCGAGCGCCTGCGATGGCTACGGCTTCACCGCCGCGCCCTACACCGCCGAGCAGCGCGGCGACACCGTCACGTTCACCGCAGAGACGGTGAGCGAGAAAGAAGGTCGCATGCGCTGGAGCGGCACGATCCGGACCTACCAGCTCGAAGGCACCGCCGTCTGGACCAAGCCCGGCCAGACACCCATCGAGTACTGGGTGAAGGCCGAGCTCACGCACTGAGCAGCTGCGATCGCCGGCACGCGAAGATCGATCTCTCAGACCGAGCCAGCGGCATGGAATCCGACATTGTCGCGCCGCGGATCTCCATCGAGGATACGGTCTGACCGCCACGTCTCGGCCCGACGACCGATGTGCTCGCCGCGTTGGTGCGCGACGACGGCTGCTCGCCGGTGCTCGCGACGGCAACGCAACCGGCGCTCGGTCGCGACGTGCTCGGCGATTGCGGTTTCGTCGAGACCACGGAAATCGTGCCCGACCCCCACGCGCTTGCCGCCCGGCTCCGCCCGTGGACGTTGATTGGTCCGCCACCCAGAGGTCGAGCACGTGCGAAGCGCTGGCCGAACAGCTTGCATCGGAACGTGACGCCCTTGCGATCGTTCACCGTCGTGACGACGCGCGAAATCGCTGCGTGGCCGTGGACGCATTGCCTGACGACACGTCGAGGATCCATCTCTCGGCGCACCCATCGGATACGAAAATACCGCTCTTACGACGAGGGACAGCCGGGGGTGTCGCATCTCCACACCCGGGTAGGCGCTTGGGTCACCACAACACTTCCGCGCCGGGGTACGCGGCGATGAGCGGGTCCGGCGTGACGATGGTGAGGCCGTGCTGTGCGGCGGTGGCCACCAAGAGTCGATCGCCGGGATCGCGGTGATCGACCGAGCGCCCACCGACGCGGAGCTCCGTGGGTAGCGCACTCGCGGCGAGCGCCACCTCGGACGTGATGGCGAGCTCGTCGAGGCTCAGCCGCGTGACGGCTGCGCTCCACCAGTCCTGCGGCGCGAGGGCCAGCGGCAGGCGCCCGCGCCGGTACTTGATCCCGATCTCGAAGGCGGAGGCCGCGGACACGAACACCTGCCGTGCGCCGTCGATGGCGCGCACCGCCGCAGGCGAGAGCTCGGTGCGGTTGCTCACCAGCCAGAGCAACGAGCAAGTGTCGAGCAGGATCATGCGATCACTCGTCCGCCCAGGCGCCCCAATCCTTGCCACTGAGCGGCGCCACGGCTTCCTCGCGGCTGATGGCCGACCCGAGGTCGCTCGTCTTGATCTTGCTACGCGTCCGCGGCCGCGGCAGCGCGCGGAGTTCGGCGACCGGCACTCCGTCGCGGCAGAGGATGACGGGCTCACCCTTCTCGGCGTTAGCGACCAGCTCGGAAAGGCGGTTCTTCGCCTGCTGCATGTTCACGCGCATGCGCCGATTCTATCCTGGCTAGCCTAGCTAGCCAACGCTCGTGAGCCAGCTCGCGGCGGGGTCCCGTGTACACCAGCTAGCCACCCCGACCAGGGCCTCGGGACGCGGTTGACTGGCACCGTTCCACTGGCTACAACGCCGTCCTTTTCCGCACGATTCGAGCATTTGCGCGTACCTCCTGCGGGTCGGGGGCGATCCCACCGGACGCGCGCGCGAGACGGGGCCGGACCGGCTGGCGCCCGCCCCATCGAGAGGACTGTCCCCGCCATGGAACGCGAGATCCGCAAGGTGGTGGTGTTGGGCGCCAACGGCGCGATGGGCTCGGGTGCCGCGGAGACGTTCGCGGCCTACGGCTATCCAACGGTCCTCCTTGCACGCGACGTCGCCAAGGCTCAACAGGGCGTCGAGCGCGTGAAAGGCATGGCCAAGGCCGACAAGATCGCCGACCTGTGCTCGGTGGGAAGCTACGACGCGGACCTGGAATCCGCCGTGGCGGACGCAGACATCGTCTTCGAGGCGGTGTCCGAGGACATGGTGATCAAGCGGCCGTTCTTCGAGCGCGTGGACAAGGCGCGGAAGCCGGGCTCGATCGTGGCCACGGTCTCGTCGGGGCTCTCGATCCGCGAGATGTGCTCGGGACTGAGCGACGATTTCCAGCGCAATTTCCTGGGCATCCATCTCTTCAACCCGCCCAACGTCATCGTCGGCACCGAGGTCATTCCTCACGACGGCACGGACCCAGAGCTGGTCAAGTGGGTCATCGACTTCTGCCAGAAGAAGCTCGGCCGCGAGATCGTCGAGTGCAAGGATCTGCCCGCGTTCGCCGGCAATCGCGTGGGCTTCAAGGTGCTCAACGAGGTGGCGCAGCTCGCCGAGGAGCACGGTGTGGCGTTCATGGACGCGCTCATCGGCCCGCACACCGGCCGCGCCATGCCGCCCCTCGCCACCGTGGACCTGGTGGGCTGGGACGTGCACAAGGCCATCGTGGACAACGTCCTCGCCAATACCCAAGACGAGGCGAACGCCGCGTTCGCGATGCCGGGCTACATGTCGTCGCTCCTCGCCGCCGGGCACCTGGGCAACAAGACGCCGGCCAAGGGCGGCTTCTTCCGCAAGGTGAAGGACGGCAAGACCACACTCACCTTCGTCCTCGACCCCAAGTCCGGCGACTACAAGCCCGCCGCCGAGGTCGCCCCCCAGCCGCTCGACTTCGTGAACGAGATGCAGCGACTGCACCGCGTGGGCCGCTATCGTCAGGCGATGCAGGTTTTCCTGAGCGCTGAGGGCTGGGAAGCCGACCTCATGCGCAAAGTGATCCTCGGTTATGTTTCGTACGGTCTGAACCGCGTGGGCGAGGTGGTGCGCGAGCCGCGCGACGTCGATCGCATCATGGGCTTCGGCTTCAACTGGGCGCCGCCCACGGTCCTCGCAGACGCCATGGGCGTCAACGAGACCATCGCCGCAATCGAGAAGGCCGGCCTCGCGGTGCCGAAGGTGCTCACGGATCACGCCGCCGCGGGTGGCGGCAAGCTCTTCCGCGAGAAGTTCGTGGACGTCGGTCGTTTCTTCGTCGGTTCGTGATTCGAAACGTCGGGGCGCGGCCTGCCGCCGCCCGGAGGACGAGGTGACACATGCCTGAGCCCGTATACGTACTCGGTGGCTACCAGACCGACTTCGCCCGCAACTGGACGAAGGAGGGCAAGCACATCACGGCCATGATCCGCGAGGCCGTGGAAGGTGCGTTGGTCGAGACCGAGATCGATCCCAAAGAGGTGCAGGTCGGCCACGTCGGCAACTTCGCGGCTGAGCTCTACTCGATGCAGGGACACCTCGGAGCGTTCCTGGTGGACGTGGATCCTGCGCTTTCGGGGCTGCCCACGGGCCGTCACGAGGCAGCGTGCGCGTCGGGCTCGATCGCGCTCCTCGCGGCCTCGGCCGAGATCGAGGCCAAGCGTTACGGGCTCTCGATGGTCGTCGGCGTCGAGCAGATGAAGACGGTCGATCCCAAGACCGGTGGCGACTACCTCGGCACCGCGGCCTGGTACGAGCTCGAAGCCAAGGGCGTCGAATTCCCCTTCCCCAAGCTCTTCGGCAAGCTCGGCGACGAATACGACAAGCGCTACGGCCTCAAGGACGAGCACCTCGCCCACATCTCGGCGGTCAACTACGCCAACGGCAAGAAGAACCCGCTGGCGCAGACCCGCAACTGGTACATGAGCGAGGAGCACGCCAACTACAAGGGCAAGTACAACGACACCATCGGCGGCCGCATCAAGATCACCGACTGCTCGCAGGTGACCGACGGCGCCGTGTGCGTGTTCCTGGCCAACAAGAAGACCGCCACGGAGTACGCGGCGCGCCGCGGCCTCGATCTGGCGAAGATCCCCCGCATCCTCGGCTGGGGCCACCACACCGCGCCCATCCGCTTCGACGACAAGGTCGCCGAGAGCGCCGACAACCGCTTCGTGCTGCCGCACACTCGCCAGGCCATCCTCGACGCGATGAAGCGCGCCAAGGTCAAGAACTGCTGGCAGCTCTCGGCAATCGAGACCCACGATTGCTTCACCACCTCCGAGTACATGGCGATCGACCACTTCGGTCTGACCAAGCCGGGCAAGAGCTGGCAGGCGATCGAGGAAGGCGTCATCGACTTCGGCGGCAAGCTGCCGATCAATCCAAGCGGCGGGCTGATCGGCGCCGGTCACCCGGTGGGCGCCACCGGTGTCCGCCAGATGCTCGACGCCTACAAGCAGGTGACCGAGAAGGCCGGCGATTACCAGGTGAACGGCGCCCAGAAGGTCGCCATCCTCAACATCGGTGGCTCCGGCACCACGAGCTGCGTGTTCATCGTCGGGACCTGATCGCTCGCGATCGCGCCCCGGGCCACCGCGAGAACGGTGGCCCGCTACCCAGGCCCGAGGAGAATCTCCTCGGGCCTTCGCGCTCCAGTGGAAGCGCGCCTTGTCGCTCGGCGCTCCGCGGCGTAGCCTCACACGTACGCCCCATGCGTACGTCCTCGCGGGAGGGCTCGATGCCCGTCACCCCGACGCAGTTGCGCGCCGATCTCTACCGAATCCTGGACAGGGTGCTGGAAAGCGGCGAGCCGGTCGAGATCGAGCACAAAGGCAAACGCCTCGAGATCGTGCCCGCCGCACCGGCCTCGAAGCTCGCGAACCTGGTCAGGCGTCCCGAAGCCATCCAGGGTGATCCCGACCAGCTCGTGAACCTCGAGTGGTCGCGCGAGTGGGAACCGTGATCCACCTCGACACCCACGTCGTCGCTTGGCTGTGGGCGGGCGACCTCAAGCGCCTGAAGCCTGTGGCCGCGATACTCGACCAGGAGGACTTGGCGGTTTCGCCCATGGCGGTCCTCGAGCTTCAATACCTGCACGAGATCGGACGATTGGCCCATCCGGCGCACGCGATCCTCACCGACCTGGTCGCTCGACTCGGGCTCCGGACCTCCGACGCGCCGTTCGCACGAATCCTCGAAGCCTCGCTGGCCCTCGACTGGACGCAAGACCCGTTCGATCGGTTGATCGTGGCCACCGCGATCGTCGACGGGTGCGCGTTGCTCACCCGCGACACCACCATCCGCGCCCATTTTCGCGGCGCCCACTGGGGCGCCGCAGCGGCGCGCGCGGAACGCACGTCTGGCGGTCGGCCCCCGTTCGCTCAGCGCAGCTCGCGGCGGATGGCCGAGGGGACGACACCCACCCAGCGATAGAGCTCCTCGGGCGTGAGCGGATCGCGCCCGGCGAGGAAATCGTCGAGGAGCGGCAGCGAGTCGACACCCCAGAAGAGCTCGCCGCCGACCACGATGCTGGGCACGCCGAAGGCGCCCGCGCCGATCGCGTCCTCGGTGTTGGACCGGACCCGCGCCTTCACCTCGTCCGTTCCCGCCGCGTCGAGGATGGCGTCTCCGTCGAGGCCGATTCCGTTCGCGACGCGCGCGACCTTCTCGGGCGTGTCGACTCCGCCGCCGCCCGCCCACGTGGCGGCGTAGAGCGCGTCGATCAACCGCCGCTTCGCGTCCGGATCGGGGGGCACGGCGGAGGCGCGCAACGCGACCAGTGGATTGAACGGGTGCGTCGGCGGCGGCTGAAGCGGCGGCAGCCCGAAGCGGTGCGCCTTGCGATACGCGTCCTTGAACACGTAAAGCCGCTTGGCGGGGATCTCCGCCGGCCCCTTCTGGCCGTGCTCGCCGAGCAGCGCCGCGAAGAGCACCGGCCTCGGCGCGACCGCCCGGCCGTGGCGCTCGGCGAGCGCGTGGATCTGCGTCCACGCGATGTAGGCGTAAGGCGAGAGGTAATCGAAGAAGAAACGAATCTCGGCGCGATCGCTCCGTGCTGCGTCGCTGCTGCTCATGCGGCTCTCCCCGAGTGACGCGATTCGCGCGTCCCCGAGGAGATACACGAGCGGGCCACCGCTGCCGACGCACGGCACTTCGCGGCCGCACCGCGACGTCGAATCGGACGCGCTGGCGGCGGGGGTGCGGAGGCCCCCACCCGACCCGCGACGGAACGAGGGCATACCCATCGCACACCGCCGTTCACGAGCCGTTCGGGCTGTCGCGATGGCTCCGCCGGAGCCACAATCACCTCGTGCTCCATCGCCGCGCCCCCTCGCCAGGCACGGGCCTGTGGCTCGTCGCGCTGATCGGCCTCGCGCTCGGTGCCGGTTCGCGCGGGGATGCCGAGGACGAGTGGGACGACGAGGTCACGGCCTATCTCGAAGGGCCGATTCGCGTGATCCGCCAGGAGCGCAACCGGCTCACGTTCGCCGGTATCGAGATCGTGCCCACGCTGTTGGTCGACGCGATGTATTTCCCCGATTTCCACCTGGCGCCGGTGCAGGTCGACCAGACGATCCACTTCCCAAGCATCGCGCGCGAGGCGTGGTTCAAGCTGGCCATGGATTGGAACGAGAGCGCCAAGGGCATGCGCTACGACCGGCCGCGGCCCGGCGCCGCTCCCGGCGCGGCCGACGCGTGGCACACCATCGACGGCGTCACCACGCCCGGCGAACGCAAGCTCGACGACCAGAACCCGGACTGGCATCTGGTGACGGGCGCACCCGGAACGTTCCTGTGGTGGGTCGAGATGCCACCGCCGCTCGTGCCGGTGACGCACCTGACCTACACCGACGACGCGGCCACCGCCGATCCGCCGAGAGCATCCCTGGCTCGATGGGCGAGATCGCCTACACATTCGACCTCTTTCCGCTCGAGGAGGGCACGTACCACATGCGCCTCTTCTACATGTTCCCGCCCCATTGGGAGCCGGGCGCGGAGAAACCGTGGATCGACATGATCGAGCGCCCCGTCACGACCACCGTCGCGCCGCTCACCCATCCATGAGTCGATCGCGGCCGTCCAGCTCACCCGCTGCACGCTCGTGGATTCGCGCCGCGCTGCTGCTGATCGTCGTCGGTGTTGCTGGCGCGGCGTGCGAGCCGCCGCGCTCGGCCAAGCCCATCGGCACCCCGGCAGCGCTCGACGAGCGATTGATCGGCGTGTGGTCGGCTCGTTTGCCGGGCGGCAGCGACGCCCTGCTCGAGATCGCGCCCCACGTCGGCGGAGCGGACCTGCTGCTCGTGGGCACCGACGAGTCGGGCCTCATCCCGATGCACTTCGATCTCACGCCAGGCGAGGCGAGCGGCGTCCACTACTGGAACCTGCGGGAGAAGCGCATGGCCGGGGACTTCTCCGAGAAGTTCGAGCTGGGAGCCAATTACCTGTTCGTGAAGTACCAACTCGGTAAGAGCGGCGCGCTCACGATCTGGTACATGGACGACGAGCCGGTGAAGAAGGCGATCGAGGCCGGCACCCTCGCCGGCACCACCGGCCCCGACTTCGTGCGCATCACCGACGAGCCCGCGAAGATCCTCGCGATGGCCGAGGCTTCCGACCGCACCCAGCTCTGGTCCAAGCTCGGCACCTTCCACCGCGCCAAGATCACCTTCCCCCGGAACCCGCCGAGGTAGCGGTGTGCCGCAGGGCACGCTGCTGCCCAGCGTGCGGTGTCGCGAGAGTGCTTCACCTCCCTCGCGTTGTCGTGGCCGCGGGGTCGCGGAATAGACTCGGCGCGCGTGGTGGCCACGAGCGTGGGCGCTCAGCGAGGGATTCACCGGTGGCGAGCTACGAGGCGCTGCAGGAGCTGGTTCCGATCCTGGCGGCGAGTCTCGACGTGCGCTCGCTCTTCCCGCACATCTCCGCGACCGCCAAACAGGTGCTGCCGCACGATCTCATGGCGCTGGCGATCATGCGCTCCGACGGTCGCGGCGGGCAGCTCTATGCGCTCTCGGGTCCGCGCACGGTGCGCGAGCGATTCGGTCCGGACTTCACGCCCGAGCTGATGCAGCTCCTGGCGCACGACTACGTGGTCGCGCATCACCTCACGTACACCCAGGGCGACCCCACGCTCACCGGCACGGTGCGAACGCCATTCAACGTCGAGCCGATCCGGGTGGGCTTCGACCTCGAGCCGGAGTGGATCGAGCTCCTCGGCGAGGCCGGCCACCGCTCGCTCTTGCAGGTGCCGTTGCGTCTCGCCGGCGCGATCGTCGGCCACGTCACTTTCTTCTCGCGCGATCCCACGGCCTACGAGCCCGCCGACGCGGCCGCTGCGTCGCGGATCGCGGACTTCGTGGCCCTCGCCGTCGGGCACGAGCGGCTCGCCGACGCGGAGCGCGAAGCGGCGGTCGCTCGCGAGCGCAACGCGCTGCTCGAAGCGCGCGTGGAACGGCTCTCCCGCGAGCTGGCGGCGCGCGGTGGCGCGCGTTCGCCCGTCGGTGCGTCGGCCCCGTGGCGCACCGTGTTGGCGCAAGCTGCGCAGGTCGCCGCCACCGAAGCCACCGTGCTGCTCACCGGCGAGTCCGGCACCGGCAAGGAGGTGCTGGCACGCTTCATCCACGGCGCCTCGCCTCGCGCCGAAGGACCGTTCGTCGCCCTCAACTGCGCGGCGCTTCCCGAGCACCTCCTCGAATCGGAGGTATTCGGGCACGAAAAAGGCGCTTTCACGGGCGCGGCCTCGCTCCATCCCGGGCGCATCGAGCAGGCCAACGGCGGCACACTGTTCCTCGACGAGGTCGGCGAGATGAGCCTCGTGGTGCAGGCCAAGTTTCTGCGCGCCCTCGAGGAGCGCGAGTTCCAGCGGCTGGGCAGCACCCGAACGGTCCGCGCCGACGTGCGCGTGATCGCCGCCACCAACCGCGACCTACCACGTTCCGTGCAGGAAGGGCGCTTTCGCGAGGACCTGTACTACCGCCTACACGTCTTCGGCATCCACATTCCGCCACTGCGCGAGCGGCGCGAGGACATCCTGAAGCTGATCGAGCATTTCCTCGACGAGATCGGCACCAGCGTGGGTCGGCCCGCTGCGGGGCTCTCGGTGGACGCGCGTGCACGCATCCTCGCGCACGACTGGCCGGGCAACGTGCGCGAGCTCCGCAATGCAATCGAGCGCGCCGTGATCTTGTGCGGCGGCGGCCTGATCCTCCCCGAGCATCTGCCGATGCGTACGAACGCTCCGGTCGAGCGGCCGCGGGTCCGGATCGCGCAGTCGAGCGAGCCCGAGGCTGCGTCCGCACCTCACGGCGCTGACGACGGCAGCGCGGCGGCGCTCAAGGGACAAAGCGACCTCGATCAGCTCGAACGCGAGATGATCCTGCGCGCGCTGCGCGAGACCGGCCAGAACAAGTCGAAGGCGGCGCGGCTTCTGGGCCTCACCCGCGCACAGCTCTACTCGCGAATCGAAAAGCACCGGCTGATCTGAGCCCGAAAACCTCAGCCGTCTTCTACTGCGACCGACGATTCGCCGTGATCTCGC
>CAYVDO010000268.1:0-11228 GCA_964450125.1 uncultured bacterium
ACGTCCGCAACGGCGCCCTCGGCACCGTCGTCGCCGTCCACCAGGACCGCCGAGATCGCTCACTCGACACGCTCACCGTGGAATTCGACGGAATCGGCCCCATCGAAATCCCACGCAGCTTCTTCGACCTCCACCGGACGCCGGCAGGACGGCCCGAGGTCGGAATCGACCATGCCTACGCGCTGACCAGCTACGCAGTCCAGGGCTCGACCCGTGACATCTCGACGAGTCGAGTCGACGCCACGGCGACCCGCGCCGAGACCTACGTCGACATCACCCGAGGGCGCCAAGAGAACCACCTCTACCTCACCGCCACCACCGACCCCCTCGACGGCGAGTCCCTCCCCCGCATCCCGCCGGCGCCCGCTGACCTCGCCGTCGCCGAACGCCTGCACCGCTCCACTGGCGAGCTGACCGCGTGGGAACTCGCTCACCCGGTCGACCAGAGCGAGGCGAGGGAGCAGGCCGTCGGAATCTGACGTCCGCGCGAAGTGGTGGCACCCACAGGGGCCTACATAGGCAGACCACCGACCCATCGAGGAGAGCCCGATGTCCGCCACCGAAACCGACACCTCGACCGAGGTGCTCACCATCGACGAAGCCGCCGCCATCCTGCGCATCAGCCGCAACGCCGCCTACGCCGCCGCCCGCCAGTGGCGAGCCACCGGCGGCGAGCACGGCATCCCCTGCATCGAGATCGGCCGCACCCTCCGCGTCCCCCGCGCCGATCTCGACCGCCTACTCGGGCGTCCGGCATAGCCAGGCCATCAAGGGCGACGTGGCGGACGCCTCAGCGGTAGGACGGCGAGGCAGTCAGCCGACTGTCGACGCTCCCAACGAGTGAGCGAGGAAGGACTCCGCGCTTGGTCTGACTCACCACGCCATCTGCCAGAAGTCGAGGGATGCGAATGTCGTGTGGATGGTAAGTTTCGCTCGGCTTCCGAGACCTCTTGGAGGTTCAGAGGGGTCGGTGAGCCTTTGAGCCGCAAATCTGTTCGAGCAAGCCGTCGCGGCACAGCGCTGGCCCAATCCGGTGCTGCTGGCCTGTGCAGGGTGCACTTCCCTTGTCACACTGGCCCCATAGAAACTGTTATGGGCAGCGTCGCAGATGGTCCTGACCTGAGCCAACCGGTCTCACGAGCCATGGCGCCGCCCCGATGAAGGTCTGGGCGACCCCGGACGCTCATCGGCGGATCATCGACGCGGGCCGCGGCGCCCGGATGAAGTGGATCGGCGAGCGGGCTGCGGCGATCAACAACCCGCTGCAGCTAGGCGCAGTGCTCACACCCCTCGGGAGCGGCTTCTGGAAAGACCGCATCGGAAGCGAGCGGATCATCGCGATCACGGATCGACATCCGAGTACGGACGAGTGGGAGCTGATCATCGTCGACGTCCACCGTCGCAGCTCAGGAGAGGTAAACGCGGGCGCGTACAGGAAGGTTCTTGACGATCTCGACGGGACCCGCGAGGAGCGAAGAGCCGACGTTGGGTCGCAGCGGCATGAACTGCTCGAGGTGTCGCCGCCAACAGTGGACTCGCGACCAGCTCCGTCGCGCGTTCTTCGACGCTCCGACGCGCTCGCGACTTGGCTCGATCTCCGGTGGCCCGAGCCCCGTGGGTCGATCGTGCTGCTTGGACGACAGGCGTGGGATCGAGCGTTGAAGGCGTCAGGCGGTGACACCGAGACCGCCGTGCGGCTGGCGCGGGCCGCTGTTGACAACCACGCCGAGCCGGGCGACCTTCGTACCGTCGCCGTCGACGGCCACGTCGTCACGTTCGTCGAGGTACCCGGTTCGCTCTTCCACGCCGACCGAGCGCTGCTATTCCTCGACACCGACGCCCGTGGTGCGACCACGTGGCCGGACGGTCTGCGCGAAGCGGTTCGATCCCTCCAAGAGCTGTGCGTCTCAATCTACGTCGGCGAGTACGACCCGTTCTCCACGGCGAGGGTCTTCCGCGGGCTTGCAGATTGGCAGTACACAATCGACGGGCGGCACCCAGTGGCGAACTTCGTCGAGGAGCGGGTCCCGTTCGACTCCGACCTCCTGGTCGAGTTGACGATCGAGCAACGCTACTTGCTCGATCAGGCGCTGGTGCGAAAACCCCCGCTCTTTCTCACGGGCCGCGCTGGTAGTAGCAAGTCCACCCTTCTCCATCACGCCTTCGCTCGGTACTGCGTCGCGGCGAACCGCCTGGGGCTCCCCGGCGAACCGCGATTCATAACGCGTCGAGATCGGCTGGTACGCGAGGCAGCGCGGCGTGTCCGGTCCATCCTCTTCGTGGACCACCATCTTTCGGGCTCGGAAGCGGACGTGAAGGTCGTCGAGCATGCCGAGGCGTGGATGGTGACGCTCTCCGAGCACCTGCGCACCGCGCTGCCCGATGTGGAGCAACCGCGCTTCGACCGCTCTCAGTACGTCGACTTCGCTCGGTTCAGGGAGCTCTACGTCGGCCGCACGACTACCGGAGTCGACGTCTCGAAGGTCCTGACCTTTCCAGATCATCAAGCACGCGACTCCATCGAGCCTTCACTGGCGTGGTTCGTGCTCCGAGCCCTGGTCAAGGGATATGAAGCGGCTCGCGACTGGACTGATCCGGACGACTGCTTTGGCATCGACGACTACACCGCGCTGCCCTCGGACGATCAGGTCGTAGACGCCGCGGTGTTCTCCCAGGTGTGCGCTCGAGTGCTCCCCTGGTACCGGAGGATGCACCTGGAGCACGGTCTATGGGACGACCAAGACCTTGCGCTTGCGGTGTACCGGGCCGCGTCACTGCCGTCGTCAACCCGAATAGCTGCCCTAGTTTGCGACGAGGCACAGGACTTCACGCGTATCGAGTTGCTCGGTCTGGTGAGAACCATCTGCTTCTTCGACTATGACCTTGCACGTCTCCCGGGCCGAGCATTGCCGATCGTGCTGGCCGGGGACGAGCTCCAAACAGTGCACCCCACGGCCTTCCGCTGGGCGAACGTCACTAGTGGCTTCTTTGAGTTGACTGGCGCCGCTTTCGGACCGGGTGATGCCCGGACCATCGACGAGGAACTCCTTCACGCCAACTTCCGTTCCACCAAGGAAGTCGTCGACGTCGCGAACGCCGTGCAATCGGTGCGGAGGTCGCGACTGGGCGAGGACCATGCGACCCCACAGAAGGCGCTGCGAGGCGCGGGAGCCGGTCCTGGTGTCTTCTTCGGGCGCGAGAGTCTGTCGGGCACCGACCTGGCGGCGGTCCTGTCGACCAATGTCGTCGTTGTCCCGTGCGCCGAGGGTCGCGAGCGCGATTTCGTGCTTGCCGACACCGGGCTCCGGGAGGTCTTCGCAGAGATCGCACCTGCGTGGTTGAACGGCAGCGCTGAGCACGCCTCCCCCGTCTACGGCCCCCACGAGGCCAAGGGATTGGAGTTCTCGACAGTTGTGCTCTACGGCTGGGGGGAGCAGGTTCCCGAGCCATCGCGCATGGATCCTCACCATTCAACAATTGACGACCGGGCTCGGTACACCAACCTCTACGTCGCTGTCACGCGCGCTGCTCAGCGGCTCGTCGCGATCGATCCGCGATCATCGCTCGGCCTCTGGACGGAGCTCGTCAATGCGATCACGCCCAGCACTTCAATCGATTCACTTCGCGAGGGCGTTACGGACGACTTGGTCGCCGTGGTGGGCGACGCTCGAGCGCTTGCAGAAGAGATGGCTGATCGAGGTCGCCGTCTCGAGAGCGCATCAGAACTCCTCCGCGCGGCGGACAGGTTCAGCGCTCTCAACCAGCCACACGAGTCCACGCGCTGCCGTGCGGAGGCCCTTGCGCTGGATGGGCGAAGCCGTGAAGCGGCAGACCTCTTCGACGAGATTGGCGAGCACGGTTCGGCGGAGGACTGCCTCTGGTCAGGAGGAGAGTACGAAGCGCTCCTGCACCGGCACCCCGCAACTGAACTCGGACCGAACCGGCAGGTCGTCGCCAGGTCAATGACCGCGCCGTCGCCGTCGGCCGCCATGTGGGTGGCGTTTGCCGACGCCCTGCGAGGTCTGAGGACTGCAGGCGGCCGTCAGCGCGACCCGACCTGGCAACGTGGACTCGATGCGTACCTCGAGGGCTTGGACACCGCTCTGGTCGCCGGCGAGGTCTGGGACCGGGAGATGTTCGGCCGCGTGGTTGAACTCGTCTCGGCCATGGATCCGACTACGTCGGCCGCTGGATTGCCACCCGCACTCGCGGCAGTCTGGGTTGGCAGTCCGACAACGGAGGTGCCACGTCATGTTCTCCTCGCCATCTACGAGCGCTACGAGCAAGCGGAGGCGAGACAGGCCCTTCTGCTTTGGCTTATCGGCGAGACGATGGATCTTGATGCGGACATCGCCGTCCGCGTCATCGACGAGCTCGTCCAAGTGGATCCCGCTGACGCGGACGCCGTTGAGCTCGAGCTGCTGATGGGGGGCGATCCGGAAAGCGAGCGTGTCGGCGAGCTCGTTGCTCGCAGAGTTGGACGGCTCGGCGACGCCCTCCGCGCTATCAATCTGCAGATCGCTGGGAGGACGGACTCATGACGGAGACGCCGACATCGGACGGTGCTGCGAGCACCGCTGCACTGGCTTCATTTCAGAAAGCCCAGCGCGCGGCGGAGGCTGCGATCTCCCAGTGTGAGGCGTTGGCGACCACATCTGAAGATCTCCGAACTACCGCGAGGCAGATGGCCGAGATACTCACATCCTGCGCCGACGCCCTCACAGCCGTGCAGTTCGCGGAGACTGACCTGCGAACGCGGCTCGACAGTTCGCTCGAATCCCTGGGCGCAACCCAGCAGGCGCTCCAGAGGTTGGAGGCTGACACGGCCGGCTTTGAGGCCAGAGTGATTGCCGACGTTTCCGCTGCGATCGATCGCGAGATGGCATCGACCGCGACACGGATGGAGGACGTCGCGAGAGCGAGCGTCGACAGTGGCGTCGATCAGCTGCGGGCCACAATAGACGCGTACCGGGCCGAGCTGTCGACAGCGCAGCAGAACCTTGCTCGTCAGCTGGAGGTTGCCGTAGCAACAGTGCACGGCCAGCTCACACCGAACGTCCCGCCCCGACTGCGATGGGCCGGTGTTGGTCAGCTTGTCGCCGTCGTCGGCGCCGTCGTCGTCGGAATCGGTTGGCTGATTCTGCAGATCCGTGCCGGCGACCCATACTCGTTCGACCAAGACGACGAGCGTGTTGCGGCGTTATGGACGGCACTGGGGGCCGTGGGGGTCGGACTCCTCAGCGTCGGCTTGTCTGTCGTGGGCCTGCTCAGGCGGGAGCGCCGTTGGTGGTTATCGGTTCTCGCCCTTGCCGTTGCCATCGCATCGGTAGCGCTCGCTGGCCACGTCGCTGTGTCAATCGGCGTCGACTCGACCTTGTAGTCGGCGGACATGGACTCGACTTGCGCCCACGGGTGAGACGAGACGGCATTGGGCGGACGCGAGTACCTCGGATGCCTTCTTGCACTCGCCGCGATGTGCCTGCTCGCAGGAGCACCGGTCGCCTGGGTCGCCGGTGTGGTCTTCTGGAATCTCGCCGGAGGCATCGTCATACTTGGCGGTCTGGTTCTCGTGTTCGTCGCGCTCAGTGGTGGCGGCGCGGCCATCGCGTCGTTGTTCGACCGGCTTCGCAGTGGGCCGCCTCAGCGATGAACCTCCACACAGATGTAGCTGGCCGTCCGCGCGCAACATCGAGGCGCTACCGATGACACGCCGTTCCTTGTTCGACCTCGCATCAGACGACGGCGAGCAACTGCTGCCGGCTGAGGGGTCCGCCGTCCTCTATCGCAACGCGCTCTCGGCGCCGGCAGCCGATGAGGCCATGGAGATGCTGATGGCGACGGTGCCGTGGCAGCAGCACCATGTTCGTGTGTTCGGCCGCGCAGTCGCGCAGCCGCGGCTCGTCGCGTGGTTCGGAGACGCCGGTAGGAGCTACAGCTACTCGGGACTCACGCTCGAGCCGATGCAGTGGACCGACACCCTGAGCGCGCTTCGATCGCGATGTGAGGGGCTCGCCCGATCCAGCTTCAACAGCGGCCTTGCGAACCTCTACCGGGAAGGCAAGGACAGCGTCTCCTGGCACGCCGACGACGAACCTGAGCTTGGAGCAGATCCCGTTATCGCCTCGGTGAGCCTCGGGGCGGAGCGACGGTTCGACCTCCGCAACAAGCACTCGGGGGAGACCATCAAGACGATGCTCCCGGCTGGTTCCATCGTCGTGATGTCCCACGGCTGCCAACAGCACTGGCTGCATCAAGTCCCCAAGATGCTGCGTGTAGCCGAACCTCGGATCAACGTGACATTCCGGACGATCCAGCTGTGATCAACCTCGCCGACGTCGTGCAGACAGTTGCTGTGGGCGCGTTGACGAGCGACCCGGAGAGCCAGCTCATCACATACCGGCCAGCGTTGAAGGCGCTCCGGGACGCCTACTCGCGAGGGGACGCTCCGGATTTCGGCAACAGCGGAGCCCGAGCGGCGTACCTCTTCGCATACCACCCCCACCATTGCGTCCTCGCAGCCGAGACGCTCCACGCTGCCGGCACCGACCTCCTCGGTATCAGTGGGAAGCGCTCGCTCCGCGTCACTGTGCTGGGCGCCGGCCCGGCTCCTGAGCTCGTGGCGCTGACTTGGCTCCTCAGGGACTCGCAAGACATGACAATCGAGGCTCATCTCGTTGACCGTGAGCACGGATGGGAGCGAACGCGAGCTGTATCGGTGGACCAAACGGTCTCCTCGTGGTGGCGAGGCGACCTGAGGGTCCACCAGCACTGGGCGGACCTCAGCTTGCCGAGCGGCCTCGAACTAGTCGCGCCACTCCTTCGAGAGTCCGACTTGGTCATCGCGCAAGCTGTCATCACGGAGCTGCCCGACCCGACGGCGAACGGGCACGTTGTGGAGCAAATCGTCCGCAACTTCGGAGCGGACACGCGGCTACTGATCGTCGACTTCGACCGCGTCCGGCGGTTCAGCGGGGTGACCGATCGGCTTGACCGGGTCGCAGCAGGGGTGACGTTGACGACTGGTCGATTCGACCTACCGGCCGCCCGACCGCTTCCAATTCTCGCTGAGCACCTGTTCTCCGACGCGAGTGGTCTGCGACAGCGGCGTTCGCTGCACTGTGAGCTGCGTCTGCTGGCAAGACCTGGTGCCGTCGCGACGCCAAGTCGGTCCCCCGTGACGCCGACAGCCAGCCAACGCGACGCCCTCGACGACTTCAGCGAGTTTCTGCGCAGCGACCACCGGGTCTTCGTCTTACGAGGTGCCGCTGGGACCGGCAAGACGACGCTGTTTCCGGAGTTGATCCGCTCCGCCGCGGCGGCCGGTCTGCCGGTGGTCCTGCTGGCGCCGACGGGTCAGGCGGCGCGCCGCCTGAAGGCACACACCGGTCGGCCGGGGTCCACTCTCCACAGCCAGGTGTACCGCTTCGCAGAGACGACCTCCACGGATGATGACACGCCGCCCGTCAGCAAGTTCGTTCCTCGCGATCCGCCGGAGGAGCCCGCCGTGTACCTCGTCGACGAGTCCTCACTGATCGGTGACCTCGCCGACACAGCCGAGGACCAGCGCGATGCCGAAGTGATCTTCGGTGAAGGACGCTTGCTGAGGGATGTCGTCGCTGCTGCACTGCACGCACAGGGAAGCCGTGTCGTGTTTGTCGGCGATCCCAACCAGCTGCCTCCGGTCGGTGAAGACACCAGCCCCGCGCTTGATCTCCGCCACTTGACCGAGTTGAACAGTTCGGTCCCCACGGTCGCAGAGCTGACGGAGGTGATGCGGCAACAGGACGGCTCGGCGCTTCTTCAGCTCGCGCAGGACTGGCTCAAGTCCGGTACGACGCCTCCTTCGTGCGGGGATGACCCCGACTCCGGAATTGTCCTCTTGCGCTCTCCCGTCCTCGAACCGTGGCTGCATGAGGAGGTGCTTCGGGGAGACGCTGTCGTCGTTGCTGCCCGGAACGCCGACGTCCGGCACTGGAACCGCACCATTCGTACGGCTGCTGGTCGCGCCGACGAGGGACCTGTGCCCGGCGAGAGGTTGCTCGTGCTCCGGACCGATCTCCTCACCGGTCTTGTCAATGGTGACGAAGTGGAGGTCATAGCGGCAGAAGGTGAGATCGCCGCTGTCCGCCTGCGCGACGTCGAAGTTCGACTGCGTCGAGTGGAACTGCGCGTTGACACTGCGGCCGGGCCACTCACCTTCGAGACGTCACTCGTCGACAACCTGCTGCTGGGTGCTACGACCGCGGATCAGCGAGCCGTCACGCAGGCGCTCCACGTCGACTTCATCCAGCGAACGCGTCTTCGCCCCGGCAAGCCCGGCTTCGCCGACGCGCACGCCCGCGACGAACGCGTGCACGCCCTTCGAGCGACCTATGCCTATGCGCGCACTTGCCATCGCGCTCAGGGCGGCGAGTGGTCGAACGTCGTGGTGGATGTCGCCGGCGTGCAGGCCTTCGGACCACAGGAGGGGCGGTGGGCCTACACCGCGATCACCCGGGCGCGCCGAGCCGTGCATCTCGCGCACGTGCGAGCACCGTTCAACGCGGAGCGGCTCTTGGCTGGGGCGTCGGCGGTGTTGACGGAAGCAGGGCTGGCCGTCGCTTCGACCCGCCCGATCCAGCATGGAATCCAGCTCACCGTCACTGCCGTGGACAAAGCAGACCAGAGCGTCGCAGTCGATCTCTACATGAAGAACGAGCGTCCATCCAGAGCCGTCCCGAGCGGCCCTCGTAGCCCGCTCCACGCAAGGGCCGTCGACGTACTCGAGACCTGGGCCAAACAGCAGCGCGCTGCGGCGCTGCCACCGATTCCGCCGCGCATTGAGGAGATCATCGGACGGCTTTCGAGCGCGCTCTCCGCACGCGGCTATGACATCGAGGCGACCCAGCCGGCGGCCTACCAGGTCGAGCTCACCATCAGCTCGCCCAGGGCACGCGCCTCGATCATCTACAACTACAAGACCTCCGACGACGGGACGCTCGGGTCCGAACGATCTGCGGCTGTCGGCGCTGACCTAGCCCTCTTGGGCACGCTCAGAGCAGCAGTAGAGCGAGCACGTGTCTGATCTTCAGGATGCCGTCCGACGCGAGAAGGAGCGATGGAAGACGGACACGAGCGGCAGCGCTGCCTGGGACGCGCGCGCTCTGGTCGACAAGCTCCGAAAGGGCGGCGAGCCTGGCACTGCTGTCGAGTTTGGTGAGCAGGCCATCGTTCTCTGGCCGGCGTTCGAGCCGCTGCACAGCGCAGTCGCGTGGGCCTACTACACACGCGACATTGCCCTGCTCGACCCGGACGATACAACCGCCGCATCACGCCAGACTGCGAAGTCAGCCGTGGCCCGCATCCGCCAACTCGTCGACGCGGATCCGTACGGAAAGTTCTCCGCTTGGCCTCTGGCGGTTCTTCGGGTCGCTCGAGTGGCACAGGTCCGATGGCCACGTGCTGCACTCGATCTACTGACAGCACTCGATCCCACAAAGCTCAACAACGAGTCGTCGTCGGATTTCCCTAGCCCCGCTGGTCGCTGGCATCTCGGAATCACGAAGGCGCTCGAGGAACTCGAGCGCTGGGATGAACTGCTCGGCCGCTGCGACGCTGCCCTCATTGCGAGGGACGCCCTGCGTCTGGACGATCAGCGTTGGGTTCGACGGAGGCGAGCGCTCGCGCTTGAACACCTCGGGCGCGCCACGGAAGCAGCGGCCATCCTCCGAGAGATCCAGCTCGAACTACCCGAGTGGTGGGTCGAAGCGGATTTGGCCCGCGCCCTGGCGGCAGCCGGCGAAGAGGACGAAGCCATGGAGGCGTGTCGACGCGCGCTTGGAAAGCCCGGCGATCTGCCACCGCGCTGGCGAACGGCGTTTCTCCTCGCCCAGCTCCTCGAGAAATCCGACCGCGAGCTTTCGTCTGCCCACTACCAGTTCGCCCGGCACCTGCGCGCCCAGGCCGGATGGCCACCGGATCGAGAGCTAGAAGCGAGGGCGACTGCCTTCGGCATCGCTGACGACGCGCCTAGTTCATTGGACCTCACAGGCCTGCGCCGCTCATGGCGGGACGCACACGATCCCTCACGCGGTTCGGGCGTCGTCAAGGCCGTACTCGACGGCGAGCACTCGGGGTTCATCAGCGCCGACGGCAGTGGCGAGGACTTGTACTTCGCCATGCCGCGCAACAGCTCCCGGGCCGCCCCATCGGTCGGCACCAGAGTGACATTCCGTGCTGTCGACAGCTTCGACAAAAAGAAGAACAAGCCGAGCCGGCGCGCCGTCGATATCCGAGCGACCTGACAAGTCAAGATCATCGAAATGCGAGCCCGACGCAAGAAGGGACACACATGAGCCACATGCCGAGCCGGCGTCGACTGACCCACCGCGTCAAGGACGTCGTCGCGAAGCGCACGAACGAGGAGGCGCGCGCGAAGGCGGCAGAGGTGGCGAAGCAAGGAGGGCGCCTCGTCCTGGGCGGCCCGACCCACCCACGAAAGCGTCAGTTGACCCCCTCTTGCGTCCCCTCGCTCGTGAATCGAGTTCTAGGCCGGTGATCTGCCGGATCGCTCGGGCTGCTCAGCCGTCCACGACCCAGGTCTGCCAGTCAACGCCGTGCCCCGCCGCGACGGGACTGGCCCCACCAGACTCGCCTGCAACGATCCGAGTCACGGCTTCGTTGACCCAGCCCTGGCTCACGGCGGGGTCGATGGCCTCGTAGGCGTCGTCCGAAATCACGTGCACGACTGCGTTCACCACGTAGGTCTGGGATCGAAACCCGCGGCCACGCAGATGTTTGCGGGCGGCACGGCGCACCGCCTCGACGTGTTCTGCGGGGACCGAGTTGATGTGGGCCGAGCCGTAGGTCTCGACCGTGTCGGCGACGACGGATGCCAGCAGTTCGACGCCCACGGGTGCCCCTGCTGTCGGGAACCACCTGTCGACGACCCGGAGGCACGAGCGGCACGTCGGCGCCAACGACACCTCCTGCGAACGTCGGAACGTCCCGACCTCGCCAGCAGCCATCTCCCACCAGACCCGGCCGCACAACGTCGACGGTGCCCACCGTCGAGCCGTCAGGGCAGCTTCCTCGTAGCCGACGATCGCCACTTCCCCCGATGACTCGAGGCGACCTTCAGCGAGTGCACCTCGCGCGGACGGCGGGTCATCGGTGGCTGCGAGGTGCGTCTCCGCGCCGCCACCGACATCGACCAACAGCAGGTCACGGCCAAGGATCGAGATCGAGTT
>CAYVDO010000269.1:0-11186 GCA_964450125.1 uncultured bacterium
CAAACACTACCCATAGCGGTTACCGCAGCTAAGCGGATAGGCATGTCCGCGGAAGAGTGCCGCACCGCGCCCGCCGCGGAAGCCCCATCAGCGCCACGGCTCAGCCATGCAGTCCGGGGTAAACCGCAGGATCCACGTGTCATTTTCTTGCTGCCGCCGCACTCCCCATGGCACGATCCGCAACTGCCGCATTCACCACGACACGTTTTGACGTTGGCGCGCGCTACCGTTTCGGACCGTGCGCTGCAACGTAAACGCGCATCGATGGCGGAATCGACCGATACCGATGCATCCCGGCACACCGTTCAAAGCACCGCGCCGCATGGAATCCCGCCAAGACTCTTGGCCGGCTGACAGAGGAAGGCGGCTACTCCGCCTCACGACGGTGACGCAAGCAAGCGAGGACGGCGCTCGCCGCAGGGAGCGTGTGAATGCTTGGAACAGCCGGCCGGGCGTCCTCGGACACGCCAAAACAGAGGACGCTTCACCGAGAGAGTCACCGCATGGCCTTTGATGATGATTTCAGATTGCTCACCGGCAATTCCCCCTTCCCGTGGCAGCACGCCTTGTACGAGCGCTTCGTCGCGAGGGACTTCCCCAAGGCTTGCGATCTGCCCACCGGCCTGGGGAAAACGAGCGTCATCGCCCTTTGGCTGCTCGCGCTCGCCAAGAATCCGAAGCTGCCGCGGCGGCTCGTGTACGTCGTCAACCGGCGTACGGTCGTCGATCAATCCACCGCCGTAGCAGAGCGGCTGCGCAGCCAACTTCTCGCGCCCGGCGCGCTCCACCTCTATACGGCCCTCGATGCCTTGGCGGCAGCAAGCGCAAACCACCCGCTGACCATCAGCACCCTCCGTGGCGAGTTCGCAGATAACGGCGCGTGGCGGCGAGATCCTTCGCGGCCGGCCGTCATCATTGGCACGGTCGACATGATCGGCAGCCGGTTGCTCTTCAGTGGCTACGGCTGTGGCTTCCGCAGCAGGCCGCTGCACGCTGGCTTCCTCGGTCAAGACGCGCTGCTGGTACACGATGAGGCGCACCTGGAGCCGGCGTTTCAGTCGTTGCTCACCGCCGTCGCCGACGAGCAGCGGCGGAGCAACGAGTCGCGCCCGCTCCGGGTGCTTGCGCTTTCCGCAACCGGCCGTACTGAGGCTGATTTCACACTTGGCGACGACGACCTCCGCAACGCGGTCGTGAGGAAGCGACTCCACGCCAAGAAGGGTCTGGAGTTGCACCTCATCGAGGATCGGAAGGATCTGCCCGACCGCATTGCCACGAAGGCCGCCGAACTCGCCGGCAAGGTCGTCGTCTTTCTGTCCTCCGTCGACCACGCAGAAAAATGCGCGCAGGCGCTGCGCAAGATGAAGACGCACAGCGTCGCCACGTTGACCGGCACCATGCGCGGCGCGGAGAGGGACGAACTCGTGAAGAGCCCGATCTTCGCGCGATTCCTCCCGCAGCGGAGCGCCGGCGTGGAGCTTCGGGAGGGCACCGTCTTCCTGGTCGCCACATCGGCTGGCGAAGTAGGAATCGACCTTTCGGCTGATCACCTCGTCACCGACCTCCCACCGTTCGACGCGCTTGCGCAGCGGCTGGGGCGGGTCAACCGCTACGGCGATGGCTGCGCCGAGGTGCACGTCTACTGTGAGGCCCTCAAGGACCCGCCAACGGCGAAAGCGCATGGCCCGGGCGACGAGGAGGATGAGAAGCCAGGGAAGCGAAGTAACGAATACGACCACGCGCGCTTCTTCACGCGCATGCTGTTGAGCAGCCTGCCGCCGCTAGACGACGAGCGCCGTGACGCGTCGCCGTCAGCACTCCGTGCGTTGCCCCGCGCCGCGCGTATCAACGCCTCGACTCCCGAACCCGACATTCACCACGTCGACGGACTGCTGTTCGATCGGTGGTCGTACACCAGCGTTACGGGGGCGCTGCCTGGTCGGCCGTCGATCGCCGAGTGGCTGCACGGAAGGGCCGAATGGGATCCGCCCCGCACCACGGTCGCCTGGCGCAGCGAGGTCGCGTGGCTTACGAAGGAGCACCTCGGCAAGGAGACGCTCGACGACTTCCTCGCTGACTACCCGCTGCGCAGCAGGGAGACATTGAGTGACGTCACGAGCCGCGTGCTCAAGCACCTCGAGAAGCTCGCTGCGCGCGACAGAGACGGCGCACAGTTCGCGTGGCTCATTCGCCATGACGAACCTGCCCAGATCATGAAACTCGTCGAGCTGGTCGAGCTCGACAAGTCGAGGAAGCAGTCGGTGCTCGACGACGCAACGGTCGTGCTGGCACCCGAGGCCGGCGGTCTAAGCGAAGGGCTGCTCGACGGTGCCGCCGAGTTTGATCCGGCCGTGCGCTACGACCTGGGACCCAAAGAGAACGAACGGGCCGTCCGCGAGTCGGAAAAGGAACCCAACGCGCCAACCGGTATGCGACTGGCCCGCGCAGTAAAGCGCAAGGTTGAAGGGGATGAGGTGTTGCTCTGGTGGTACCTCTACGTGAGCTCCCGGCGCGCAGACGACGACGGCTCTCGCAACAGCCGCAGGGAGCTCCTGCTCGATGTGCATCTGCAGCGCACCGAGGCGTGGGCAGCCCGCATCGCCGAGCGCCTTGCTCTTCCTGAGCCCGAGCAGACGGCGTTGGCTCAGGCCGGGCGCGCACACGATCTGGGCAAGCGTCGCCGCGTGTGGCAGCGCTCCATCAAGCGTTTCAAGGAGCCACCGCTCGCCAAGGGCCCCATGCAGCCGTCAGAGCTGGGCCACTATCGCCACGAGCTGGGCTCGCTGCACGACGGCGACTTCAACGGACTGAGCGACGAGGCGAAGGACCTCGCGATGCACACGATTGCCGCCCACCACGGCCGCGCACGCCCGCACTTCCCCACAATCGAGAGCTACGACCCGGAGCTCAGGGACGATGTGGTGGCAGCGCTGGTGCGCGAGGTACCGCTCCGATTCGATCGGCTGCAGCGGCGGTACGGGCGCTGGGCCTTGGCCTGGCTCGAGTCGATTCTCCGTGCCGCTGACGTGCTCGGCTCTGAAGAAGACGAGGTGGCCGAATGATTCGCCTCGATGTCGACCTCACCAACCCCGGCCAGTTCTTCGGCTGCTGCGGTGTGTTCGAGCTGGCCCATCGGCTGTGGCCCGGCACGAACGGCCACTTTGAAGGTGCATGTTTCGTCGTCTCCGAGGGCGACTTGAACGAGCTCGTCACGAAAACCGCCCACGCGCAACTCGAGGTGCTGGAGCCCGACAACCAGACCTCGTCCGCGCTACGGCTGGCCGAACCTTTTGGCCTTCGGATCGATTGGTGGAAGTTCGAGCGCGGTCTCAAGACTTGGGCCGGCCGCATGTCGGTCGATCGGATTGCGACGAGTCTTCAACGGGACCTGCCGACCACAGTGAGGAACGGGTTCTTCGACGATGGTCGTGTCGTCGTTGGTGCTGACGGCAAGAAGGTCGAGCCGTACTACTTCGATGGACGACGAGGCGCGTCCGCGTTGCCCCTCGACGTCGGATTCTCGGCGGACGCGCTGTCGCTGGAGACGGTGGCCTTCAGCGCGACGGAGTTCTTCACACTCTTAGGGCTTCAGCGTTTTCGTCCTTCCGAGGTGAAGCTGCGCCTGTACCGGTATCGGGCATGGCGCACGCCGCTTCCCGTGACGCTAGCGGCACTGGCGGCGGCGGCCACGCTTCCAGACGACGGGCCGCTGTTTCAGTTCGAGAGCACGTTCCGCACGGACCAGCGCAAGCACAAGGCGTTCTCACCCGCGATTCGCGTACATGGAGATCGACATGAGTGAAGTGAAGATCGAAGCCTGGCTCGAAGACTCCGCTGACGCACCCGCAGCGATCGTGCTGCGCGAATACCTGACTCCGGTGGAAGGCAAGGACGGCGTCTTCTTTCCACCGACGTTCGCGGCGGCCGAGAACTCGAGGGAGTTCCCTGGCGGCTACAACATCAACGACTTTGGCAACGGTGAAAACGTGTGCTTGGTCGATTCTGTCGGCTCACAAGCCAACCGCATCGAGCCGATGTTCGCGACGGGCGACTACGCAGCACTCGTGCCCCAGCTCGTGGTCGAGGCCGGAGAGAAGAGGGTGTCTATTCTCGAGGCTGGCCACCGGGCCGGTGACGCCATCGTGCGGTGCACGGAGCTGAAGGACGCGTTGCAGAAGGCCTTCCAGGCGCTAAAGAAGGGCGACGCCCTGCCGCTGGCACAGCTCGCACCTACCTCCCTGATCTTTGGCGTGTGGGACTCGCGCGACACGCAGGCGAAGGCGCCGCGGCTACTGGCGGCAACCATCCGCGCTTTCAACGTCGCGAAGCTGACGCGCTCGGCGCAGTACAACCCAGCCATCGAGTACATCGAGGAAGGGTTGCTGGATGAGACTGAAGACAAGGATGCGCTCAAGGCCTACTCGGAGCGCGGCTTCCGCCACGTGCCCGCCTCGGCGACGCACGGCGGCGTCATCGCGAAAGGCGACATCCGCCGCGAGGTAACGCTGCAGGTGGCGGCGCTGCGGCTGCTCCGCGGGACGACCGACGACGAGACGAAGAAGCTGCGTGCCTACCTGCTGGGGCTGGCGCTGGTGGCCTTCACCAAGCCGGCGGTGGGGTTCCTGCGCCAAGGCTGCAACCTCGTTCTGGACAGCGAAAGGAAGCCCGAGTCGAAAGTTGTGTTTCCCGACGGCAGACGGGAAGTCTCAGAGCTGACCCACAGTGCGGCACTGGCGTTCGCGAGGAACGCGGCTGCGGCCTTCGGCGTTCGTGAGAGCAAGGCAGTGAAGTTCGACGCCAAGCTTGCAAAGGACGAGACGACCGGCGAAGGCAAGAAGAAGAAGACATCCAAGAAGGCGAAGCCCGAATGAGTCGCCATCTCGTCCTGTCTTTCCGCTTCCTCTCGCCGTGGTTCCACGGACGGGGAGACGGGGGCGCACCGGAGTGGCCGCCCTCGCCGTTGCGAGCGTTTCAGGCGGTCGTAGCGGCCGCGTCGCGCGCAGGTCGTTTGGAGTCGACCCGCGGTGCGCTCAGCTGGCTGGAGCAACGTGCAGCGCCGCTCATCCTCACACCGGACGCTGCCGAGAGCGCTGTGGGCTACCGGCTGTCGGTGCCCCACAACGCGATGGATCTCGTGGGAAAGCAATGGATCCGGGGCGGGGAAGGCACTGCGGCCGAGCACCGCACGATGAAGAACGTACGGCCACACCGCCTGCCGGACGACGCGGTGGTTCACTACGCATGGCGGATCGATGGAGACGAGTCGGCCGCAGCCGCCCTCATCACTGCATCCCGCGGCGTGGTTGCGCTCGGCTGGGGGATAGATCTGGCCGTCGGTGACGGCGCGGTTGTCGAGGATGCGCAGCTCTCCGAGCTCGCGGCCGGGCTAAAGGTTTGGGAGCCGCGTATCGACGGAGGATGGCCGCTGCGCGTGCCGAGCGAGGGAACGCTCGGCGATCTCGAGCAACGGCACGCGGCGTTTCTCCGTCGCACCAGCTTTGCCGACCCGAAGCTGCACCCGCCGCCAGCGCTGTCGACCTTCGTCATCACCAACTACAAACGAGCAGATCAGCCTCGCGCCGCAGACGTCGCCGCGTTCGCGCTGATGCGAGTTGAGTCCGACAACTTCCGAGCGTTCGACACGGCGCGCCGCGGCAAGGCGGTCGCCGGGATGTTGCGACACGCCGTCCGCACCGCCGCCGAGCGCGCAGGATGGGACGAGGCGCGCGTGAATTCCTCCGTGCTTGGGCATCGAAATGGCGATGAAGCGCGCTTCTTGCTCGTCCCGTTGCCCAGCATCGAGCCGCGCGGCAGCGGGGCTGAGACAGTGGGCTCGGTGCGGCGGGTGATGGTGTTTTCGACCGACGCGCGCAGCACGGACACCGCGTGGGCCGCACGAGTCTTGGGCGGCATGGACCTCATCGAGGAGAAGACTGGCGAAGTACAGGCCGTGCTCGCCGCGACCCCACGCACCGACCGAGTGCTCAATCGCTACGTCTCGGAGTCCTCCACCTGGGCGACCGTGACGCCCATGGTGCTGCCCGGTCACGACGACCCCGGCGGCCTCCGCGAGAAGCTTCGCAAGGCGACGAGTGCCGAGGAGCAGAAGGCACTGCTCGAGCGCTTGATGAAGCGACGCGAGGCACTTGTCCGAAAGGCGATTCGACACGCTGGACTCGGGGACGATCTGGCCTTCTCCGCCGAGATTGAGACGCGGGAAACAGGATTCATCGCCGGCGTCGACAAGGCCGCACGCTTCGCTGTGCCCAGCCACCTCGCCAGTTCACCTCGGCTCCACGTCAAGCTGAGCTGGCCCGTCAAGGTTGCGGGGCCACTGTGCCTCGGCCGCGGTCGCTTCTCGGGACTTGGCCTACTCGCGGCGCTGCCTACGCGACCGCTGCGGCGCGAAGGCACCAGCTCGCGGGCCTTGTAGACGAGCCGGATCCGCTCGAGGTCGCGGCATTCGCTTCGCGCGCTCATCGGCCCAACTAGCAGCTAGCGCTGTTAGCAATCGGGTGGAACGTCGCGCGCATCAGCGCGAGAAGGCTCTTCGTCCCGGTTCGTAACGACGCACACCCCACGTTCGCTTTCCCCACGGTTTCGCGCCCGGCGGGAGTGAGGCCATCCACGCATCGCCTCCCGGATGAATGCCCCCCCCTCACCCCCCGAACGGATCGACCACCGCGACACCCGTGCGCTCCACGTCGCGGATGTTGCGGGTGGCGAGGGTGAGCCCGTGGGACGTGGGCGGTCGCCGCGAGCAGGCCGTCGATCACGGGGAGGGGGTCGGGTGCGTTCATGCGCCCCCACTGGTCGGCAACGCGGAGGTCCACGCCCACGATGCGTTCTGCGTGCGATTCCACGAGCTCGTGGAGCCAGCGCTCGAGTGCCATCGGGGCTGTGGGGTGGTTGACACCGTGGTATGCTCACCGCATGACAAGCATACAAATCGCCGTTCGTCTCCCCGGAGACCAGGTCGAGCGCATGGACCGCGTCGCGAAGGGCCTTCACACGTCGCGCTCGGATGTGATCCGCCGCGCCCTCGAGCTCTACCTCTACCGGCTCGATTGTGAGCGAGACGCGCGAATCTACGAGCGCGAGCCGTTGAAGCGGGACGAGCTCGCCTTCACCGACGATCCGGACGCGTGGACGGAAACGCCACCGTGGTGAGGGGCGAGGTGTGGTGGGCAAGTGTGCCGGGCGGCGAGCGACCGGTGCTCGTGTTGACGCGCGATCCCGTCGCCGATCGAATCGGTGCGGTCGTCGTCGTCGCCTGTACCCGAACCATCCGCGGGTTGACCAGCGAGCTTCGGCTTGGCGTGGCCGACGGCATGCCCGCGGAATGCGTCGCGAGCTTCGACAACATCCACACCGTGCGCCGCGAAGCGTTCCGTACGCGGATCACCACGCTCAGCGCTGCGCGTCTGGACGAGGCGTGCGCCACGCTTCATCGCGCGCTCGGTTGCGTCTGAGCGGCGCGCCGCCGCCGGTTTCCGTCGCCGCGATCCCGAGCGGCCCGCACTCATTCGTTCGTTGCTCGGTCGCGATCGACGCCGTAGCCGAGCGTCATGCTCGACCGAATTCGCATCGATCCCCGCGTGTGCGAGGGCAAGCGCACCATCCGTGGGCTCCGCATCACGGTGGACTTCGTCCTGAAGCTCCTCGGCGACGGATACGACGCGAACGAAATCGTGCGGGTATATCCGGAGCTCGAAAAGGAAGACGTGTTTCAGGCCGAACGCTGCGGCAGCGTCACCACCGGCTAGGCTCGTGATCAGCTCGGAAGCATGGCCCGCAGTGGAGCCACGAGCGGCGGTAAGTCTTTGGTGATGGTTTCCCAGACGATTGTGGGGCTGACGGCAAAGTAGCCGTGCGCGATGAAGTTGCGCATGGCGCGCATGTCCGCCCCTGGAATGTCTGGGCGCGAGCGCTGCACGTCATCGGGCACACTGCCGGCGGCTTCGCCGATGATCACGAGATTGAAGAGAATGGCATGAAAGGTTCTTGCGTCGGTTTGCAACGCGTCGAGCGATAGACCCGCGCGGTACCGGTCGATGCTGTCGATCGCTGCCAGGATATCGGCGATGCGATGACGCCACTCTCTACGAGACACGAATCGCCTCGCGGAGGATCGCCTCGCTCGAGTCTGGCTTGAGGGAGTCGCACGGCACCAGATCGACCCTGGCGCCGACCCACGTTTCGAGCTGACGTTGCAAGCGTGCCAGGGCGAAGAGCCCCATCGGGTGCTCGAGATCCACCAAGAGGTCGACGTCGCTATCCGGGCGAGCGTCGCCGCGGGCGGTAGAGCCGAAGAGCGCGATCCACCGCACGCCGAGCGCCGGCAGGTCGTCACGGTGAGCAGACAACCGATGGAGGGCTTCCTCGCGCTGCATCTCGTCGATCTCCGCTTTGCATCGTCGCCCGAGATTACCACGACACGTTTTGACGTCGTCGCTCGCTACGGTGGATGCGTCGAGGCATTGCCGTGGCGCCGTGGATCGCGTCAGGGCAAGAGCCTCGTGGAAGGCGAGGCTCTACGCATGGGGCGATGGCGGCGCTTCGATCCGATTCCCCGTGGTGCCGATCCGGCGGCGGCCACTTGGCAGACCAGCCGGCCCGCGGCGTTCGTGGCGCGTGTGCGCGCAAACGACCCAGAGGAGATCACCGACGCCGAGATCGTTCCGCGCGCGCTCATCCCGATGCGGGCCGAAAGCCTGCTCGGTGCGCCACCCGCCGCCGCCATCGTCCCCGAGCTGGTACCGGTACGGATGCTCAACGAGTACGCCTACTGCCCGCGGCTCTTCTGGCTGGAGTGGGTAGAAGGCGACTTCCGCGACTCGGCCGACACCGTCGATGGGCGCTTTCAGCATCGCCGCGTGGATCGCAAGTCGGGACGGCTCGCCGAGGCCGCCAAGAAGCCCGCTGCGGACACCGCCGGCGGAAACGGCGAGGCCGCCGCAGCCGGCGTCACCCCCGAGCCAGAGCCCGAGCGGGTCCGCCTCCACGCTCGCTCGGTGGACCTCTCGGCACCCCTCCTCGGGCTCGTGACGCGCATCGACCTCGTCGAAGCCGACGGGAACCACGTCACCCCCGTCGACTACAAACGCGGCCGTGCGCCGAGCATCCCCGGCGGTGCGTGGGAACCCGAGCGCGTCCAGGTTTGTGCTCAGGGCCTCGTCCTACGCGAGAACGGCTACGACTGCGACGAGGGCATCATCTACTTCATCGCCTCGAAGAAGCGCGTGACCGTGCCGTTCGACGACGCCCTCGTCACCCGCACCCGCAGCCTCCTGGCCGAGCTCCGTGCTCGCGCCGCCAGCGGCGTGATCCCGCCACCGCTCGTCGACAGCCCCAAGTGCCCGCGCTGTTCCATGGTCGGGGTTTGCCTGCCCGACGAGACCCACGCGCTCCTCGCCGACGACGCCGGCGCAGCCGACTCGGGGGCCGGCGGTGTGCGTCGCTTGGTCCCCGCGCGCGACGACGCGTTGCCGCTCCACGTCCAGTCGCCCCGCGCCCGCGTCTCGAAAGAGGGCGAGACGCTTCGCATCGAGGTCCACGGCGAGGAGACGCGGGAGGTGCGGTTGATCGAGGTCTCGCAGGTCTCGTTCTACGGCTCGGGGCAGATCACCACGCCCGCCGTCCACGAGCTTCTCGGCCGCGGGATTCCCATCTGTTATTTCTCGGCCAGCGGCTGGTTCCTCGGCATGACCACCGGCGGAACCCACAAGAACGTGGAGCTGCGCCGCGCCCAGTACCGCACCGCGGACGACTCGCGCCGGTGTCTGGATCTGGCACGGCGCTTCGTGACCGCAAAGATCCGAAACGCCCGCACCTTCCTGCGCCGGAACCACCCGTGCCCGGCGGGCGAGTTGCTGGAGGATCTCGACGACTCCATCCGGCGTGCGGATCGCGCCGCCGGCCTGGGCGAGCTTCTCGGGATCGAGGGCAACGCCGCGCGGATCTACTTCGGGGCATTCCCTGCGTTGCTTCGCCCGCGCACGTCTGCCGAGCAATCGCTCGCGTTCGACTTCGAGGGGCGAAACCGCCGCCCGCCCCGCGATCCCGTGAACGCCATGCTTTCCCTCGTGTACGCGGTGCTCGCCCGCGAGCTCACGGTCATCACTCAGGCCGTCGGCCTCGACCCCTACCTCGGCTTCTACCATCAGCCACGCTACGGGCGGCCCTCGCTCGCCCTCGATCTGATGGAAGAATTTCGCCCGTTGATCGCCGACTCGGTAGTCGTGACGGCCATCAACACCGGCGTGCTCGGCGCTGGCGACTTCACGCGCAGCGCCGGTGGTGTCTCGCTGAGCCCCACGGCGCGGCGTGCGCTGCTGCAAGCGTACGAGCGCCGCATGGATCAGCTCGTCACGCATCCCGTGTTCGGCTACCGCATCAGCTACCGCCGAATCCTCGAGGTGCAGACCCGGTTGCTCGCACGCCACCTCACGGGGGAGCTCCCCGACTATCCATCCTTCGTGACGCGCTGAGCCCGCCATGCGACAGCGCTACCTCGTCACCTACGACATCTCGGACCCCAAACGCCTGCGGCGCGTCTACAAGGCCATGCGCGGCTTCGGCGAGCACCTGCAGCTCTCGGTCTTCGAATGCGATCTCTCACCCACCGAGCGCATCCAGCTCGAGAGCTTGCTCACGGAGATCATCCACGACCACGAAGACCAAGTGCTCATCGTCGACCTCGGTCCCAGCAACGGCCGCGGCACCGACTGCATCGAGGCCCTCGGCCGACCGTACGGACCGCTTGAGCGAGAATCCATCGTCGTGTAGCGTCGCTTCACGAACGGGATCGCTGCTTCACCAACGCGGCTCGACGCCTCCGCGCGGTCCAGACCCTGGCGAAGCTCTTTGACAATCCATTCAACGAGCGGTTCCGTGATGAGCGATCCTCGGGCATCGCTCGCAACCTTTCAACCCACGACCACACAAGCACAAACTGAAAAACACCCTCGGCGAGACGCGAAGGCCGGATCCCATGAAGTCACGACTTCCCTCCAGCGCTCGCAGCGCAAGCCGCAAGCGATTGGAAACCTTGCGAAAAGGTGAGCTACTATTTCCGCGGCTACGTAGCCGCGGCCCCATTGAAGCTGCGCCTCATGCCGCCTCCCGCGCGCGTGGCCGACCTCTTTCCGCGGCTACGTAGCCGCGGCCCCATTGAAGCCACGTCG
>CAYVDO010000270.1:0-11109 GCA_964450125.1 uncultured bacterium
GATTCCGGAGGTCGGCACGGCTCGCGCCGCTCGCCGTTCGTCCGGGCATTCCGCCGTTCGACCATCGAAGGCCGTCGTTCGTCGCAAATCGCTTTTCCACCTCGAAGGGCGCGCGCAAAGTGACGTCGAACGAAACGCACGTCGCTCGCGACCGAGCCGGTGCGCGGCGCGTCCATCGAGGAGGACCGAACATGACACCGCTCGCCCTGCCGGGGTTCGATCTCATCGCGCTGGTCGTCTCGACGGCGATCCTTTCACTCGCCGTCGCGTTCGTTGACGTCCTCGTCGCGCAAGCCCTCGATCAGCCCTACCGGCTGCGCAAGCAGGCAGTCCAGGCGCGAACGAAGCTGCGAGCGCTGCCCGGCACCGCTGCGGCTCTGCGCGCCGCACGGCCTCGGCTCACGACGGGCAGCGAGCTCGACCTCCCCGGCGCGGCGTGAACGGACAATTGCGGCGCCGCGCGGTGCGTCGAGCACCCCGGGAGTCGCCGCAGGCAAGCTGCGTCGTCGCGGGCGCGCCGACCGCGCCCGCGTGGGCGCGCCCTGCTGCCGGCGCGGAAGCAAACCGCAGCGATTCCGCACGCTGTCGTGGCTGTCGCCGTAGGCACCGCGCCTGCTCTGCGTGTCGTACGACGACGTCGCGGAGGGGATCGTGCGGCTGGTATTCGATCGGGGCACCCTGGTCTTCGAGGGCGTGTCCGACCCGCGCCGGGTGGAAGGGATTCCCGGAGTGCGCTGGGACGGGCGCGCCGGGGTGTGGCGAGCACCGGCCTACCGCTATGCGGAGCTTCGCGAGCGCCTTCGCGCCGCGGGGCTCGGGTGCGACGAGCTGCCCCGTGTGGCCGCTGACGTCTCGTGCCGCGAATCCACCATCGCGCTGCGTGAGGCCGCCAACCGATGCTTGCGCCCGTACCAAGCGGCAGCGCTCGAAGCATGGGAAGCAGCGCGACGTCGCGGAGTCGTGGTGTTGCCCACAGGCAGCGGCAAGACGCTCTTGGGCATCGCGGCTGCGGCGCGCGCTGCGTCCGCGCTGTGCGTGGTGCCGACGCGCGTGCTCCTCGGCCAATGGCACGCCGCGTTTCGTGCCGCCGGATTCGATCGGGTGGGGCGATTGGGCGATGGCGAGCGCGTCGTCGAGCGTGTGACCGTCAGCACCAGCGAGAGCGCCTGGCGTCGAGTGACCGAGCTCGGTGATCGCTTCGAGCTCCTGATCGTCGACGAAGCGCATCATTTCGGCTCGGGGATTCGCGACGAGGTGCTCGAGCTTTCCGTGGCACCGGCACGCCTCGGCCTCACCGCGACCCCCCTCGAAGGACGGGGCGCCGAACGCTTGCGCGAGCTACTGGGCGGCGTCGTCTACGAGCTCGCCATCTCCGACTTGCGTGGTGAGTACCTCGCGGACTTCGAGCTACTGACGATCACCCTCGAGCTGACCCCGGAGGAACGCGCACGTTACGACGAGAGCATGCGGCGCTTTCACGAATGGCGGGCAGCGCACGCGCACCTCGAGCGAGGTGCTCACTGGGCGGATCTGGTGCGCCTCGCGGAGCGCAGCGATGACGGGCGCCGGGCGCTTCGATCGTTCGCCGCGGCCCGACGCCTGGTGGCGTTTCCGGAGGCGAAGCGACGGTTGCTCGGCATGCTGCTGACGCGCCATCGGGAGTCGCGGGTGCTGGTGTTCACCCGTGACAACGACACGGCCTACGCGATTGCCCGCGCGCACCTCATCATGTGCATCACGTGCGAGATCCGCCGTGCGGAGCGGGACGAGGCGCTGGCTCGTTTTCGCCGCGGCGAGCTCACGGCGCTGGTCTCGGCGCGAGTGTTGAACGAAGGCATCGACGTACCCGATGCGGACGTGGCCATCGTCGTCGGTGGTGACGGTGGTGCACGGGAGCACGTTCAGCGCGTGGGGCGTGTGCTTCGACCGGCGAGCGGCAAACGTGCGCTCGTCTACGAGCTCGTGATGCGCAACACCATCGAGGCGCGGCACGCACGCGTCCGCCGGAGGGCGCTTGGGTCCTGCTGAGCTCGTGGTGGCGTTCGGTGCGAGTCGCGAGGTGGCGCCGCGATTCCTGACGGAGATGGACTACCCGTGGCTCACTCGGCTGATCGAGACGCACGACCGATTCGTGGGACGGCGCTGGGCCGAGCTCGCCGATCACCTGCATTGGATCCGGCGCCGCGCGGACGATCCCGTGAAGCGGCAGCTCGCGATCGCGACCCTGGCGCCGCTCTACCGCGCTCGACCTGCGCTCACCCTTCCGTCCTGCCGCGCACGCGCGCTCGTGTTCGGCGCTGCCGCGCGGGCACGCGAGCCCGCGGAGGTCGTGCTCCGCAAATGCGCGGTGAAGCTGGGCGTGGGTGTGGGGGATCTCGAGTCGCTCTTGTTCGCCGATCTCGAGCGCGAGCGAGTCGTGACGCCCCCGGCTACACCGCTCTCGGCACACACGCTAGCGCTTGCCGCCAATCTCGAGCTGGCCCAGCGGCTCTTGATGCGGGCCTCGGCGGTGACGATCGAGATCGAGGGCGAGGCACGGCGCGTCGTGCGGCACGCGCATCTGCGCGGTCTGATCTGCAACGCCAGTCGCTCGACCGAGTCGGCCAACGATTGCGCGCGGCTCGAGGTCTCGGGTCCGTACGCGCTCTTTCGCCACACGCGGATCTACGGCCACGCGCTCGCCGGCCTGCTGCCGCTCTTGGCGTGGTGCCGACGATTTCGGCTCTCGGCCCGGGGCGTGTTTACGGAGCGCGGTCCAGGAGACGAGCGCGAGGCGCATCTGCTGCTTCGCACCGGTGATCCCTTCTTGCCCGCCGATCCTCCACGTCCCTTCGACAGCAAGCTCGAGGAGCGGTTCGCCCGCGACTTCGGGAAGCTGGCGCCCGAATGGGAGGTGATTCGCGAGCCCGAGGCGGTCGCCGCGGGCCGCCATCTCGTCTTCCCGGACTTCGCCCTCGTGCACCGAGCGGATCCCGCGCGCCGCTGGCTGCTCGAGATCGCGGGATTCTGGACCGAGGATTACGTGCGCTCGAAGCTCGCACGCTACCGCGAGCTGCGTGTGCGCAACCTCATCCTCTGCCTCGACGCGCGCCGCCAATGCGACGAGCGCGAGCTACCGCCGCAGGCGACGGTGCTCTCCTTCCGCGGGCGCGTGGACGCCCGCGCGGTGTTGGCGCTGGTGAGCGCGGTCGGCGCCTCGCGCGGTCCCGACACCCCCGAAGGAGCAGGTGCGCGCCTCGAACCCTGAGCACCCGGTCAGGGGGTGCGTTTGGCCACGGCGCGCCGCCGGGTCGCAGCCTTGGCGGGCGTGGATCGAACCGGCGTCACACGTTTCTTCGTGGCTGGCGCGTTCCGCAGCGCCGCCTTCGGCTGCGCATCGGATCGTGAGCCCGAAGCGCGCTTGCGGGGTGACACTGGCGCCGCACTCTCCTCTTCGACGTCGATTCAGATCCTCCGCGGCGCTCCAGCGATTGTCTCCGGGCACGGCGGCTTCGTCGAGACCATCGAGCCCGGCGTCGCCGGCCTCCATCTCCCGCCCGGGGACGTGGAAGCGCTCGCGTCGTGCATCGGCCAACTGGCGACCGGCCGGGCGTTCGCGCCATCGGGTCTCCCCGATCCGGTCGTCCACCAGGCACGCGCGACCTACGGTCTGGATGCACACGTCGAACGTCTGCGGCGCCGGCTCGACCAGGCAAGGCGTTGAGGTTCTCCGAGGGCTGCAGCGTTCCGAACGGATCTGCGCCCTCGAATCGCGGCACGCCCGATTTTCGAAAATCGAGGCTCCATCCGCGCGAAAGCGCCGTGTAGCCCCGCCCCGCGCGCGGTCGGCGACCGGTCCGCTCGACCGCAACTCTCGTCGTTATTTCACGCCTTTCCGAAACCCCACTCCGGGGACACCGCAGGGCGCGGCGCGGTGCGAGCCGGTTGGCCAGGAGGTTGCTCCCGTGAGCGGCCGTCTCGAACGGACCGGCCACGGGCCGGTCAAGGGGGTGGAACGTGAAGGCGAAGAGGTTCGTGGGAGTGCTGCTTGGGTGTGCTCTGATGCTGTGGGTGGGGGACCAACCGCGGCAGGTCTTCGCGCAGGAAAGCATGCAGGGCGAAGGCTTCTCGGCGACTGCGAACGAGCTCGAGGGTGGCTGCGCAGCGACCGTGGCGAAAGAGGTCGAGCAGGGCGTTGGAGACGGAACGGTGATGTCACGTGGGTCCGCATCCGGAAAAAAATCAGTGCTCCTGCACGCTGGCGAATCGCGCACGATGTCCATGTCGATCGGTTCGTGCGCCGCGGGCTATTACCGGGCGCAGGTTCGGACCAGCAACGACCAGACTCCGGGCATTCCCTCAGAGGTGCTCGTGGTGTTCTTCGACGGAGCGCTCGCCGGTGGATACCGGGCCCCCGGCGTCTCCGGGGGTGGCAGTGAGTGGAACCACTTCATCGACGGTCCGCTCTTGGCTCCGCGGTACCTGAGCGCCGGGACCCATCAAGTCACGGTGGTGGTCGTCGCCGGCGACACTTATTACGGGATCGAGCTCGATCTGATCCGTCTCGTCCCTGTCTCGTGATGTCGAAGCAAAGCCGGAGCCCGGCGCGAGCGCCGCGGATCCGGCCATTTCCCGTTCGTTGCCGCGCTCGACTCCGGGTATTTCCGGAGTGAAGATCGTCGCCGTATGGCACACAAGTCGCGTCTCCTTCGTGCCGCACGCCGGTTCGTGCTTCGGTCCGGCAAGGTGGGCACGGAACTCGTCGGAGCGCCCGTGAACCGAGCACGTCTGATCCGAACCGTACGGGCCCGCCTGGGAGCGACCCTGGCCCGTGTGCTCGCGGGGCTCCTTGCATCCGTCACCCCTAGCGCTCGAGCGGACGTCTCCGACTGGGTCGCCGTGGATCTCCAGGGCGATCTGCGCTGGACATCCAACCGGTTCACCGATCTCGAGGACGACCAGGGGATCGACACGTACGGAGAGCTCAAGCTCTCGATCCTGACTCCGATACTCGTCTCCCCATTCGCGAGCGTCGTCCCCAGCGCCGCGACCGGCGACAGTTTCTTCTTTCAGCGCAACGTGGAGTTGCGCGCCGGTGCTCAGTTCTACCTGAGCTCGGTCCTCTCCTACGAAGAGTCCGGCGCCCTCGAGCCGCTCCGCGGGCTGCGGTTCTTCGGACAGTATGCGCGCCGCTTCTACTGGGACGAGATGCCGGGAGCGCTCCTCGAGAAGGAGGACCTCTCCGCAGGCGCCGACTGGTTCTTCGACGTTCTCTTTCCGTACGGCGACCACGATCGGCCTGTCCCCGAGCGCGAGAGCGGCCTCGGCTTTTCGGGTTACGCGAGTACCGTCTTCCACGAGACGAACTTCGCGCCGCTCGACGAGGACTACGACGGCCTGGTGGCGAGTTGGAACGTGAAGCTCGGCTGGTTCTTCCGGCAACCGAGCTGGCTGTGCGGTGCGTTTCCGCATGTGCTCGTCGACGGCACTTGGTCCCCGAGCCATCGCGAGCGCTGGTTCGAGAACTCCGTGCGTCTGGGCTTCGGGCTGCGCTGGTATCCGTTGACGGTGGGGCCGCAAGGGCTTTTCCGCAACGAAGCAGGAAGCCTGGGCGGTTGGCTCGGAAAGCGCTTCAACGTCTACACCGAGCTGCTGTTTCACGCTGGGTATCTGGGTCGAAGCCCCGACGAGCTCGACCCGCCCGTGCGCGGCGTCACGGACGACCGCCCGGCCGTGAGGATCGGATTCAACTTCTCCACCGACGGGTTCTTCGGAGAGAACCTCGGTCGCGCGGGCTGGTGAGAGGGCTCGATGCACGATTCTTCCATTCGCTCCCGCCGCGCGCGATGGGTCGCTGCGCTCGTTCTGGCGGTCTGGGTTGCCGCATGCTGGACACGCCCACGTCTCACCTCCGCACAAGCGGCGACCCCGGCGGCGGCCGACCCGTCTGGGGCACCGCACCTCAGTCTTCTGCTCCTCACGGACGGATCTCCCGGCAATCTCGAGGATCTCGTGTCCGGCCACGCCGAGCTGAAGGCGCCGGACGCTCGAGCGCTGTCCGACCTCCTCGAGCTAGTGGTGCGCCCCTTCGAGCGCGAAACGGGTACGCGCCTCGAGGTCGTGCTGCAGCAGTGGACCACGCTGCGTGATTACGTGTCGCTCGTGCGGAGCCGCAAGCCGGACCTCTTCCAGGTGCCGAGCACCTGGTGCGCCGATCAGGATCTGCGCGAGCTGCTGCGCCCCGTCGAGGACGCGACGAAGATCGTGTCAGGAGAAGTGCCGGAGCAATTGGTCGAGGCTTGTCGCTCGCCAGCGCTGCTCGCAATTCCCACCGAGCTCGACATCGCGGCACCGTTCCTCTTCCATCGCGAGATCTTCGCTCGTCTGGCCATCACGCCGGCGATGGTGTTCCGCGATCGCGAAAGCTTTCGTACCCACCTCCGTGCCATCAAGCGGGTCCTTCCCGAAGGTGACTGGCCGTTCGGCGTCGTGACCAGCCCCGACTGGAACGAGACCGCCACGCTCCACCGCGCGGCGCAGTTCGCTCAGCCGATCACCGACACCGACCACCCATTCGCCGCGGTCACGGGTGGAGCGGTGGACCAGTCGAGCGACGGTTTGCGATACCTATTGCGCCTCGGCCTCGAGGGCCTTTTCGAGCTGCCTCGGCCCAAGGACTCCTTCCACGTCGACCCTGGGACGATTCCTCGCTTTCCGGCCGACGTCCACGACTTCGATGGCTTCAACCACTCAGGCGACGTCGTGGATCGCTTCCTCCACGGCGAAATCGCGATCTTCACGGGCTCGCCGTTCGTGGTGCGGCGCGCCGCGGATAACGGTGTCGCTGAGAAGCTCAGTGCGTTCCTGCCAGGGCGCGAGACGCCCGGTACCTCGGGTATCGCGGAGCCTGGCCCAGCCCCCTATGCGTTCGTGGGAGGCTCGCTCCTCGGAATCTCGGCGATCGAGGGCTCGACCTCGGCAAGCGATCCGAGCGCGGCACGCGCCTTCCTGGCATACGTGAGCCGTCCCGAGGTGAGCGCGACCTGGGCCTGGGCACGCGGCGCACTTCCGCCCACCGCCGAAGGAAGGGTACGGCTCGCGTCGCAGATCGACCGCGCCGCGATGCGCTATGCAGATCCAGCGGTCGCCGAGTCCTACCGAGCTGCCGCCGGGCTCGGTGCCTATGCGGGCGTCGGCTTGCTCGACGCCTACATCGCCGCCGCCGAGTCTGTATCCCAGACGACCCTCAGCACGCCGTCCGCGTCGCGGGACGGGCGACGTCCAACAGTGCAGTACGCCGATTCTCGGCCCGGCTGGGGCGACACGGAGAAGAGCCTGTCGTTTCTGCTCGGCTCGCTCTATGCCTGGACGGGAGCGGTGCGTGCGTCCCTCGGCTCCGACTCCGCCTACCCCGACGCACCCGCCGAGTTTCGCAAGACCATCGACGACGCGCTCGCCACCGCGATCCGCGCCGCCGACCTCGCCGACGTCAGCAGGCCCACCGCGACCGCAGAGCCGACCTCGGCACCGCCGCCCCCCGCTGGGTTCGCGAGGAGCTGGCTGCGAGCAGCGGTGGCTTGCGTCATCGTGATCGGGCTTGCCGCGATTGGCCTGTTCCTCCGGCGTCATTCGCGCTCGCGGGCTCGAGAGCTACCGCTCTTGCCCGAGGACCTCGAACGCCTGGTCAGTCCTGAACTCCGCAAGTCGATCGAGTCGGCAACGGATGACGACCTGCCGCTGCTTCGCTACATCTTGCTCAACGCAGCCACGGATCTCGGTCAGGCCTACTCGGAGGTGCCGGCGGTCACGGTCTTCCTCGCCAGGCACCGGATCCGCATCGATCAAGCCGAAACCGTCAGCGGGCTTCGTGCTGCAATCGCGAAGCTGGATGACCTGCGCGGTTCGGATGCACCCAGGGCTCGCGCCGTGCTCCTTAGGAAACGCCGGTCGCCATGATCGGCGACAAGCAGCTGCGCTTCGTTTGGTTCAAGCCATCGGTTCGGGCACAGCCTGCTCGGGACTCGCAGCGCAGCGCCGCGGAGAACTCCGATGACGGGATTCCAACTGCAAATGCTCAGTTCGTCATCAGCGCTTTCGAGACGGCGCACTCTTGGTTCACGAAACCAAACAAAGATGTCGGAGCAGATCCGCCTTACGACGCGGAAGAATTCGAATATCAGCTTCCGAAGCAGGATGATTCCCAAAATGTTGGTCCGTTCTTCAAACCATTGTCTTTCGAGGGTTTCAACTACGATCACTCGCATCTCGATCGGGATGAACGGATGCGCAGGCATTACATCGTGCTCAACGGCCCAGAGGAGCGAACCGGTGAGGTCTGGCGTCAGGTCGTCCACCAAATAACTACCTTACAACGGGCTCGGCAGCGACAGATCGGATCGATCCTGGCCTTCTTGTGGGCAGCTCGAATCCGCCAGACCCCGCTCGACTCGGCACCCGAGATGCACGGGGAGCAAATGCGCAGACTGTTGCATCTGGATTTAGAGCGGGCGAAATGGCATCAGCGCGTGTTCCTCGTCGGCGAGACAGGCGCGGGAAAGGAACTTCTCGCGCGATCGATACACGAGAAGTGGTTCCGAGAGTTGAATCCGCAAGCCCCATTCGTAGTGCTCAACGGCGCGTTGTTGGAAGAAGAGCGGGCGTATGCGGACCTTTTTGGCTACGTCGCCGGCGCTTTCACCGGTGCCCACTGGTCGCGGCCTGGCGCGCTGATGCTTGCGGACGGTGGGACGCTCTTCCTAGACGAGATTCACTGGATTCCACGCACCGTGCAGGCCAAGCTTCTTCGGGTACTCGAGGAGCAAGTCGTCTCGCCGATGGGTGCGCCCGACCTCGTGGTACCCACGAGGGTTCGGCTCATCGCCGGCACCAACCGCACCGATTTGGCGGCGGAGGTCCGCAATGGACGCCTTCTGCCCGACCTATACACACGCCTGGCCTCCCTGGAGATCCGACTCGACCCGTTGCGCGCTCGTCGCTCCGACATTCCGGAAGTCGCGGTCCACTGGCTCGACAAACACCAGCGTGTGCTTCGCGAAGCGGCAAGCCTCCCGGCAGGCGCCAAGCTCGAGATCACGGAGACTGGCCGAGAGAAGCTGCGCGAAAGAGCGTGGCCTTGGGAAGGAAACGTGCGCGATTTGCAGAACGTCGTGGCACGCGCGGCTTCCGCCACGCTCGCGGCATTTGAGCGCGAGATACCCTCCGACACGATTCACATTGGAGCGGAAGCCATTGAGCGAGCCGCGCGCTCCCTCGGGAGTGTGCTCGGCGGCGCTAGCGACGACCCTGCGAGCACCGAGTCAGGGCGCGCGGTTAACGTGCCCGTTCCTCAGTCCAAAGGATCGCGGGGCGACGAGAGGCTGTGCCCCTTGTGTCGTGACGCTCGAAAGCGGCTCGGTCTCGTCGACAAGCACCCGCCTGGGAAAGGACCCAAAGAGAGGGAGGGGCGCTGGGTGAAGGATCTGGCATTCGCGGCCTATAAGGTGCGCTTCGCCGGGGAGATCACCGAAAGGGACATGAGAAACTGCTTGGATGGTAGCGAGTGGGATCATGTAATGGAGCCGCTCTTCTTGTCGGGTGTTTGCACTCACCCGGGCAAAGAAAAGACGCATCCGTTCGTCTATACACTCGAACGAGGAGCGAAACTGACGGACGACCAAGCTGCTCAATTGGTCGTTCAGGTTTTTGATCACCGAAAGAAGAAGGAGACCCAAGCGGAGCTAGAGGATCGATTACTTCAAGGACGCGGCTCATCTCACACATACCCGGTTTGGCCGACCGACCTCTGCTTGGAGGCGTGCAAGCTTCTGTTCCTCGCGTTCGAGATGCGTTTCGTGCAGTACGGCATCGAAATTCATACGACAGATGGCACCAAGAAGGCCACCGTCCAGGACTTGTGCCCCAGCGAGAAGGTGATCGTGTGGGCGCACGGGCACGACCCCAGTGAGTTCGAGTTTCTTCCGCAGGAGGCCGACGCTCGGGGGTGCTGGGCTGCCGACCTCCCGCCGAGCGACGCCCCTTTCCTCCTCTACGGAACAACCACCCACGCGATCGCTGTAGAAAGGCCCGGCGAGCCGCGCTCCGATCACAGCACGAGCCGGATCGAGTCGACCCTGTAGGTGCCTCGGTTCTGGGTGGTGCCGTTTGCATCGAAGACGAAGGTGAGCTCGGTCAGGTCGGCGAGGTCTAGGGCACCGAGTGAGCGCAGGTCGATCGCCACCTCTCTCCAGTCGGCCGTCACGTCGTGAACCGGTGCCGATTCGACGAACTGGCTGGGTCCGCTTCCGGACTTGAGCTCGATGCGGAAGCTCGACGAGAAGCTGGGGCTCGAGCCACGTACCCCGAAGACCAGCGAGCGGTAGGCCCTTGCGTCTAGGCCGCCGAGGAACATGAACGTACCGGCGAAAGAGCCCGGCTCGGAAATGTCGTAGCTGATCTCCCAGGCGGTCGAGCAATCGCGACCCGACCCGTCGAGAACTCGCTCGGATGCCACACCGTTGGGAAAGGGATCGCTCGAGGTGAACGCCCCGAACGTCTGACCGAGGTTGTTCACGCGGCCGCTGGCGAAGTCCGCGACGAGGATCTCCGGGTCCGCTGGAGGCGGTTCGCCCGGCGCGGTATCGGCGATGAACCGGACGTCGTCGAAGGTATAGCTCTCGAGACAGCTCGTGGTGGACGCTGCGTCGAAGACCACGGTGAGCTCCGTGAGATCCGAGAGATCGGCAAGACCACCGTCACCTTGGAAGTGCGAGAGCGGGATCCGGACCTCGTGGAAGCGTTCTGGCAGGTCGCTCACGATCGCCCGGGCGACGGTGCGGTCCTCGCCCGCGCCGCGCTTGAGCTCGACAGCGAACGAGCGTGAGGACTCGAAGGCATCGCGCTTGGCGATCAACGCCACCTGCGCGAACGGGCGTGCATCGAGCGCGAGCAACTGCTGGAAGACGCCGCCCACTGCATCCGGACTCACGGTGCTGCCCTCGACCACCCAACCTCCCGAGCTGCCGGAGCCGGCACCAGGGACCACAGACTCGGTGACCACCGCACCGCCGTTCTGGAACGCACCGAACGATCCACCTAGAGCGTTCGTGCGGCCGGCCTCGAAGTCGGCGACGA
>CAYVDO010000271.1:0-11081 GCA_964450125.1 uncultured bacterium
GCTGAAGCGGCGGCTCTGGTGGACTGTGGTATTGCTGGCCGTGTATCGGTTCGGTGTGCATGTACCTGTACCCGGAATCAACGGCCCCGAGTTGGAGCGATTCTTTCAGAGCCAAGAGACGAACGTCTTCGGACTGTTCAATCTCTTCACCGGCGGTGCTCTCGAGCGGTTTTCCGTCTTCGCGCTCGGCATCATGCCGTACATCAGCGCATCGATCATTCTGCAGCTTTTGACGGTCGTCATTCCCAGTCTGGAGAAGCTCCAGAAGGAAGGCGAAGCGGGGCGGCGGCGAATCAACCAGTACACGCGGTATGCCACCGTTCCGTTGAGCATGGTGCAGGCGTTCGGCATTTCTGCGTGGATTCAGAGCATTCAGGGAGAAGGTGGGCTCGGATCCGTCGTGCTGCATCCCGGCATTGGCTTCAAGCTGATCACGATGATCACGCTTTGCTCTGGTACGGTTTTCTTGATGTGGCTCGGAGAGCAGATCACGGAGCGCGGGATCGGCAACGGCATATCCCTAGTCATTTATGCTGGTATTGTTGCTCGTTTGCCGCAGGCCCTGGGCAACATCGTCGCGCTGATGGAGACGAGGGAGCTGCCGCTCTTCGGGGTGTTGATTCTCCTCGCGTTCATGATCGTGGTCGTTGGATTGATCGTTTACTTCGAGAGAGCTCACCGTCGCGTGCCCGTGCAGTACGCGAAGCGCGTCGTCGGAAGGCGAATGTATGGGGCTCAATCGACCTATCTGCCGCTCAAGCTCAACGTGACGGGCGTGATTCCGCCGATCTTCGCGTCGAGTTTGCTGATGTTTCCCGTGACCATGTTGCAGTTCATTCCGAAGGATTTCGTTGCTGAGCATCCAACGCTCGAATTGTTCGTAGACAACATGAACCGTCAGGGGTGGGCGTACAACACTGCGTACGTGCTGCTCATCATCTTCTTCGCGTACTTCTACGCGGCCATCCAGTTTGACCCAGACAAGGTGGCAGATGACATGCGGCGGTACGGTGGTTACATTCCCGGGATTCGACCCGGAAAGAAGACGGCTGAGTACCTCAACCGAGTGCTGGGACGCCTGACGTTGGTTGGCGGCTTGTATCTCGCCGCAGTCTGCGTCCTGCCTTCAGTGTTTTACGGCTATTTTCACGTACCTTTCGGCTTCGGCGGTACGTCGCTTCTCATCGTGGTCGGGGTTGGAATGGACACCTTGGCGCAGGTCGAAACACATTTGATCACGCGCAGTTACGATGGATTCCTGTCGGGTGCCGGCGGCGGGGGTCGTTTCCGCGGTCGGAGGTGAAGCAGGTTACGGAAGCCTATGAAGCTGATCTTGGTTGGCCCACCAGGTGCTGGTAAGGGTACGCAAGGCGAGCGGCTCGCGGCGGTTCTGTGCGTGCCCCGGATCGCTACTGGCGACATCCTTCGCGCCGCGGTGGACTCTGGCTCGGCATTGGGCGCAAGCGCGAGACCGTATCTGGATCGAGGTGAGCTGGTTCCCGACGAGGTCGTAATTGGACTGGTCGAGGAGCGACTGAGTCGACCGGATTGCTTACAGGGGTTCATTCTTGACGGATTCCCGAGGACGGTGAGCCAGGCCGAAACGCTCGACAAGATGCTTGCTGCGAGTCGCCATGGCCCTGTCGATCGATGCTTGTTGCTCGACGTCGACGACGAGGTGGTCGTGAGACGCCTCAGCGGACGAAGGGTCTGCGGGAACTGTGGGAAGCCCTATCACATCGATACTGGATTGGGATACGACGGAAAGTGCACACGATGTGGCGCGGGTCTCGTTCAACGCTCGGACGATCGCGAGGATACGATTCGAGCGCGCCTGGCGGTCTACAAGGCACAGACGGAGCCGCTGACGGAACACTATAGGCGCGCGGGTGCGTTGGATCGCATTCGGGCTGACGGCAGCCCGGACGAGGTTTTTCAGCAACTTGCCGGCCGAGTCGAGCAGATGCGTGGGCGGCAGCACGAGGCGATCAACATCTGAGGGATTCGATCGGCCGGGTGAATCGCGACTGGCGAGAGAGCGACATGAAGGTACGAGCATCTGTCAAGAAAATCTGTTCGAAATGCAAGGTCCTTCGGCGCAAGGGAGTTGTCCGAGTGATCTGCGAAAACCCTCGGCACAAGCAGCGCCAGGGATGAGGAGGGCGTAGACTTGGCGCGAATTGCAGGCGTAGACCTACCGCGTAACAAGCGCGCGGAGATCGCACTCACGTACATCTTTGGAGTTGGTCGCTCGCGGGCTCGTAAGATCCTGGGCGCCGCGGAGGTGGATTTCGATAAGAAGTCCGACGACCTCACCGACGATGATCTCGTTCGAATCCGACGCATCATCGATACGCGTTTCCAGGTCGAAGGTGATCTGCGCCGCGAGGTCTCGATGAACATCAAGCGTCTCATGGATCTGGGATGCTACCGGGGACTTCGTCATCGCAAGGGCCTGCCGGTGCGCGGACAGCGGACGCGGACCAATTCGCGGACTCGCAAGGGGCCTAGGCGCGGTAGCACGGGCCCCAAGCCGCGATGATTCGTTGCGGGGCGCGTGTGCGAAGATTGAACGATAGGGAGAGATGACCAGTGGCTACGAGTCCAAGTAAGGCTGCCGGATCGAAGAAGAAGAAGGTCCGGAAAGTCGTTCCAGTTGGCGTGGTTCACATTCGCTCGACGTTCAACAACACCATCGTCACCGTCACGGATCCGACGGGGAACGTCGTGTCCTGGGCGAGCGCGGGTACGGAAGGGTTTAAGGGATCCCGGAAGAGCACTCCGTTTGCTGCGCAACTTGCTTGCAAGGAAGCGATACGCAAGGCACAGGATCAGGGGCTCAAGACTGTGCAGATTCGCGTGCAGGGACCAGGTGCCGGCCGCGAGGCAGCGTTGCGCGCGATCCAGACCACGGGCGTAGGTGTGACCCTGATCAAGGATGTCACACCGATCCCACACAACGGTTGCCGTCAGCCGAAGCGCCGACGGGTCTGAAGTCGAAGGAGGAGGTTCGCTTTGGCTCGCTATCGAGGTTCCGTGTGCCGGCTTTGCCGCCGGGAAAACGCGCGTTTGTTCCTGAAGGGGGACCGCTGCTACAGCGAGAAGTGCGCGATCGACCGCCGCAATTATCCCCCGGGCCAGCACGGGCAGCTGCGGCCCAAGTTTTCGGAGTACGGGGTCCAACTCCGGGAGAAGCAGAAGGTGAAGCGCGTCTACGGGCTGATGGAAGATCAGTTCCGCTCCTATTTTTACCGCGCGGATCGAATGAAGGGCATCACCGGCGAAAACCTTCTACAGCTCCTCGAGCGTCGTCTCGACAACGTCGCCTATCGGTTGGGATTTGCGAGTTCGCGTAACGAGGCCCGTCAGCTGGTGCGGCACGGTCACGTGGCGATCAACGGACGTAAGGTGAACATCCCCTCGTACCTGACTCGCAGTGGTGACGTGATCGAGGTGCGCAGCGGCAGTCGCAAGCTCACGCGCGTGCAGTCAGCGCTCGAAAGTGTCGTGCGCCGCGGAGTGCCGTCCTGGCTCGAGCTAGATCGTGATCAGTTTCGCGGCAAGGTTCGTGAGATGCCGAAGCGTGACGACCTGACGACTCCCGAGATCCACGAGCGTCTGGTAGTCGAGCTCTACAGCAAGTGACGACCCTCCGCCGTACGCGGAGATCAGCGCACGAGGAGGGAGAGGACGAATGAACGCACCTTGGAAGGATCTGATCCGGCCTAAGCGACTCGAGCACGATGCCGATTCGCTGACGTCGACGTATGGCAAGTTCTACGCGGCACCGCTCGAGCGTGGCTTCGGAATCACGCTTGGCAACAGCTTGCGGCGGATCTTGTTGTCGTCGCTGCAAGGCGCGGCCATCACAGGCGTGCAGATCGAAGGAGTCGACCACGAGTTCTCGACGATCTTCGGTGTGGTCGAGGATGTGACGGACATCGTTCTCAACCTGAAGGAAGTCCGCCTTTCGGTTGATGGTGATGGGCCACGGCACGGGAAGATCGACGTGCGTGGGCCAGGTCGTGTGACCGCAGGCCAGATTCAGGTCGACCACAACGTCGAGATCCTGAATCCTGAAGCGCACATCGCCACATTGTCGGAAGACGGGCGGCTGCGGATGGATCTGACCATCGACGTCGGCAGAGGCTACGTGCCTGCGGAGCGTGGGGCTGCAGACGAGGACCGGCCCATCGGTTTCATCCCCATCGACGCGATCTTTTCGCCAATTCGTCGGGTCAACTACACCGTAACGAACGCGCGTGTCGGACAACGTACCGACTATAATCGCTTGATCCTCGAGGTGTGGACCGATGGAAGCATTCGCCCGGAAGATGCCGTTGCGTACGCCGCCAAGATCTTGCAGTCGCAACTAGCGATATTCGTGAATTTTGAAGAGTCCGAAGAGCCGGAACCGGCCGCGGTGCAGGTCCTGACCGAGTTCAACGAGCATTTGTTCCGCTCCGTCGACGAGCTCGAGCTATCGGCTCGATCGGCGAATTGCTTGAAAAATGACAACATTCGGCACGTCGGTGATCTGGTGCAGCGAACCGAGGAAGAGATGTTGCGTACGAAGAATTTCGGCCGCAAGTCCCTGGCCGAGATCAAGGCCGTTCTAAAGAGCATGGGGCTCAGCCTCGGGATGCGCCTTGAGAACTTCCCTAGCGGCGACCAGATCGAGCGCATGAAGCGCGAGCGCGATCAGCAAGGTGCAGCCGATCGGGTCTGACCGCTGCTTGCGGTCACATCCACCAGCCGAGTCGCCACGAGGCAGCCATGCGTCATCGAAACACCGTTGCCAAGCTAAACCGTACTGCAGCGCATCGTCGCGCCCTGCTCAAGAACCTCGCGACCTCGCTGATCGAGCACGAGCGCGTGATCACGACGATCGCGAAGGCGAAGGCTCTTCGCCCGTATGCCGAGCGCTTGATCACTCTTGGCAAGAAGAACACGTTGCATTCGCGGCGTCAGGCAATGCGTTGGATCCACGGACGGCCGACCGCGAAGAAACTCTTCGAGGAGCTGGCACCGCGATATCGCTCCAGGCCGGGCGGCTACACACGGATCGTGAAGATCGGGGTGCGGCCCGGCGACGCAGCGCCGATGGCGATGGTCCAGTTTCTCGGGGCGAATGAGAAGTCTCGCAGGGAAGCTGTTGCGAAGAAGAAACGCAAGGAGTCGGCCAAGGCCGGCCAGCCTGCGAGCGCGGCGGCGAGCGGCGCTTCCGCTGCCTGAAGGCGAGGTCTAGGCCGGAGCCGATGTGGTATCAGCGGCTCACCCAGACCGCGGTGTTCGCGTCTCGTATGCGATCGGCCTAACGCTCGTTGCTTCGCTCGCGTTACTCCGAGCTGGGCATGTGGTGCTGCCGTGGTGGTTCGACGGCCGGGCAGACCGCGCTCGCGGTGTTCATGACGCCGCGGTGTGGGCAACGCTTCACGCGTACCTGCTCATCGCGGGCTTCGTTCCAGCCGTTACGGGACTGGTTCTGGGGCTACTCGCGCTCAGGCGGCGCGTGGACGACGTGTGGACGTGGGTCGCTGTTGCATCGAACGGAAGCTTCGTCCTCGTCGCACTTCAGCTCGCGGCGGTGTTGGCGCGCGAAGGGTTCGTGAGCTTCGTGTTCGATGCGTTGCCGAGATTTCTCGATGTCTGAGAACGGAGGTCGCAATTCGTTGCAGCGGATCCGTGCTTCCGTCGCCTTGCTTGCTCTGGCAGCGGGGTCCCCGGCCAGCGTCGCGCATGGCATCGAGCCTGGTCGTGGCGGCGCCACCGGGCCGAATCTTGTCTCGGCCGAGATCTCACGCCAGTTCGACGCCCGAAAGCGTCTGGATGCGATGGGGCTCCGTGGACTGAGCCTGGTCGCGGCTAGCCAGTCGAGCGCGGGATCCGGGGGGGCCGGCGTGCCATCGACGTCCGCCACGACGACGTACTATCGCGCTCGCGTCGTTGCGCCCGCACTCGCATTTCTGCACGGGCTGTGCGACTCGAACGGCGGTCTACCGCGGTTTGGCTCGACGATGGACTTCGCGATGCGCTCGGGTCCGGTGCTCGAGCTGCGCTCAAGCTACCTCGGGGAGATTGCCAACGTCGACGGAAAGCCGAGCGGCATGTGGATCTGGGATGTGGGCAGATTGCCGGAAAATGTGCGCGCGGTTCGGGGGGCTAGCGCCGTCGCGCCGCGCTGAACGTCTACACGACGCACACCGGCTGTCGTGTCTGGGTTTGAGCGACTGCCGGAGCACCGGTTGCGGTAGTCAGAGCGGGGAACTCAGCTACTTCGCATCTCCCCCCAGCGATCTCGTCCGTGGAAGAAGGACTGCATCACCTCGGCCACGGCTTTCTCGGTCGCTTCATCGAAGAGATTCTTGAGGTGCTGGTCGTCGAAGTGGAAGATCGAGAACGGCGCCGTCTCGACCTCAGCACGGTTGCTCCACAGCGTCTCGCCGGTCCGCGCGTCCTGTACGTAGACGCGCACCTGGACGATCGCGGAGCTCTTTAGATTGGGTGGGCCTCCGACCAGCGTCGCGATCGGGCCCATGGGATTGCCCCCGAGGCGTGGCCGCGACCAATCGACGTCGCGGCGAACCTCCTCACGCGGTTCATCTGCCGCGTAGTCACCTGCATCTTTCCAATCGAGCAGCAGCCAGTCGAGGCCCATCGCGATCTTGGAGAGGATCCCCAGGCCGTACGCTGGGTCCACCGTGGGGTTTTTCTTGAGGCCGTACTCGAGGATCCGGCCGCGCACGACGGCATCGACACCGAGCTGACGGCCTAGGTCGACGAGCTGATTGGCCGTGAGCCCATAGACGTTGCGAGTCTTCACCTTGTTCGTGACGCGCACCATGTCGTCGGTCGTCACGCCAGCGTCGGGGGCGCCGTCATGGCGCGCTTGGCGTGTGCTCGCGGAGAAGGGCAGCGCAAGCTCCTCGCTGTACCCCATGTCGCGTAGCGCTGCGCGGAAGGCGTCACCGTGGTGGTCGAATTCGTGATTGAACGTGTGTGGGCCGTTGTAGAGCAGCGTTTGTGGGTCGGGGGTCACGCCCTGCTGCTCGAGATCCGGAAGCACACGCATCGCGAGTAACGCCCGGTCGACGTCCTCCTGAGGCACGACCGAGACGCTGTGCGCGACGAACTGATCGGCGACCGCCTCGATCACTGACTGGCCCGGGTAGCCGCGATCCTGCAAGAACGTCAACTCGCTGTAGTCGGCGAATGGCAGCACGGCCACTTGCCGGAAGGCAGGAATCGGCGGCCGCGCCTGTTGCGTCAGGTACTTGCGCGTGGTCTCGACAGGCTCGATCCGATGCACGTAGGGACTCGAGCAACCTGAGAGCGCGATGGCGAGAGCCGAAAGCCACACTGGAAGGTGATTCCACCCCATGCCGTCCTCCGCGAGTCGAGCGGGCGTAAGTATCCGGACGGCAAAGAGATACCAAAATCGATCGCCACAAGCAACGCGGTTCGTGGCTTGCCAGCGCCGGCGGATCGAGTATCGACGGATGGTGACTGCGGTCCAAGCGGCGACGGCGATCGACGCGTGCAGCGCGAGCCGACTTCGAGTCGTCGCAAGTCAGCTGGACCGCTGGAGAAAACCGTTGACGAGGCGTGCGAATTCCGCTAAGCTGTGTCAGCGCCTCCGCGTCTTTGGCGATTGCCGAGCCTCTGCGGTTTCGCAGGGGAAGAGTAGACACGGGATCGACGGGGTGCGACGGCAACGGTTGACCGTCGGCCACCCTACGCTGTGGTCCAGCGGGTCCCGTATCGAGACACGAGCGCGGGCACCCGAGTGTCGACGATTGTCGCACAGCCCTAGAAAGGACCTCGTCCCCCATGGCAGCACACGCCCGAGCCACGAAGAGCCGCCCCGCGAGCCCGCCACCTCAGGTTCCCCGCCCTGAACCGGCGACTCCTGCGCGTTCCACCGAAAGCAAGCAGGTGTTTCGGGTCGGGGACAAAGCCGTTTATCCGGCGCATGGCGTTGGTGTGATCGAGTCGATCGAGACCAAGGACATCGCGGGCAGTCGCCTCAAGTTCTACATGCTGCGGATTCTCGAAAACGACATGACGATCATGATCCCCACCCACAACGTCGAGAGCGTGGGTCTTCGGGGCGTCATCGACAAGAAGATGGTGGTGAAGATCTACAAGATCCTGCGTGAGCAGGATCTGCGGATCGACACACAGACGTGGAATCGCCGCTATCGCGAGTACACGGAAAAGATCAAGACGGGTTCGGTGCTCGAGATCGCCGAGGTGCTGCGTGATCTGTGCGTGCTGAAGCGGAAGAAGAAGGATCTTTCCTTCGGAGAACGCAAGATGCTCGACACCGCTCGCAATCTGCTGGTCAAGGAGATCGCGATCGCCAAGGGCATGAAGGAGCCGGACGTTCTCGCCGATCTCGACCGCGTGCTAGGCGAACCCAAGGCGAGCCGCAATCGCGCGAAGACTGAAGCCGCCGTGTCGAGTAGCGGTAACGGCAACGGCGGCGCCAGCAAGCCCAAGAAGTCCTGACGGATCAGACCTCGGGTGTGGCGTGGGCCGCGGCGCGAGCGGGATGCGCCACGGCTTTTGCACGTTTCGGCACGGTTGCGCTCGCGTTTCGCACGATCGCTTCTGCGTAATTGGTCCGGCACGATTGGGTGCGTGTCACCCAGGTCACGTCGCAGGCCGGTGATGCAATCCGCGCTCGGTGCGAGACGCCGAGGCATCACGCCACGACACAGCGGAGAAGGCCCATGACGCTCAAGATCTACAGCACACTGAGCCGATCGAAGGACGAGTTCGTTCCGATCGAGCCCGGACGCGTCCGTATGTACGTGTGCGGGCCCACCGTCTACGACTCTGCCCATCTGGGCCACGCGCGCTCGGCACTCACGTTCGACGTGGTGCGCCGCTATCTCCAATACCTCGGATACGAGGTCCGGATGGTTCGGAACCTCACCGACGTGGACGACAAGATCATTCAACGGGCACAGCGCGATGGGCTGGAGTGGCACGAGATCGCACGTCGCTACGCCGACGAATACGGTCGCGACATGCGCGACCTCGGGCTCTTGCCGCCGTCGGTGGAGCCGCGTGCGACGGATCACATCTCCGACATGCAGTCACTCATCGTGAAGTTGATCGATCGCGGTGCTGCGTACGCCGTCGAGGGCGACGTGTTCTTTTCCGTGGCTGCGTTCGCGGCGTATGGGCGGCTCTCCGGGCAGGACGTGGACCAAGTGCGCGCGGGTGCGCGCGTGGATGTCGACGAGCGCAAGCGTGCCCCCGAGGATTTCGCGCTGTGGAAGAGTGTGAAGCCCGGTGAGCCCGCCTGGCCCAGTCCCTGGGGCCCGGGCCGCCCGGGCTGGCACATCGAGTGCTCGGCGATGGCTGCGTCCCAGCTCGGACTTCCGTTCGACATCCACGGTGGCGGCAGCGATCTGATCTTTCCGCACCACGAAAACGAGATCGCCCAGAGCGAAGCGGCCTCGGGTGCGACATTCGCGCGCATCTGGATGCACAACGGCATGATCCGTGTGAACCAGGAAAAGATGTCCAAATCGCTCGGCAACTTCTCGACCATCCGCGATCTCTTGTCCCTGCACGACGCCGAGACGATCCGGCTCTTCTTGTTGAGCCAGCACTACCGCAGTCCGGTCGATTTTTCGCTCGAGGGCATCGAGGAGAGTCGCAAGGCGTTGGCACGCGGCTACGCGACCATGGCGCGCGTCGACCGCGGCGATTGGGGGACGACCGCCAAGTCCAAAGGCGGTGCCGCACGCGATGAGGAATCTGGCGTCTCGTCTTGGGAAGGGCTCGAGGCCGAATTCCGCGACGCGATGGACGATGATTTCAATACAGCTCGCGCCATCGGCGTGCTCTTCGACGGCGTCCGTGCGGTCAATCGCATCGCAGACCAAGCGCGTGTCGCGAACGCCTCGGATCAGCGAGCCGCGGCGCTCGCTGGGCGCGCCTTGCTGGCCCGCCTCGGCGCCGTGCTCGGCGTGTTCGTCTCCACTCCCCCGGACTGGCTGGAACGGGACCGCGATCGGCGGGTGTGCCGCATCGGGCTCGACGCCCAATGGGTGCGCTCGCGCCTCGAAGCGCGGACGCGAGCGCGTGCCGACAAGCGTTGGGCCGACGCCGACGCGGTCCGGGACGAGCTCGCGTCCAAAGGCGTCGCGCTCGAAGACCGCCCCGGCGGGGTTACGGAGTGGGACGTCGTCGACGGTGCGGCGGAGAGCCGCTGTGACGCCTGAAGCGACCGCGGCCACTGGGGCGCCGGCACAGTTCCGACTCCAGACCGAGCTCGAACCGCGCGGAGATCAGCCCGCAGCGATCACGGAGCTCGTGGAGGGCTTTCGCTCGGGCCTGCACGCCCAAGTGCTGCTGGGAGTGACCGGTTCGGGCAAGACCTTCACGATGGCGAACGTGATCGCCCAACTCGGCCGCCCTGCGCTGGTGATGGCGCCCAACAAGACGCTCGCGGCGCAGCTCTTCGCGGAGATGCGGGATCTGTTCCCGCACAACGCCGTGGAGTACTTCGTCAGTTACTACGACTACTACCAGCCCGAAGCCTACGTTCCGTCGACCGACACCTACATCGAGAAGGACGCGTCGATCAACGACGAGATCGACAAGCTGCGCCACTCGGCGACTCGTTCGGTGCTCACGCGTCGGGACGTCATCGTCGTCGCCAGCGTGTCGTGCATCTACGGCATCGGTGACCCGGAAGCGTACCGGCAGATGCTGGTGGAGGTTCGCGTCGGCACCGACGTGCCGCGCGAGCAGCTTCTCCGCGGGTTCGTCGGCATGCAGTACGTGCGTAACGACGTGGACTTCCATCGCGGGACGTTCCGCGTGCGCGGCGACGTGATCGAGATCTTTCCGGCCTACGAATCCGACCAGGCGGTCCGGATCGAGCTCTTCGGAGACACGGTGGAGCGCATCTCCAAGATCGATGCGCTGCGCGGCACGGTTCTCGAGCGCCTCGAGCAGGTCGCGGTCTTCCCAGGGAGCCACTACGTGACGCCCAAGGATCGCCTGGATCGCGCCGTCGAGCGCGTTCGCGACGAGCTGGCAGGCCGGCTCCGCGAGCT
>CAYVDO010000272.1:0-11037 GCA_964450125.1 uncultured bacterium
GCCAGCATCCACGAGAACCGCACGCACCTGGCCCGGCATGGTGGCTTCCAGCACGTCGTGGCCGCTCTCGCTGCCGCTACCCGTGCGGCGTTTCGGCGAGCCGTCGATGCGCTCGAGCTGGAAAGTGCGATCGCCGACCGCGACCCAGCGCCGCGCACCCTCCGTCGCGACGTGCGCCGAGCGCCGCACGCCGTCGATCGTGAGCTCGAGCCGCCCGCCCGAGTGGGGACGCACGGTGACGTCGTGAACGCGTCCGTCGATCACCGCGCGCCAGCCGTCGCCGTGGCGCTCGATCGCCACCAGGTGCGGAGCGCCATCGCCGGCCCGATAGTGGAAACCACTCATGATCGGCTCCGTGTGCCGTTCGCGAGGCGCAAGCCGTCGCTGCGCCGCCAGGGCCCCCATGGATCGGTGGCTGCGCTCGTGCTCGACGAGCCATCCAGCGTGGCACCACTCGCGCCGAGCGCGTCTGCGAGCGCCGCGGCGACGAGCACCCCGTCGGGAAGCGGTGCGTCGGAGCGACGCCAGTCGCTCATGTGCTCGTCGATGAAGCGCGTGGTGGCTCCGCCGCGGCCGAACACCTCGTGGGCGAGGACGTCGCGCAGGAACGCGAGATTCGTGGTCACGCCCAGGATCACGTAATCGGCGAGGGCCCGGTCCATGCGGCGAATCGCACTGGCACGATCTTCGGCCTGCACCACGAGCTTGGCGATCATCGGATCGTAGTGGTGGGTGATGGTATCGCCGCTCGTCACTCCCGAATCCACGCGCACGCCCGGACCGCGGGGCTCGACCACGGTGAAGAGCGGGCCGGTGTCCGGCAGGAAGCCGTTACCGGGATCTTCGGCGTAGACACGGCACTCGATCGCGTGGCCACGCTGCGAGAGCTGCGCTTGATCGAAGGGCAGGGGCTCGCCGGCGGCGATGCGAAGCTGCGCTTGCACGAGATCCCTGCCGGTCACGATCTCGGTGATCGGGTGCTCCACCTGCAAGCGCGTGTTCATCTCCAGGAAGTAGAAGTCGCGCTCGTTGCCGAGGAGGAACTCGATGGTGCCGGCGTTTTCGTAGCGGACCGCACGCGCCGCGGCCACCGCGGCTTCGCCCATGCGCGTGCGCAGCTCGTCGTCGACGGCGGGCGAGGGTGTCTCCTCGATGATCTTCTGGTGGCGGCGCTGCACCGAGCACTCGCGTTCGAAGAGGTGGACCACGTGACCGTGGCGATCGGCGAGCACCTGGAACTCGATGTGCCGTGCGCCGCGGAAGTACTTCTCCAGGTAGATGCGGTCGTCACCGAACGCGTGCGCCGCCTCGCGCCGGGCACCGCCAATCGCCTCGCGAATCTCCCGAGCGACGGGGACGATGCGCATTCCCTTGCCGCCGCCACCCGCGGTTGCTTTGACGAGGACCGGAAAGCCGATGCGCTCGGCCGCGGCGACGAGGTCGTCGTCTTGCTGGCTTTCCTGGTAGCCGGGGACGATCGGCACCCCGGCCTTCGCCATGGCGGCGCGCGCGGAGGTCTTGTGTCCCATGGCGCGCATCGCGTCGCCGCTCGGCCCGATGAAGATCAGTCCCGCGTCGCGAACCGCGTCGGCGAAGTCGGGATTTTCCGAGAGGAAGCCGTAACCGGGATGGATGGCTTGCGCGCCGGTTTGGCGCGCGGCGTCCAGGATCCGCTCGCGTCGCAGGTACGACTCGCTCGCTGGCGCGGGGCCGATCTCGACCGCCTCGTCGGCCATGCGCACGTGCAACGAATCGCGGTCTGCTTCCGAGTGGACGGCGACGGTGGCGATGCCGAGCTCGCGGCACGAGCGCATCACGCGCACGGCGATCTCGCCGCGATTGGCGATCAGGATCTTGCGGAAAGGAGGCATCGAGAGCGGTTACATCCGAAACACGCCGTAGCGGGTCTTGGGCAGCGGCGCGCTCATGGTCACGGCGAGGGCCAGGCCGAGGACGTCGCGGGTATCCGCGGGATCGAGGATGCCGTCGTCCCAGAGTCGCGCCGTCGAGTAGTAGGGGCTGCCTTCCGCCTCGTATTTCTCGGTGATCGGCGCCTTGAAGCGCTCTTCCTCTTCGCCGCTCATCGCCGACTTCTTCTCACGCGCGAGCTGGTCGCGCTTCACGGTGAGCAGCACGTTGGCAGCCTGCTCGCCGCCCATCACGCTGATCCGCGCGTTGGGCCACATCCAGAGAAAGCGCGGCGAATAGGCGCGACCGCACATGCCGTAATTGCCGGCGCCGAACGAGCCGCCGATGACCACCGTGAGCTTCGGCACGGCGGCGTTGGCGACGGCGTGCACCATCTTGGCGCCGTCCTTGGCGATGCCGCCTTGCTCGTATTCCTTGCCGACCATGAAGCCGGTGATGTTCTGGAGGAAGAGCAGGGGCACGCCGCGAGCGGTGCAGAGCTCGATGAAGTGGGCACCTTTGAGCGCCGATTCGCTGAACAGGATGCCGTTGTTCGCGACGATCCCGACCAGGATGCCGTGGATGCGCGCAAAGCCGGTGACGAGCGTGGTGCCGTAGCGCGCCTTGAACTCCCGAAAGCGGCTGCCATCGACCAGCCGCGCGATCACCTCGCGCACGTCGTAGCTTTGCTTGAAGCTCTTGGGCACGACGCCGTAGATCTCCCGCGGATCGTAGAGCGGCTCCTCGACGGGAGCGATGTCCGCGTTGGGCTGGGGACGGGCGGGTACGGTTTCCAGGACGCCGCGAACCAGCTCCAGGGCGTGGTCGTCGTCGACGGCGAAGTGATCCGCCACGCCCGAGAGCCGTGTGTGGACGTCGGCGCCGCCCAGCTCCTCGGCGGTCACGTCCTCGCCCGTGGCCGCCTTCACCAGCGGCGGGCCGCCCAGGAAGATCGTGCCGGTGTTCTTCACGATCACCGCTTCGTCACTCATCGCCGGCACGTAGGCGCCACCCGCGGTGCACGAGCCCATCACGGCGGCGATCTGTGGAATCCCCGCGGCGCTCATGGTCGCCTGGTTGAAGAAGATGCGCCCGAAGTCGTCGACGTCCGGGAAGACCTCGTCTTGCATCGGCAGGAACGCGCCGCCCGAATCGACGAGGTAGATGCAGGGCAGATGGCTCTCGGCGGCGACCTGCTGGGCTCGCAGGTGCTTCTTCACCGTCATCGGGTAGTAGGTGCCGCCTTTGACCGTGGCGTCGTTGGCGACGATCAGGCACGGCCGCCCCGCGACCATGCCGATGCCGGTCACGATCCCCGCCGCCGGCGCGTCGCCGTCGTAGAGCCCCCACGCCGCGAGTGCCGAGAGCTCGAGGAACGGCGAGCCGGGATCGACGAGGCGATCGATGCGCTTGCGCACGAAGAGCTTGCCTTGCTCGGCGTGGCGCTTCTGGGCGCGCTCGCCTCCGCCCTGCCGAACCCGCTCGAGACGCGCCGCCAGCTCGCCGGCGAGGGCGCGATGATGCGCCGCGTTCTCCTGGAACTCGGGGTCGGTGGAGTGGATGCCGGATTCCAGGGCTTCCATGGTGGCCCGAGGGTACGCGCGCCGCCGACGGGGTGGCAACGCTTCTCACGGCGCGCGCTGCGCCGCACGCGAAGCGCTTGCGACTTCACCGCGCCGGGCGGCCGGTGGTACATGTGAATCCGGTGCGCCGACGTCGGAGACTGATCGGCGACCTACGAGGGCGACCCACCATGGAAGCGAGCGCAGGGCGGATCGTGCTGGTCGAGGACATGCCGTTCGCAGGTGTGGAGCTCGGTCGGCTGCTCGAGCTTTCCGGCTACGAGGTCCGTCGCAGCGGCTCGTACGACGCCGCCGTCGCCGAGTGTCGTTCCGGAATTGCCCCCGCGGTCCTGATCGCGAATGCCACCCGCGCGCGCGACACCTTCGCCGCCTTCGCGGAGCGCTTCCGTCACGACAAGGTGCTGGCCGAGATCGGCGTGATCGCCATCACGCGTCTTGCCGAGCTCGAAGACGGCGAGCTCTATGGTCTCGGGCTCGAGGCCGCCGTCGATGCCAACGCGCTTCCCGAAGAGCTGATCTTCCGAATCAACGAGGCGCTTTTCCGCGGACGCGATCTACGCCGCTTCGCACGCGTCTTCACGAATCTGACGGTGAACTGCGCCGTCGCGGAGCGCAGCGTGGACGCGCGCGTCACCAACCTCGGGCAAGGCGGCGCGTTCGTGCAGAGCGACGCGAGCGTCACCAGCGGCGAGCGCGTGCGGTTCCGGTTGCGAATGCCCGACGCCGCTATCGTCTCCGGCGATGCCGTGGTGCGCTTCGTGGTGCTCCGCGAGCCGGTCGCCGGCGCGATGCAGCTTTCCGGTTTCGGGCTCGAGTTCGGACGCCTCGATGGCAACAGCGGCGAGTCGGTGGAGCGCTTCGTGGGCGAGGTCCAGAGCGAGCTGCGCACGTTGCTCGGTTAGTCGCTTCGCTCGCGGCCCGCCTTCCGGCTCGCGGCGGGGTGGAAGTCGCGCGTGGAGTCCGGTGCCCGAACCGGCTGGAGGGCCGTCGGTCCCTCGACGGCCCCGCCGCGAGATGGATGCGAGCGTGGAGACCGTTACGCGAATCGGCTCTCAGGATGCTCGATCGGATGCGGCATCAGCCGCCTGTCTCGAGGAGGCCCTGGCGCTCGAGGCGCCGAACTGACAACTCGACGCGCGACGCTCGTCGAGCGTGCTCTTCGGCCTCTATCGCGATCGTCAGCGTGGTAGCTTCGCGTCGAGCCGCGCCGAGGGTTCGCGCGGCAGCACCGCCGGTGCTTTGCCACCCTCAGCGATGGCATTCGCGACCGAGTCGCTCGATGATTCGCCTGTACCGATCCGATCGCACGGCTGAGTTCGGTGCGCTGGTCCTGGGCGCCGAGCCGCGCATCGTAGCGGTGGTGGCCGCGCCCGACGTGGCTGCCAGTGCTCGCCGCGCTCGCGAGCAGGGCGCGGACGTGATCGAGGTGCGGCTCGATCGCGACCCAGCGCTCGATGCCGAGCGAGCCGTCGCGGCGCTGCGTGCGGCACGCGCCGCGGCAGGGCTGCCGCTGGTGGCCACCATCCGGCTCGCCACCGAGCTGGGCGAGTGGCATCGCTCCGACGACGAGCGTCGGCCGATCTTCGACGCGATCGTGGCCGAGGCAGAGCTGATCGACGTCGAGCTGGCGTCGCGCGGCTTGCGCGAGCACGTGATCGCGCGTTGCAGAGAGCACGGACGGGGAACCATCGTTTCTCATCACGATGTGCGTGGCACGCCCTCCGCCGACGCGCTGGCCGCCCTCGCTGCAGAAGCCGTCGAGCAGCTCGGTGCCGCGATCTTCAAGGTGTGTCCCATGGCCCGCGGGCCGATCGACGTGGCGCGGCTGCTTTCGTTCGTGCAGGCCTTCCGCGACCGCTACGAAGCGGCGCAAATCGTCGGCATGGCGCTCGGTGCCGAGGGCTCGATCAGCCGTGTCATGGGGCCGGTCTTCGGCTCGTGCATGACTTACGGCTTCGTCGAGGGTGAAGAGCCCGCCGCCCCCGGCCAGCTCCCGATCCGCGAGCTTCGTGCCCGCTATCCGTCTTCACCGCCATGAGCGGCGATGCGGACACGATTGCGTCGATCGCTGGCCAGATCGCCGGTTGTGCGCTGGGTTACGCGGGGCTGCCGCAGCAGGCGCTGGATTGCATCTCCAACGAGGTCGGCCTGCGGGAGGCGGCGCGTTTCGCGCGATTCGTCGCGAGTGGCGAGCACGCGCCGCGGCGCGCTCGTAGCGGCTGACGCGGTGGCATCCGGCGGTTGGGCGGCGAAACATGGGACGCGACTCGTCGGCATCCGAGGTCGACCACGTTGCGGACTGCGGTCGCCAGCGACCGCGAGCGGCCTGGGCTTGGACGGGGTTCGCGTGGATCGCGTGTGTGGCGATCTTGCCGTTTCACGCGTGGGTTTGGCTCACCGCGATGGCGATGGCGCTTCAGGAGGCGGGAGTCGGAGCGCTCGTGGCGATCGGCGATGCGCTGGGCGCGCACGTGCTCGTGGCGACGCTGCTCGCGACCGTGTTCGGGCAAGCCCTGCTCCTGTGTGACGCGCGTGGTCCGCGGGCGACCTCGGGACCGTCGACGCGCCGGCTCGTCGCCCGAGTGGCGCTGGGGTTGGCGATGCTTGCGAGCGTCCCGCTCGCGTACGCCGTTCGGGCGCGGATCGAGTCGCGATGGCCGCGAATCTCGCGCGCCGTCGAGGAGAGCTATCGGCTGTTGGCTGCGGAGGGGTCGGCGGGAGCGGTGGCGTGCAGTGACGAGGAGGCGAGCGCGCCGTGCCCGCTGCGGCTGGTCGAGGCGGTGGAACGCGTCGGTTGCGGGGACCGCGCCATCGACGTGACCCTCGACGATCGCTCGACGGAGCCCACCACCAACGTGTGGCTCGAATGGTGTGCCCGCGGCGACGAGCTTCGGCTCGGTGCGCGGGCGCGGCGCGTGAGCACCGACCCGCGCGGCCAGGATCGCCCGTGACGACGGCCATCTCGTCGCGCGCTCGCGACGCTCTCGCGCTTGCCGCGGTGGTGATCGTCGCCGGCGCGGCGGGCGTGTGCCTGATCGTGTTCCCGCCGGGTGCGGACAACACGATGCTCCACCTGCCGTACTTCGAGCTCCGCGCTCGCGCCGCCGCGGCGCGCACGTTCCCGCTCTGGGACCCGACGGTGTTCGGCGGCATCCCGCTTCTCGGCGATCCGCGTAGCTTGCTCTTCTATCCGCCGAGCTGGCTCTCCGCGTCGTTGCCGCCGATTCGGGCGCTCGCGGTCTACGACGCGCTGCATGTCGTGATCGGCGTGGTGGGACTCTTCGTGGCGGCACGCGCGCTCGGGAGCAGCGTGGGCTCGGCGTTCGTGGCGGCGCTCGTCTATCTGCTCGCCGGCGAGACCTACTACCAACGCATCATCGAGGGGCAGACCGACTATCTGCCCGGCGTGGCCTGGTTCCCGTGGCTCCTCGCAGCCCTCGACCGAGCGCTGCGCCGGGCGGATCGCCGCGCGATCGCCGCGGCGGGCGCGGTGGCGTTCGTGTTCTTGCTGGGCACGCATCCCGACTACGTCCTCATGGGAGGGGTCTTGGCGGGGCTCTACGTGGTGTTCGAGGGGGCGGCGACGCTCGCGGGAGCGTCGCGGGACGACGCGTACGACGCGCGGACTTCGGTGCGTCGCGGTCTGCTCGCGTGCGCTGCGGCGTTGACCTTGGGCAGCGTGGCTGCGGCGGTGGCCGTGTTGCCCGTCGCGAGCTACGCGCGCGAGTCCACGCGTAGTCTCGCGATCGTGCCGGAGTACTACCGATTCCACGACGTTCCGACGGCGTTCAGCTTGCTGGCGCGCACCGTGAATGGGTTCTCGTTCGGCACGACCTCGGTGGTGTTGGCGACCATCGGAGTGGTGGCCGCGCTTTCCAACGAGCGTGCGCGACGCGGTGTGCTCGGTTTGGTGGCGATGCTGGGTGCCGTGCTGGTGCTCGTCGCTGGACCGCAGACGGCCATCGGCCGCGCGTTCTATGGGCTACCGCTCTTGTCGCAGATCAACTGGCAGGAGCGGCACGTGTTCTTCGCGGCGCTGGCGATCAGCTTGCTCGCCGCCCGTGGCGTGGAAGCGATCGTGGTGCGCGTACGGGATGCCACTCGGGTGGAGCGCGTGGTGCAGCGCTCGTTGCTGTCGTTCGTCGTCGTCGGGCTCTTGCTCCGCGGCAACTTGCCTTTCTACGCCGCCGACGCGCGGCCGCGCATCGCGTTCTTTCCCGGTACCGCCGATCCTCGCGACCCCGCTGGGCTCGCCGGCTTCGCCGGCCAGTCGCTCGAGTCGGTGGCGAATTTTCAGGTGCCGCCGCGTCGGCTCGCGTGCGCTGCGGTGGTGCTGCTCGCGTGGGGCGGCTCGTTCCTGGGTTTCTCACGGCTCGCGCGCCGGCGCGAGCTGCGGGCGATGACGTACATCGTCGTGCTCACGGTAACCGCCGTCGATCTCGCGCTCTCGCACTACGATTTCCGGCGCGTGTACTGGGACCGGCTGGAGGAACGCGCGCCTCCTCCACCAGGAGTCGAGGTGCCAGGACGGGTGGTCCCGCTCGCCACTCACGGGGAGGACGCCGAGGCGCCGGTCTCGGGTCCGACGGCGCGGGCGCGCGGGATTCGCACACTGGTCGGCAACAGCCGCTGGATGGCGGAGGGCTTCGCCGATCTGATGGAGGTGGCGAGCGGTCGCCCGCTGGGCGAGGCGCGCCCCGATCCGCGGAGTTTCCGGATCGAGGAGCTGCGCTCGCCACTTTGGGACGCACTCGACGTCGACGCGGTGGTGGAGCGCTCTCCCGACGATCCGCGTGCCGTCCGCGTGCTCGCACGCTCGAACCCGTTGGGGCGCGCGTGGGTGGCCCCGGCGGCGCGGGTCGTACCCGACAGGGCGGCCGCACGCGCGGCGCTCGCGGAGCCGGGCTTCGATCCGGGGCGCGAGGTGGTGCTCGTCGCCCGTGATGCGCCGGGTGTTGCAGCGGCGAATGGCGCCACGACTTCGGCGCCGGTGCGCTGCGTGGTGGACGAGCGCGGTTGGAACGCCCTCGAAGTCTCGATCCCGGAAGGCGCCGCGCGCGCCGGCGCGTGGCTGGTGCTCGCCGAGAGTTACGCGAGCGGTTGGCGTGCCGTCCGCGATGGGCAACCCGTGCCCGTCGTGCGCGCGGATCTGGGCTTGCGGGCGGTGCCGCTCGCCGACGGCACGCGGGTCGTCGCGCTCGCGTTCCGACCGCGGATTCTGGGATGGTCGGCGGCGCTCAGCGCGCTGGGCGTCGCTGCGATCGCGATGCTCGCTCTCTCCCCCCGGCAGCGCTGAGCAGGCGGCAAAAAGCGCCACGCGCCTCGAGGCGCGCCGACGCGTGCAGCGAGTCGACTCGGGGGTGGGCCCCTTTGAGCACCGCGCGTTTCGTGGGTCGGGGGTCTGGAACAGCCCACGATCGAGCGCCCCGACGGCAGACCCGCGCACCGGTCTCCCCGCTCGACGTCCATCTCTCCGCGAGCCAGCGGCGAGCCGCGAGCGTAGCGAGTCGCCTTGGGGGTGGGCCCCATCGCGGCTTGGCCGCGATGGGCGGGGGTCTGGAACAGACCCCCGAGGAAACATCGTCACGTCTCGTCGCGGCCGAGCCACTTCTCGACGCTGGGTGGGCGATGCGTCCGCAGCCGCGCGAGGAGCCGTGCGGCGTCGGTGTCCACCAGCAGCGCGTCGCGATGCTCGGGCGCCAGAAGCTCGCTCGCGACCGCATGCTCGAGGAGCTCGATCAGCGGCCGAAAATAGCCCTCGACGTCGAGGATCCCGCACGGCTTCGCGTGCAGCCCGAGCTGGCTCCAGGTGAGCGTCTCGAAGAGCTCTTCGAAGGTGCCGAGACCGCCCGGGAGCGCCACGAACGCATCGGCGAGCTCGTGCATGAGCTGCTTGCGCTCGTGCATCGAGTCGACGACGCGAAGCTCGCTCAGGCCGAAATGCGCCACCTCGCGCTCCACCAGCGAGCGCGGGATCACGCCGATGACGCGCCCCCCATTCCCCAGCACGGCATCGGCGAGGATGCCCATGAGCCCGACGTTTCCGCCGCCGTAGACCAGCTCGAGCCCTTCACCGGCCAGCCTGCGCCCGAGCTCCTCGGCGCGAGCGGCGAACGCCGTGGGACGTCCGCGGCTCGAGCCGCAAAAGACACACACCCGCCGCAGGTTCGAGGTGGTCATGGAGGGGTCGGTGGATTCCCGTTGCCGCGAGTCTCGGCCGCGTGCTGCAATCGGCGGCGCCGAGCTTCGCACCATCGCTTGTCGCTGAGGAGACGCTCGTGACCGTACCCATCGATACGCTCATCAACTTCGCCATCGGCCAGGGGCTGGCCCTCGCAGCGGCACGCCAGATTCAGGCCAAGCAGTCGGCTCTCCTGTGCGAGAGCTTCGGGATGGCGTTCGGCTTCGCCGCGGCTTGCTTCGCGCCGCTCGGGCTCTTTCTCTTCTGGGCGTATCCGGACTGGAGCGTCATGTACTGGTGGGCGATGGCGCCCGGGCAAGCGGCCACGCTGAAGTGGGTGGTGCCGTGGATCTACGTCGCCGCGTGCGTCGGCGGTTATGCGCTCGCCCATCGCGACGTGCGCGCAGGGCGCACCACGCGGGCATGGGTGCTCTTCGTCGTGGTGCTCGTGGCGGAAACCGCGATCTCGCTGGGCGGCGCCTCGCGGTTGATGCGCGTCGGCACCTTGCTGCAGTTCCGCGAGGGCACGGCTCCGCCGCTGTGGCAGGATCCGCTGGCCCCGCTGCTGGTGAGCGTGGGCGCGCTGTTCGCGCTGAGCCTGACTTTCCTCGTCTCGACGCTGATCGCACGCGGCCGAGGCGTGGATTCGGCGACCTAGCCTAAAAAAGGGCAGGGGTGGAAACCTGCGGCCGCGACGAAGCGCGGCCCTGCGTCCTTCTTGCGCGCTCGAATCGATGGAGGGCGACGAAGCGTGCCGTGAGGACGGGATCGTCCCGCGGCGCTGACTCGCTGTAGACTCGCGCAGGTCCCGTGTCCACGACGATCCACCTCGACGCCCGCGCGATTCATGCGGAGGGCCGATCGTGCCCGAGCTGCGACGGGCCGCTCGTTCCCGGCGATGAGGCCTGCCCGCATTGCGGGGTTTCCCTGACTCTGCCCGATCCACGTGAGGGCATGGAGCTGGGCGGGCGCTATCGCCTGGAGCGGCAGATCGGCCACGGTGGCACGAGCGCGGTTTATCGTGCGACGGTGCTCGGTACGTTCCGGCAGGTTGCGGTCAAGATCCTCGACTCGGGTCGCATGAGCGATCCGCACGCGGTGGCGCGCTTTCGCGACGAGGTTGCGAAGGCGCGTGAGATCCACCATCCGCACGCAGTCCAGATTTTGGACTTCGGGCAGATGACCGACGGCACGCTCTACATGGTGATGGAGCTGGTGCGCGGCGAGAACCTCGCCGAGCTTCTCAGGCGTGAGGGCACGCTCCCCGAGCTACGCACGATCCGGCTCATGAAACAGGTAGCGGACGTGGTGGGTACGGCGCATCGGCTGGGCATCGTGCATCGCGACCTGAAGCCCGAGAACATC
>CAYVDO010000273.1:0-11034 GCA_964450125.1 uncultured bacterium
TTTCGCGTGCGTGATCTGCGCGGGTGCTGCTCTCGGCTGTGCCGCCTACGCGATGCGAACGGCCCGCCGCCCTCCTGCTCGGCGTGACGCGTTCGCCCACCCGAGGGCCTGACAATGATCGCACCGTCGACGGGGAGCACGCTCCGCGCCCTCGGCGATCCGCGGCAGCTCGGCTACCTGATCTTCTACGTCACCAATCGCTGCAACCTGAGTTGCGATTTCTGCTTCTATCACGCGGAAATCGCCAAGGGTGCGAAGCCCGACGAGCTCACCGTCGACGAGATCGAGCGCGTGGCCGCCAAGCTCGGCCCGCTGGCGCAGCTCTCGCTCACGGGCGGCGAGCCGTTCGTCCGCGCCGAGATCCCCGACATCGCCGCGATCTGGCTCCATCACAGTCACGCCCGCTGGGTGACGATCCCGTCCAACGGCTGGTTCACGGACCGCACCGGGCGATTCTTCGACGAGCTGACCGCGCGCTTTCCGCGCTCCAATTTCCGGCTGGTGCTCTCGATCGACGGCATCGGCGACCAGCACGACGCCGAGCGCTCCGCCCCCGGGTCGTGGGAGAGGTTGCGCGCGACCTACGCGGCGATCGACCGCATTCGACGCCATCGTCGGAACCTGGTGATCGACGCGAACACCGTGTTCTCCGCGCGGACCGAGGACCGGATCGTCGCAACGCTGCGCACGCTCGACCTCGAATTCGACCTCGACAATCTCTCGATCACCTACGCACGCGGTGCGCTTCGCGATCCGGCACTCGTGCCCCGATCGCGCGAGCGCTACCGCGAAGCGCGCCGCTTCATCCTGGACCGCCCGCGGCGGACGGAGCGACGGGCGTTGTCCAGTGTGTGGCGCGCCGTCGACGACGTGTCTCACGAGCTCTTCGAGGCGGTGGTGTTCGAGGAGCGCTTCGCGGTGCCGTGCGTCGCGGGACGCAAGCTCGCCGTCATCGGTGAGACCGGCGAGGTCTTCCCGTGTGAAGTGCTGGGGAAGAGCGTCGGCAACGTGCGCGACGCGGACTACGACGTTCGCGCGATCTTGGCCGGACCACCCAACGTCGCGCTGACCGGCTGGATCCGCTCGTCACGCTGCAAGTGCTCGTTCGAATGTGCTCACGCCGCGAACACGGTGTGGAGCGCGCGCGCGTATCCGGCCATCGTTCGCACGCTGGTGCGAAACGCCTACCGTCGCCTCCAGGATGCGCCGGTTGACACCCCCGGCGCGGCACCCCTACGGTGACCGAGTGTCACCCCTCCCAGCGCACAGCCGTCGTCCGCGAAGCCCCCGAGCCGAGCGCCTCCCGGTCCCTCCGAGTCGCCCTCGCGTCCACGGCTCCCCTCGAGCCCGCGAGCCGCTCCACTCCTTTCGCATGCTACCCGTGCGGTGAAGCTCAAGGAGCTCCAGAACCTCCCCAACCATCCGCTGGTCGGTCGCGCCTTGGGCGCGATCCGCTGGGCGGATGGATGGGCGCCGTTCGCACCGCGCTTCGTCGAGCTCGCGCTCACCTATCGCTGCAATCTCTCGTGCGCATTCTGCTACCAAGACCAGTCCCGGCGCACCGATCTTCCCGATCTGAGCTTCGACGCCATCCGCGCGATCGAGCGCAACCTGTCCGCGTCGTTTCGGTGGAAGCCGACGGTCTACCTGTTCGGCGGCGAGGCCACGATCCATCCCGACTTCGCCCGCACGTTCCAGCACTACACCGATCGCGGCTATCGACTGATGCTGACCACCAACGGCGCGCAGCTCCACCGCTTCGTGGACGAGCTGGCTCCCAGCCGCAGCCTGCAGCGACTGGTGCTGTCGGTGAATACACTCGACTTCGACCGTTTCCACGACGTGCTGAACGCGCTGCACGAACGATGCCCGCGCTACGAGATTTCCTTGAGCTGTCCCGTGGACCTGCCGTGGGGCGCCGGGCTCAGCCTCGACGACGTCGCCCGCCGCTTCGAGCACGCGCGTGCGAGCTCGCTCACGTTCCAGCATTCGCAGACGGTCTTCCTTCACGACCGCCGCTACGATCTCGAGGACCTCGTCCGGCAGGTCGAGGAGGTGGAGCGCCGTCGCTACGGCCTGCCGGTGCTCTTCTTCCCGCGCGTTCGCCGCGCGGACCTGGGCGCCTACTATTCGGAACCGTCGTTCCCGGGCGCGTCGCGCAAGTGCGTGTTGCCGTGGATCGACCTCTTCATCCGCCCCAACGGCGACGTCACGCCGTGCGACGAGGTCGACGTGGTGGTCGGCAACGCCTTTCACGACAGCCTCCGCGCGATCTGGAACGGGCCACCGCTGCGCTCCTTCCGCCAGCGCATCCATCGCGACGGCAACAGCGAGCGCTTCTGCTCTCGCTGCTGTCACCGGCAGTACTACTGACTCGCACGCGACGAATGTGCCGAACCGCCGTCCCCAGCCTCCCGATCGCTGGACACGGCGGTCGCCCCCAGGCCGAAGCCGCGCGCTTCCGCCAGCACTGAGCGATCGCGGCTTCTCGACCGATGTGCGGCGTCGTCGGCTACGTGGTGCGTGACGAGGTGCCGGACGTTCTCGCCCGGATGTTGGCGGCGGTCGCGCACCGCGGACCCGACGGCGAGGGCATCTGGACGCGAGCCGTCGGCTCGTGGCGCGTCGCGCTCGGCAATCGGCGGCTCGCGATCCTCGACGTCGCGGGCGGCATGCAGCCGCTGGCCGACGAAGCAGGCACCTCGTGCGTGACCTTCAACGGCGAGATCGTGAATCACCGCGAGCTCGCCGCCGCGCTGAGCGCCGCGGGACAGCGGTTTCGGACGCACTCCGACACCGAGGTCCTCCTCGCCCACCTGCGCACCCACGGGCTCGACGGGATCGCCGCCCTCGATGGGATGTTCGCGTTCGCCGCCTGGGACGACGGTCGGCGGCGTTTGGTGCTCGCCCGCGACCGCGTGGGGATCAAGCCGCTCTATTACGCACCGCTCGCCGACGGCGGTGTCGTCTTCGCATCGGAGCTGAGCGCTCTGCTGCAGCATCCGGGCGTTGCTCGCGAGCTCGATCTCGACGCCCTCGCCGACTACTTCTTCGCCGACCACGCGGCGCCGCCGCGCAGCTTGTTGCGCGGCGCGTACAAGCTCCGGCCCGGTCACTACCTGATCTGGCAGGATGGCGTGCTCGCCGAGCAACGGCCCTTCTGGCGGCTTCCCGTCCCCCAGCCCTGGGAGGACGCGGGCAGCGCGAATTCGCTCGCCGAGGAGGCTTGGGAGCGCCTGGTAGCCGCCGTCACGCACTACCAGGTCGCCGATGTGCCGGTGGGCTTCTTCGTGAGCGGTGGGATCGATTCCGCCGTGGTCGCGAGCGCCGCAAGCCGGCGCGGCGGAGCGAAGCTGCGCACGTTCTCGCTCGCGTTCAGCGATCCCTCGTACGACGAGAGCGCGTACTCGCGTCTGGTCTCCGCGGCCATCGCGTCCGATCACACCGAGGTTCGGCTCGACGGCGGCACGTGGGCCGAGAGCTTGCCGCGCATCGCCGCTTCGCTCGACGAGCCGCTCGCCGATCCCTCCTACGTTCCCACCTACCTGCTCTCCGAGGCCGCGGCGCGCTCCGTGAAGGTGGTGCTCGGTGGCGACGGTGGCGACGAGCTCTGGGGCGGCTACCTGAGCTACGTGGCGCACCGGCTGGCCCCGCTGTGGCACGCGGTTCCTGCGGCGATCCGGAACCACGTGGTCGCGCCAGCGATCGCACGGCTACCCGTGGGGCACGGCTACCAAGGGCTCGACTTCAAGCTGCGTCGGTTCGTGCTCCGCTGGGAAGACGACCGACTGCGTCGCCACCTGCGCTGGATGGGGAGCATCGACCTGCCGGAGCTTCGCCGCCTGATGCCGAGCTTCGATCGCGACCCGCCCACCCTCGGTTTCAGCGTTCCCACCGATGGGGACGACCCGCTCAGCGCGTGTCTGGCCCTCGATCTCTCGACTTACTTGCCCAACACGGTGCTCACGAAAGTGGACCGAGCCGGCATGGCGCACGGGCTCGAGGTGCGCCCACCGCACCTCGCCAACGATCTCGTGGAGTGGGCCGCCCGTCTCCCCACTCGGTACAAAGTGCGGGGGCTCGAAACCAAGTGGCTCCTCAGACGGGCTGCCCGGGGACGGATTCCCCAGCCGATCGTCACCCGCCGCAAGCACGGTTTCGGTGCGCCGATGGGCGAGCTCTTCCACGGCGACTTCGCGCGACGGATGGACGCCATCCTGACGGATTCACCTGCGTGGGAAGGGGGGCACCTCGCGCGGGCGGTCGTCGCCGACTGGCTCGAGGAACATCGCGCCCGCCGCGCCGACCACTCCCACGCGCTGTGGGCCATCTTCGTCCTCGACGGCTGGATGCGGCGGCACGACGTGCGGTGGCCGTGAACGTTTTCCTCGGGGGGCTTTTCAAGCCCCCCGCCCGGCGCAGCCAAGCTGCGACGGGGCCCACCCCCAAGGCGACTCGCCTGGCGCGATCCAGGTCGCAGCGGACTGCTTCCGTGGGATGACCGACACCCACACGCGGTGTATCGTCGGCGTTCGCGGCGCTCCCCCATTCCGTTTCCACTCGATCGCGCGCTGACACTTCCGACATGTGCGGCATCGCCGGCGTGATCTCTCTCGGGCGGCCGCTCGAGCCGAGCGACCGCGCGACCGCCGAGGCGATGACGCGCGTGCTGCGCCACCGCGGCCCGGACAGCACAGGGTTCGTGGGCGACGCGCGCTGCATTCTCGGCAACACGCGGCTCAAGATCCTCGACCTCTCGGACGCCGCGAACCTGCCGATGTCGAGCGACGACGGCCAGGTCCACCTGGCTTACAACGGCGAGGTGACGAACTTCCGCGAGCTCCGCAGCCGCTTCCGGCTCGACGAACGCCACCGCTTTCGCACCAGCTCCGACACCGAGGTCGTGCTCGCGCTCTACCGCGAGCTCGGGATCGAGTTCCTGGGCGAGCTGAGCGGCATGTTCGCGCTCTGCATCCAAGATCGGCGCATCGGCAAGGCGTACGTGGTCCGCGACTTCTTCGGCATGCGCCCGCTCTTCGTGCGCACGACGAGCGAGCGGCTCTACTTCGCCTCCGAGATCAAGTCGTTCCTCGAGATTCCGGATTTCTCGCGCACGGTGGACGAAGAAGCGTTCTTCCACTTCTTCGGGCTCGCTTACATGCCCGGCGCTCACACGCCGTTCGTGGAGGTACGCGAACTCGACGGCGGCCACTTGATCGAGGTCGACCTCGCCGCAGGACGCGCAGCCGAGCGCGAGTACTACGCACTTCGCTACGCACCCGACCGGGCTCTTCGCGAAGAGGACCTGGTACCGACCCTCCACACCGCCATGCGTGACAGCGTCGCGCGGAACCTGGTCTCGGACGCGCCGCTCGGCCTCACCCTCTCGGGCGGATTCGACACCAGCTCGATCCTCGCGCTGGCGCGCGAGATCGTCGGCGATCGCGAGATCCACACCTACTCCATCGCGATGGCCGACGAGAGCTTCGACGAGTCCGCCTACCAGCGGATCATGGTGGACGCGACCCATCCGATCCACCACGAGATCCGCTTCGGCCCCGAGCATGTGCTCGACTACCTGGTCGAGCACATGGCGTTCCTAGACGAGCCCACCGGCGATGGCGCGGCGATTCCCTCGTACGTGCTCGCCAAGGAAGCGCGCAAGACCGTCTCGGTGCTGCTCTCCGGCGAGGGCGGAGACGAGGTCTTCAACGCCTACGAGACCCACGGCGCGTTCCAGGTCCGGAAGCTCTATCGCCACTGGGTGCCCGCGCCGGTGCGCCATCTGGCGCGCGCCTGCGCACGACGGCTGCCGTGCTCGTATCGCAAGCTGAGCTTCGACTTCCTGGCCAAGCGCTTCACCGAGGGAGCGGAGCTGGGCACGCCCGAGGCGCACTACTTCTGGCGCCACGCCCTCGCGCCCGACGAACAGCGTGCGCTGATGCCGGCGAGCGCGCACGTCCCGCCCACGGCGACGCTCTTTCGCGAGCGCTTCGACGCGCATCCGTTCCCGGACGAGCTCAATCGCATCTCGCTGATCGACCTCAAGTACTACTTCATCGGCGATCTGATGGTGAAGAACGACCGGACGTTCATGGCGCACTCGGTGGAAGCGCGGTTTCCGTGGATGGACCGGCTGCTGTTCGAGCTCATGGCCACCGTTCCTCCCGAGCTGCGGATCCGTCGCCTCACCCGGCGCTACATCCAGAAGCAGGCGATGAAGGGACACGTACCCGACGCGATCTACCGGCGCTCGAACATGGGCCTCGAGATGCCGCACTCCGCGTGGTTTCTGCGTGAGCTGCGCCCGCTCGGAGAGCGCTACTTCGCGCGGGACGCGGTGGCGCGCGTCCCATTCCTCGATCCCGACACCGTGCGCACGCTCTGGAACGACCACCTCGCGCGGCGTCAGGACAACGGACGCGCGTTGTGGTGCGTCCTCAACGCCATCGTCTGGCACGACCTCTTCGTCCATTCGAACGACTACAAGGCGCACCTGCGCTGACATGAAGGACCGCAGCATCCCGCCGCCTTACGCAGGCTCGAACATCGCAGAGAGCTCCTCGTACGGGCAGGGTTCACCTGCGGTGGTTCCGAGCGCCGACCGACCAGACGACGCGCTCGCGCCGGCGAAGCTCGTCCTCGAACTGCTCGTACCGATCGTGTTCGTCGCGATGGTGGTGCTCTTGTCGGTAGCGCATGCCCGCTACCTCGCGGTGATCAGCCACGCCCTCGGCTACGCGCTGCTCGGCCGAGTGGCTGCGAGCGTCGAGCGCCGTCGCCCGAGCTTCGCGTGGCGCATGGGCGGTGCTCGTCTCGGTCTCGCGGCGATCTTGGCGCTGGTGTTCCTGTGCTGGGTGCCCGCGGGCCTGATGCTCGCGACGTTCCTGGTGTTGGGATGGGCGGCATTGTTGCGCGGCGCCCATCGTCGATTCGTCGTGTTGCTCGCCGTCGCGGTCGTGGTCGCGGTGATCTCGGGGTGCCCGCCAGGAAAGCCTCGTACCTGGACGATCCTGGGAAGCTCGCTGGTGTCGATTGGCGCTTGTTTTGCGGTCTATTTCGCGCGCACCGCGACCGAGAGCACGAAGCCGCGAACGCGCCGGATGCCGCTCGTCGCCGCCGCACTCCTCTTCCTCGAGCCCGCGCTCTTGTTCTACGGCGAGGGCGCAGCCACGCCCTGGGCAACCGCGTGGGTGCTGCGCCAGCCAGGGTGCCGCCTGCTGCTCGATCCGATCATCGGCGCGCGCGGCATCGCACGCGTCCGCGACGGACACATGATCCAGACCAACGGTGGACGCGCCTGGATCGCACGCGACGGCGTGGTGCGCGAGTGCCGGTTCTTCCGCGCGCACTCGGCGCGTGGTGATCAGCCGGTGTGCGATCCCGACGACCAGACTACCTGCTACGCGCCGACGCTCGATGGCGAGTTGCTGGTGGTGGACACGGTCGACTGCAGCACCCACACCATCCCCGTGAAACCGTTCGCGTACGATCTTCTCACCGCGGACTCTCAGCGACGCCACCTGGCATTGGTGAGCGGCCGCGACCGGGTGGTGACGGTGCTGAATCGCATCGCCCCCGGCGGCTTCGAGCACGTCGTGGACCTCGAGCTCGATGCACTCACCGGCATCGCAAACAATTCGGCACGCTCCCTCGACTTCACGGACGACGCACTGCTACTGGTGGCGCGCACCGCGGATCGCGGCTTGCGGGTGTGGTCCTACACGCTCGCCACCGGGTCCACCCGCGAGATCCTCTCGACGCCGCCGGCGATGACGGGGCGCGGCGGATCGTGGAGCGGCCTCACGATCCCAGGCGAGCGTATCGTGGACACCACCGTTCTCGGTCTCGTGCAGATCTTCGACTGGAGCGGCCGCCTCGTCCACGAGCGCCGCCTCACCCCATTCCTGCGCCAGGTGAGCTACGACGCCACGCGGCGGCTGGCATACCTCCTCGACGATCTCGGCTTTCTGTGGATTCTCGATCCCGCCTCGGGTGCGCTCCGGCAACGACTCTTCGTCGGTCTCAAGCCGAAGAACCTGACGCTCGACGCGGGCGCGATCTACGTCGTCAGCAGCGCGGGCATCTTCCGGATCGACGTCGACGCGGCGCTCGCCCCGGCGAGCGGCTGACGCGCTGCTTCGGCGAGCGAGCGAGGCAGCGGACGGCTCATCGCGCGGGCGGCGTACCGGACGCGATCTGCGTTGCGAGCATGCGCGCGACGATCGCGTGACCGAGCGCGTTGGGGTGACCGAGGTCGGCGACGAAGTAGAGCGCCGGCAAGAGCCGCGAGCCGATCTCGCCCTCGGCGTCCACCACCTCGACGCCGTGCTCGCGCCCGATCTCGAGTGAGAGCTGCTGCATGTCGTGGATCCAGCGGATGCCCCACGGGCGCCCCGACGGCGGCGTCACGAGAATCGGGCGGATGCCGCGTGCCCGCGACTTCGCGAGGATGTCCTCCACGTGCGCTCGGTAGCGGGGCTTGAGGAGCTCCGGCTCGTACGAGCCCTGCGCCCACTCGTCGTTGTCACCCATGTAGATCGTGACGATCGCGGGCTGATAGGCGACGGCGTGCTCGAACTGTTCCGCGAGATGCGAGGTGGCCGCACCACTGAACGCACAGTTCACCACGCGGTAGCGCTGCTCGGGATGCGTCGCGTTGAGCTGATCCTCGAGCAACGCGCCGTAGCTCATCGTCCCCGGCAGCAGGATCGCTTCCGTGGACGAGTCGCCGAGCAGCGCCACCGTCAGCGTGCCGGGATCGACCGTCTTGGGCGGGTTGCTCAGGCGTTTCGCGTCGAGGCACTCGGCGGGCATGGGATGGAATGTGGTCGGGATGGCCAGGAACGCGGTCACCCCCGCCACCGCGATTCCCGTCTGCAGCCACCCATGCCGCTCGCGGCGCACGAGCGCCTGGAAGACCCGCCTTCGGAGCGCGAGCAGCGCGATCAGCACCAGGAACAAGAAGTTGCTGGTGAGCATCCACGAGCCCAGGTAACCACCGGCGACCCACGCCACCGGCGCCCAGCGCGGCTCGACCTGCCCGCCGTGACGAAGCGCATAGCTGCGCGCCCAGCGCAACGCGAGCCCCGCAGCCAGCGCGAACGGCAACGCGGCCACGTGGCCGTCGAGCGCGGGGATGAGCGCACACACCACCGTCGCGACCGCCACCATCGCGAAGGCCGGCATGCGTGGATCGCGAAGAATCACCCGACTTCTCCAAGCCGCGAGCGGCGGCGCGAGCACCGCCAGCGCGATCGCCAGCGCCGTGAACACGAGCCCGCTCGCCGAGAGCGTCACCACGAACATGAAGACCCCGATGGCGAGGGTCTCGACGATGCAGAGGAAGAGATACGCAATCAGCGCCGGGATGCCGTGCAGGGCGCGGCCGAGCCGCGTCGCGGAGCTCACGCGCTCAGCCTCCCGGCGCGACGGCCACGTCCACGGCGCGCGCGGTCCGCGGAAACGGGCGGGGCGCCGGATAGTCGAGCTCATCGAGAAGCACCAGGGGCTTGCGCAGGCGAGCCGACAGCAACAGCGCGAACCACACGTAGAAGATCACCTGCTGCAGGACTCGCGAGAACGGTGGGATGTCGATGAGATTGAAGAGCAGGAGCGCGAACACGATCCAGCCGATCGCGAGCTTGAGCCCCTTCTTCGATCCCGCGGGTTGCGGCACGAAGAACTGCAGGAAGAGGGGGAACGCCATGAACGGCCGCCACGCCCACGCGCCCCAGATCTGCAGCCAGCTCGTCTTCACCTTCCAAGTCCACCAGCCGACCTCGAAGTTCACGTATTCGATGGCGATGCCCACGAAGCTGGTGAGGAACACCGTCGCGCACAGGAGGCGGAAGAACGGCACCACACGGCGGCCGTCCTGGTGCTGCTCACAGAGGTGAACCGACAGGCTGAACGCGCAATAGAACGCGAAGGTGAAGCCGATGACGTGGATCACCGGGAAGCCGAGGATGTGGGGGATCTTGGCGTCGAAGACGTAGAAATCGCGCCCTCCATAGAGCGCCGAGGCGGGGAGCGCGATGCAGAAGAAGAGCTTGGTGGCCTGCAGCGAGCGGAAGAACAGGCTGTGGACGACCAGTGCCGCAAGGCAGAGCGTCGCCGGGAGCATCAGGAGCATGCGGCTCTCCGGCGCTTCGCCACCTTCCCGATGGCGAGGATCGCGGCGACGAAAATGGGAACGGTGGGGAGGAGCGCCTTGGGCGACCCGTGCTTGAGGGCCACCGCGGCGACGCACACCGCTACGAACACGAAGATCGCGATCTCGGGGACGAAATAGAGAACGCGCGTCAGCCGGGACTCACCCATGCGGCACTCGTGATCTGAATGACCCTTCACGACTTGGATCGACCCGACCGCCAACCCGTAGGGGCGGGCGCAAGCCCGCCCGCCGAAGCAAGGCACTTGGTTGCCGCCTCGCGGCCGCCCCTACGAACAGCTCGCGCCGAATCGTAAATGACCATTCGTCAGGCTGCTGAACGACTCGCACGGGAAAGTCTTCCGAGCCTCCCGAGGTTTCCTCGGCGGTCTCGAGAGCCTCCCGCCCCACGAAAACCGCCGTGCTCACAGGGCCCCTCCCCCCAGGCGACCCGGTGCGCTCGTCGACGCGCCTCTGGCGCGTACCTTCTTCAGCAGCCTGCTAGCCCGTGACACGCCTCGCGGCTGCAGACGAGGATGGATTCTCGATACGCTCATCTCAGGTCTGATCCCGTGCGCGTGGGGGAATCGCGCGACGAACCAACGGATCGGCGCGAAACATTATCACAGCAGCATTCGCACTCCCCGAGGATCCAGCTTACCGGTCGACGACGAGAGCGATGCTCGCCGGCGCCTCGTCGGTTTGCGGCGGGGGACGACCCCTCGCCCGCGGGCCCGTGCGGCGCGCCGAACGATCCGCGCCCCGGTCACCACGCGCGCCGTCCATCTCGCCGCGAGCCGGAGGGCGAGCCGCGAGCGAAGCGAGGCGACTTGGGGGTGGGGCCCCGAAAAAGTCACGCCTTTTTCGGGGCGGGGGTCTGT
>CAYVDO010000274.1:0-11027 GCA_964450125.1 uncultured bacterium
TCGCGATCGCCATCGACGGCAACAACGCGATCGTCTCGAAGGGCGCGGTCATTCCGCAGTCGGGACCCGGCTCGCTCTATGCGTTCACGCAGAGCGCCGGAAAGTGGACTCAGGCGCAGAAGTTCCAGCCGCCCGCGATCCAGATCGGTGAGTGGTTCGGTGCGCTCGACCTCGAGGGTACGACACTGGTGGCGTCCACCACGCCGCAGCTCAACACGTTGGGCTCGAACGCTGCTACGGCGTACGTGTTCGAGAAGAGCGGCTCGAGCTGGGCGGCCACGCAACAATTGCTGCCGAACGATCCCGCCGCGCAAGACGACTTCGGCTCGTGGATCGCCGTGAGCGGCAGCACCGTGGCGGTGGGTGCCGCGCGCAAGGCGGATCAAGGGCCCGGCTCCGGTGCCGTGTACGTGTTCGACGACGTGAGCGGCACTTGGACGCAGACGCAGAAGCTCACGGCGTCCGACGGCGCTGCCACTCACCTCTTCGGCACCTCCGTGGACATCCTGGGCTCCACCCTCGTGGTCGGCGCACCCGGCGACCCAAGCCAAGGCAATTTCACCGGCGCCGTGTACGTGTTCCAGAAGAGCGGCAACGTCTGGAATCAGACGCAGAAGCTCGTCGCCAGCGACGCCGCCGCGAGGCGCTTCTTCGGAGAGCGAGTGGCGCTCGACGGCACGTCGCTGGTGGTCAGCGCTTGGGGCGACGCCACCCAGGGCAACAACGCCGGGGCGGTCTACGCCTACGAGCTGTCCGCGGGCTCGTACGCACAGGCCCAGAAGATCGTCCCCGCGGACGCAGGCGCGCAGGACCGATTCGGCGCGGCGCTGGCACTTCGCAATGGTCTCCTGGTGGTGGGCTCCGTCGGCGACGACGACCGCGGCATCAACACCGGCGCCACGTACCTCTTCACCAAGAGCGGCCCGACCTGGACGCAGCTCCGCAAGATCACCACCTCGGACGGCACCAGCGACGAGGACTTCGCCGCCGCCGTAGCCACCGACGGCACCTGGCTCGCCGTGGCTGCCGATGCCAACGGCTTGCCGCTCACGGGCTCCACGTACCTCTACGGCAAGACGGACGCCGACGGCGACGGCTATCCAGCAGAGGTCGATTGCCTCGACACCAACGCCAACGTGAACCCGGGCAAGACCGAGGTGAAGAACAACGGCCTCGACGATGACTGCAACGCGGCCACTCCCGACACGGGCTGCGGCAGCGTGGCCGGCACGGATGCCGGCGCCGCTGCCACGTTCGGGCTCGCCGCATCCGCTCTCGCCCTGGCCGCGTTCCGGACGCGACGCACGCGGCGCCCGCGCTCGCAGCGGTTGCCGAGCTGACGCCCTCCCCATCCGCGAGCTAGATCTCGCGAGCACCGCGGATTCGGCGCTGGCGCCGCCGCGGCGCTTTTCGGAGGGCGTGCGCAGATGGACATCGAGCGGTCACCGGCGACGACAGCGTCGCCCCCGCTGGAAGTCACGTGCTCACGCGACTTCCAGCTCTGGCTGATCGCCGAGCGCTGCTCGCTCGTCTTCACGACCTACCAGACCTGCAGGATCTTCTTCATCGGCGTGGGGCCGAAGGGGCTCTCGGTCTTCGAGAGGCACTTCGATCGCGCGATGGGGCTCGCGGCGAGTCGCGAGCGACTTCACCTCGCCACCCGCTACCAAATCTGGCGCTTCGAGAACGTGCTCGCCCCGGGTGAGCACTACCGCAGCTACGACGCGCTCTACGTTCCCCAGGCCGGCTACACCACCGGCGCGCTCGACGTTCACGACGTCGCCATCGACTCCGCAGGACGCGTGCTGTTCGCGAACACCCAGTGGAGCTGCCTGGCGACGCTGAGCGAACGCTACGGATTCAAGCCGCTCTGGAAGCCCCCGTTCGTGTCCGCCCTCGCTGCGGAAGACCGCTGCCACTTGAACGGCCTGGCGATGGAGGACGGCGAGCCGCGCTACATGACGGCCGTGAGCCGCTCCGACGTCTACGAAGGCTGGCGCGAGCGGCGCGGCGACGGCGGCGTGGTGATCGACGTGCGCACCAACGAGATCGTGGCTGCAGGGCTTTCGATGCCGCATTCGCCACGCGTGCACGCCGGGAAGCTCTGGCTCCTCAACTCGGGCACCGGCGAGCTGGGTTACGTGGACCGAGCGCGCGGCGTCTTCGAGCCCGTCTCATTTTGCCCCGGCTACGTGCGCGGGCTCGCGTTCCACGGCAACCACGCGATCGTGGGGCTCTCGAAGCAGCGTCGCGAGAAGCACTTCCGCGGGCTTGCGCTCGACGAGCGGCTGCGCGACAAGGACACCGAGGCGCGCTGCGGCCTGGTGGTGATCGATCTCGCCACCGGCGCCCACGCCCACTGGCTCGAGCTTCACGGTGTGGTGATCGAGCTCTACGACGTGCAGGTGCTCCCCGGCTTTCGGCGCCCCCAGGCGCTCGGCTTCAAGAGCGACGAGATCCAGCGCATCGTCACCCTCGAGGCGGCCGATGGCTCGGGGCGCGATCGGATCGTCGGCATCGGCACACCGGATGCGTCCGCGGACACACGAATCGCGGACACCGAGCGCGACTGAGCACGAGCACGCGCGGCAAAGCTCGATTCCGCGGCGATGATCGAGAGCGACCCCGTCGAGGCGATCTTCCGGCGGGCCATCGCGTGCGAGAAGGCCGGCCGCATCGACGAGGCCATCCGCCACCATCGCGAGGTTCTCGCTCGCTCGCCTGCGCACGCCGACGCACTCCACATGCTCGGCCGACTCGCTGCGAAAGCGGGGGACGCGCGCCAAGGACTCGACTGGGTTCGGAAGGCGCTCACGGTGGCACCGCAGCATGCCGGCTACCACAACACCCTCGGCAAGCTGCTGCTCGCCGACGGCCAGCGCGATGCCGCCGAGCGCGCGTTTCGGGAAGCGCTGCGGCTGGCGCCGGAGCTCGCCCCCGCGCACTTCAACCTCGGCAGGCTCGCGCGGGCGAAGGGTGACGCCGATGCGGCCGAGGGCCATCTTCGCCGCGCCACCGAGCTCCATCCGCAGCACGCACCGGGCTGGAACACCCTCGGCCAGGTGCTCGCATCGCGCGGCCTACACGACGAGGCGGAGCGCTGCTTCCGCCGGCTGCTCGAGATCGATCCTCGTCGGGTCGAAGGCCATCACAACCTGGGCGCCGTCTTCGAGCTCCGCGGCGAACGCGCGGCGGCGGCCAGCTCCTACCGCGACGCCCTGCGACTCGATCCGCGCTTCGCGCTCGCGCATCGCAGCCTCGGCAAGCTGCTGCTCGCGGAGCGCCACGCGAGCGAGGCCCTTCATCACCTCGTCGCGGCCACCCGTGCCGCGCCCAAGATCCCGGAAGTTTGGATGGACTTGGCGCTCGGACAGCACGCGATCGGAGCGTATGGCGCCGCGACGCATGCGCTCCGACGCGCGCTCGACGTGGACTCCCGGCACGTGCCAGCACTCTTGGCGCTCGGGCAGATCCTTCACCACGTCGAACGCCGCGTTCACGACGCCGAGCGGTGCTATCGGCGTGCGCTCGCGCTCGATCCCCGCTCCGCGCGTGCGCACCTCGGGCTCGCCGAGCTGCGCCAGGAAGACGAGCCCGAAGAGGCGCTACCGCTCTTCGAGAAAGCCCTCGAGCTCGACCCCACGCTCTCAGGAATCGCGTTCTCGCTGGCGCGGCTTCGGGCCGATCTCTGCGACTGGCGCCAACGCGACGCCGATCTGGCTGCGATCCCCACGCTGGTCGAGAAGCTCGGCCGAACGCAACTCGGCAGCGCACCGCTGCCGCCGTTCCACCTCAACAGCTTCCCGATGCCGCCGGCGCTCCACTTGCGAGCCGCGCGCCTCACGAGCCAGCGGCTGGAAGGGATGCTCGGCGACGCGCGCGCGGCGTTGGGGCGACCTCCCGCGCGACCGCGAAAGTCACGGCTCACGATCGGCTATCTCTCGCCGGATTTCCGCGGCCACGTCGTCGGGCGTCTGCTGCGCGATCTCTTTCGCCACCACGATCGCAACGCCGTCGAAGTGGTGGGCTACTCGCTGGTGGACGCGCGCGACGACGTGCGGCACGACATCGAGCGTGGTCTCGATCGCTTCGTCGACCTCTCGAGCGCGTCACCGGACGCCGCGGCACGCCGCATTCGAGCGGACGGCGTGGACGTTCTCGTGGATCTGGGTGGCTACTCGTCCCACACCCGCGCCGAGATCGTGGCACTTCGTCCTGCGCCGGTGCAGGTCCACTGGCTCGGTTACCTCGACACGATGGGCGCCTCGTTCATGCCCTACCTCATCGCCGACGCCGTCGTGCTGCCCGCGGACCTCGCCCAGCATTACGACGAAGCGGTGGTGCGCCTGCCGGACTGCTTTCTCGCGAGCTCCCCGCTCCGGATCTCGGAGCAACCGCTCACACGTTCGGAGGTGGGGCTCCCCGACCACGCTTTCGTGTTCTGCTGCTTCAACCACCCGGTGAAGATCGGCCCAGAGGCGTTCGGTGCGTGGATGCGCATCCTCGAGGGTGTGCCGGAGAGCGTGCTCTGGCTCTACGACCGTGGCTTGCGCGGCGTGCGCGAGAACCTGCGGCGCGAGGCCCACGCGCGCGGCATCGATCCCGAGCGACTCCGTTTCTCCGGGCTGGCGCCCGAGCCCGAGTATCTCGCCCGCTACCGGCTCGCCGATCTCTTCCTCGACACCTTCCACTGGAATGCGGGCGCCACGGCGGTCGGAGCGCTGGGAAGCGGGGTCCCAGTCATCACCCGACCGGGCGAGACCTACCTCGCACGCATGGGCGCCAGCCTGTGCCGGGTCGCAGGGACTCCCGAGACCGTGTGCACGAGCGACGACGCGTACGTCGATTGCGCCGTGTCGCTGGCGCGCGAGCCACAGGCGCTAGCGGCGTTGCGCGCGCGGCTCGGCGCTGCGCTGGGCACGAATCCCCTCTTCGACTTGCGCCGCTTCACCGCGCACCTCGAAGAAGCCTTCCGCCGCACGTGGGATCAGCACGTCAGCGGCGAAGCCCCACACGACATCGACGTTCCGTCGATGAGTTGAAGCGAGCATCGCTCACTCGTACGCGAGCGCGTCCTGGACCACGAGACGCGCGGCGCGCAGGCCCGGCACGAATCCCGCGGCGGCGGCGAGCGTGATCACGCTGACCGTCATGCGCGCCGCGGCGAGCCATGGATATCGAAACGGCACGTGCCAGCCGCTCGCCTGCACGCCGATCACTTGCACGAATACCAGCGACGACGGCACGGCGACCAGCGCACCGACTAGTGCCGCGCAGAAGCCCAGCCACGCGGCCTCGGCGACCACGCTCGCCACCACCTGATGCCGCTTGGCACCGATCGCGCGCAGCACTCCGATCTCGCGGGTGCGCGCCAGCACCCCGGCGAGCATCGTGCCCACCACGCCGAATACCGCGACCAGGAGCGCCACGGCCTCGCTCGCCTTCGAGATCGCGAACGTCTGGCGGATCACGTGGCGGATCTCTTCCTTGAAGACCTTGGAGGTGGTCACGAACAGCCCGCCATCACCGCCGGTCGCCTCCGCCAGCGCCGCGCGCACCCTGCTCGCCACGGCGTCCACGTCCTCGCCGGGCTTCACGTAGACGTGCATGCCCTCGACGGCCTCGTCTTTCCAGAACTCGACGGCCCAGCGGCGATCCATCATCAGCCAGCCCTGGTCGGTCGAGTAATCCACGATCACCGCCTGGATCTTGAACGTGTGAGTACCCGTGGGCGACGGCAGATCGATGGTGTCACCGGGCTTCAGCTTCTTCTTCCACGCGAGGTTCTCGCTGATCATCACCGACGGCTCACCGATCAGGGCGTCGCGTGGCGTGGGGTGCGGCCCGTCGAGGACGCGGCGATAGGAGCTCGATTCCATGCGCCGGAAGTAATCGTACGAGTCGAGGTGCAATGCCTCGAGCCGAAGGTCCTGCCACGGGATCGAGATGGTGCGGATCAGGTTGGTGCCGTCGACGCCCGGTAAGCCGGCGACCAGCGTTCGCCAGCTCGCCGAGTACGGGACACTCTCACGGTCGATCGTGGGCGAGCCGGCGTGCACCAGCATGTCCGCGGGAATGGCGTGCTCGACCCACTCCAGGCAGCTCTTCTCGTACGAGTACGTGTAGCTCGACAGCGTGACGCTCAAGCACGCCGCGAGCATCAAGGCGCCCACCGAGACCGAGCTGCGCGCGAGCTCGCGGGTGACGTTCTCCACTCCGAGCCGCGCCGACGGTCCCACGAAGCGCAGCGCCAGCTGCGCCGCCGCGGGCGTGAGCCACGACACGATCGCCGGCGTGAGCGCCACACCTGCGAGAAAGACCAGCACCCCGGCGGCAAAACCCGCGAGCAGGCTCGACTGGAACGAGAGCACGGCCGCAACACCGAATCCCAACGCCGAGAGCAGCAACAGGCCCCGCACCGAGCGGCGGCGCACTCCAGTGGCGTGCAGGTCGCGGCGCAACGTCTCCACCGGCTGGAGCCGCGCCGCCTCGCGGGCCGGCAACCACGCCGCGCCGAGCGTCGCCGCGACGCCGAGCACCAGGCCCAGCGCCGCGAGCTCGCGGCTCACGCGCACGTGCGGCGTCGAGATGTTCTCGAAGAGTCGCGACACGGTGGGCGCGAAGTCGCCCACGATGCGCACCGCCAGCAGCCGACCGATGAGCACGCCGAGAGCGCTGCCCACGGCACCCAGCACCGCCGCTTCCGCGAGGAACACGCCGGCGACCCGCGCCCGCGAGACACCGACGCTGCGCAAGATTCCGATCTCGCGCCGCCGCTCCGCCACCGACACCGCCACCGCGTTGTAGATCAGGAACATCCCGATCAGCACCGCGATGCTGCCGGTGAGCTCCATGCCGTTGCGGAAGCTCGAGGTCATGCGTGCGAGCTGGTCCGAGCGCTTGGAGGGCGTCTCGACGCGAGCTCGGTCGCGCACCAGTGCCTGGAGCCGAGCCTTGCCGTCGTCGCGGGTGATGCCCGGCGCCAGCTCGACGTCGATCCGATCGATCTTGGTGCCGCGCACGAAACCGACCTGTGCTGCGTCCAGATTGAGGATCAACACCTGACCGCCGAAAGCGCGCGTCTTGCCGTCGTCGGCGAGTACCGACCACACGTGGAACTCGCGCAAGCCCTCCGACGTGCGTAGGCGCATCGGCGAGCCCACGTCCAGGCCTTGCTCGCGTGCCAGCGTCTCGCTCACCAGCACGGCACCCGGTGAGCTCACGAACTCGATCGCGTCGTCGAAGACGTCCGGGCCTTTCGCCGTCTTGAAGGGCAGGAAGTCGAGATCCCCGAAGAAATCGACGCCCAGCACCAAGACCTTGAGCCCCGACTTGCCGTTCGTGCCTTGCAGGAAGCTGGTTTGCTCGACTCGGCCTGCGAAGTGCTGGGCGAGATCGCGGTGCTCGTCGAGCTCCTCGAGGAGCCCCATGTCGATGCCGGCGTCGTCGCCGACGATCTCGAGGTCCGCCTTGCCCGCGGCCCGATCGGTAAGATCGTCGAACGCCGCCAGCACCGACGCGTTGGTGGCGCGCATGCCCACCACCAGCGCCACACCGAACGCCACCCCGAGCAACGTGAGCAACGTCCGCACCGGACGCGTGAAGAGGTGCCGGAGCGAGACGAATCGAAGCAGTGCCCGGAAGCCCGTCATGACGCTGCCGTCCGTTCGTCGGCGACGATCGCACCGTCGCGCAGCGTGATGACGCGACTCGCCCGCGCTGCGATACGCGGATCGTGGGTGATCAGCACCACGGTGCGGCGCGCACCGGCGGCGCCGAAGAGCAGACTCAGCACCGCTTCGCCGGTGCGCGTGTCGAGATTGCCTGTAGGCTCGTCGGCGAGCACCAGTGGTGGATCGTTCACCAGCGCGCGGGCGATCGCCACGCGCTGCATCTCGCCACCCGAGAGCTGGTGCGGTCGATGGCCGAGGCGGTGACCCACGCCTACTTCCTGGAGGCGTTTCTCGGCCCGCGGGCGCACCGCCGCGAGCTTCTCGCCGGCCAAGAGTGCAGGCAGCATCACGTTCTCGAGGGCGCTCAGCGTCGGTAACAGGTTGAAGAACTGAAACACGAACCCGATGCGATCGCGCCGGAGCGCGGTGAGCGCCCCGTCGTCGAGGTGGCTCAGGTCCTGCCCACAAATCCGCACCGTCCCGGTGGAAGCGCGATCGAGCGCGCCCACCAGGTTGAGCAGCGTGCTCTTGCCGGAACCGGATGGCCCCACGATCGCCACCTGCTCCCCTGCACGCACCGTGAGCGAGACCCCACGAAGCGCGTGAACGATCGCTTCCTCCGAGCCCGCGGCAGCGGCCTCGTCCTCGAGGGCGCTGGCGTAGCTCTTGGTCACGTCGTGAAGTTCGATCTCGGCGCTCGACTCGCTCACCTGAAGCTCCTCCGATCTGCCGCCCGATGCCGGCGGAAGCGCTGCAAGCTCGACCCGCGGCGCCATCATCTACCGCGCCCACGACACGTTGGCATTCGGCCGGCGGCGGGGGCTGCGTGCCGAAGGACGTGTGCTAAACACCGTCCAGAGCCATCGATGCCGAGCCTCTTGGCCCTCGCCGCTCGTTCCCGGAAACCCTCGCGATGCCGCAGACACCCCACACCGAGCGCCACTTCAAGGGCAGTGAGGTCGTCCGTGACGTGGTGATCGGCATGGCCGACGGCCTCACCGTGCCGTTCGCGCTGGCGGCCGGTCTCACGGGGGCCGTCGCAGCGAGCAAGATCGTCATCACCGCCGGCCTCGCCGAGGTGGCCGCCGGCGCCATCGCCATGGGGCTGGGTGGTTATCTCGCCGCGCGCGGCGACGCCGAGCACTACGCCAGCGAGCGAGCGCGCGAGGTCTGGGAGGTCCAGGAGAAGCCCGGCCAGGAAGCCAAGGAGGTCGTCGAGGTCCTGGAGAGCTACGGCCTCGACCCCGATGAGAGCCGGGTTGTGGTGAAGTCGCTCATGAAGCGGCCCGATGCGCTGGTCGAGTTCATGATGCGCTTCGAGCTAGGTCTCGAGAAGCCCGACCCCAAACGCGCGCTTCGCAGCGGGCTCACCATCGGGAGCGCCTACGTGGTCGGCGGCATGATCCCGCTCATGCCCTACTTCTTCGTGAGCGGGGCTGACGCGGCACTCGAGACTTCGGCGGCGGTCACCGCGCTGGCGCTGGTGCTCTTCGGTTGGGTGAAAGCGCATTTCGCCGGCACCAAGCGCTGGCGAGGTGCGCTGCACACGCTCTTGGTCGGCGGTCTCGCCGCCGCCGCCGCGTTCGGGATCGCGCGGCTCATCGGCTGAGCCTCGGCGCTCGGCGCCAGGACGACGTGAGCGCCCTCGATCGCTACCGCGAGCTCACGGCGAAGGTGGACGCGTTCTTCGCTCGCGTCCAGGCGCGGCATGCGAACGAAATGCTGTGCGGCTCCGGTTGCCACAACTGCTGTCACGTCGCGCTCAGCGTCACCGCGGTGGAAGCGGCGCCCATCCGCGCGTTCCTGGCGAGCACGTCCGCGGCCACGCGAGCACGTCTGGCGGCACGCGCGTCGCACTCCGATCCCGAGCGCTGCGTCGCGCTCGAGGACGACGGCCGCTGCGCGATCTACGACGTGCGCCCGCTGGTCTGCCGATCGCACGGCGTACCAATCCGGCAGCGCGAGCCGGGTGGCGCCGCCACCGTGAGCACGTGCTTCCGGAACTTCACCACGCGCGGTGTCGCTTCGGCCGATCCCGACTGCGTCCTGGATCAAACGACGCTCTCGACGTTGTTGCTGGCGATCGACGCAGCCCACGCCGCCGAAACCGGCAGCGAGCGCGGCGCACGCCTTCCCCTCGCCGAGCTAATGCGGCGCTGACGGGCGGCGCGGACGGCTCACCATCCGGCGAACGACCGCCGATCCACTCGCCGTCGATCCGCGCCCACTCGCTCCACCTCCCGCGCGCGTCCCGCCGTTGATCGCATGCGGGCTTCTGAGACAGTCTCGCTTCGTCCCATGCCGATCCCGCTCGACCGACGAGGACCCTCATGATCCACGGATTCCCTGGACTGCGTCTTGCGCGCGCCGCCGTAGTGCTGGCGACTCTGATTTGCGCCGCCGCCTGCGGCCCGATGTCACCCCACGGGCCGATGGCTCCGCCTCCGCCGCATGCGATGCACGGTGGCGATCACCCGTGCATGGCGGCACATCCTGGCGCTGTCGCGGAGCCGTGCGAGTCGCACGACGCGCCCTGCGCCTCCCACGAAGGGAAGCAATGCAGCCATGCCGCGGACGCGCCCTGCCCGCATCATCGCAGCACGCCCGCTGCCGAGGGCGCCGAGTCGATGCCGTGCGACCCTGCGCCGGGCCAGCCCGCCCCCGACGCGAAAGGCGACGAACCCTGCCACGGCGAGCGCGCCGCGCCGTGCGCCCACCACTCCGCGCGTCGCTGCGACGGCATCCGCTGGACCGACCTCAGCGCCCTCGCCGCCACGCTCCCGCCCTCGCCGATCGATGTGGTCTTCGACGTCGACGACACCGTGCTCTTCACCAGCCCGGGCTTCCAGTGGGGCACGCAGACGTACGGGGCGAATGTGGTGAAAGCGGGCGCGCCGGTGCGCGAAGCGGACCTGCCGAACGACGAGGCCCGCCGTCGCTTCCGCGAGTTCTGGGACAAGATGAACAACGACCTCGATCAGTGGAGCGTCAAGAAGTGGATCGGCGCCGAGCTCATCAAGCTCCACAAAGCGCGCGGCGATCGCATTCACTTCGTCACCAAGCGCGTCAAGACCGGATCCGAGAAGCTCACCGACCTCATCGCGAAAACGTTCGACCTGAAAGGCATGGCGCCGGTGATCTTCACGGACCGCGGTCCCAAGGTGGACGCCTTCAAACAGGTTCACGCACAGGTGAGCTACGGCGACTCGGACGGTGACATCCGCGACTCCCTCGCCGCCGGGGCACGCCCCATCCGCGTGCAGCGGGCGCGAAACTCGGTCAACGACGACCCCACCCACGATGGTGCCTTCGGCGAAGAAGTGCTGGTCGACTCGGCGAGCTGAACCGAGGCCG
>CAYVDO010000275.1:0-11009 GCA_964450125.1 uncultured bacterium
GTCGCCGGTCAGCGCCGAGGTCGAGTGGAAGCGCCAGATCGAGCCATCCGCGATGCAGAGGAAGATCTGTCCGTTCACGCGGAGCTCGGGCGGGGTCGCCTTCAGCGCGGTGAGGCTCGCGACGGGCGCGCCGATGCGCTCGGACACTTCCTGGGCGGCGATGTCGCCGTGAGTCAGCTTCATGGGCTTGCTCCGTGTGGTGTGGTGGGTCAGTAGCCGCGTCCGCCGCCGGCGAAGCGGTAGCCGCCGCCGTTGGCAGCGCGCTTGGGGACGTAGATGCGAGCGGCCGCGGCGCCGCCGTAGATGGCGAGGGAGAGCGAGTCGGCGCGGTCGGGCGAGCGGTTGATCCGCTTCTTCGTGTCGGCCTTCGACTCGACGACCTGCCGCCCCTTCGGGTCGAACTTGTAGATCGGCGCCATCAGCTCGGCGTCGAGCGCGCCGTCCTCGTCGAGCTCGTCGACGGGCGGGGGAAGGGTGCCGCCCTCCTCGAGGAACTCGGAGACCGCGAACCATAGCTGCGAGCGCAGGTTCGGGAACTTCTCCTCGTCGTCCGAGACCTTCGACACGTTGATGTCGTGGATCTCCCAGCCTCGGAGCTCGGGTTCCTCGCGGATGACCTTTCGGAGCTGGTCGACGCAGCTCGCGCCGATGCCGATGCCGTCGACCTTGAAGGTGACCTTCTCGTGCGGCTTGCGAAGCAGCTTCGCCGTCGCGATCGCGGCGCCTGCGAGCTCGACGCCGTCGAGGCCGTGGCGGATGACCTGTGGGTAGACGAACTTTCCGCGACGCGGCGTGATCGTCGAGTTGTCATCGCCGAAGCGCGCGGCGTCGACCCCGATCTCGAGCGCGCCGAGGTCTGTCCCGGTGCACGTCGCGAGGAGCGACAGCGGGTAACGCCGCTGGGCTGGCGCGTCCGCGCCTTGCGGTGCGAAGTTTCCGCCGTTCGCGGCGAGCGAGCGCGTAACGGTTTCGATCCAACGCTCGTGTGCCTGCTCGACGAGGTGCAGCGACACGATCGTGTTTTCGCTCGTGCCCGGGAATTCCCCGAGGACGCGGACCCGAACGATCGGATGCTCGCGACCGAGCCGCTTGATCTTCTTCTCGATCTCCTCGGGCCGAGAGAGGCCGGGGATGCGGTCGGCGTACGGCGCGGCCTCCTCGGCGGAGATCTTGAACCGATCCCACTCCGCCGCGCGTGTGTGGAAGGCGTCATAGAAGAACCCGACCGTCTTCGTCGGGTTGGAGATGATGACGATCCGGGCGCCGCTCTGGGCGTTGCCTTCGATGGCCTCGAAGATCGACTCGTTGACGCCGCTTGCCTCGTCCACGATCCAGAGAACGTTCGCCCCGGAGTAGCCGGCGATGTTCTCGGTCTTGTCGACGGACAGGCCGATGATCTCGCGCCCGTCCTCGAACTTGAATCCGCCAGCTGGCGTCTTCGCCATGACGCCGCCGAGCGGCACCTTGGCCTCGCGATATCGGGTCCGGAGCTCCTTCCAGAGAACGTTCCGAACCTGATGACCGCTCGTCGCGGTGAGGACGACGCGCGACCTGGGAAAGCAGCAGACCGTCCAGAGCGCAGCGATGACGGCGACGATCGACTTGCCGCACTTATGGCCGCTGCGGACGGCGACGCGCCCCTTCTTCGTGTTCGCGATGGCGCGGAGGATCTCTTCCTGCCGCGGGTAGAGAAAGACGCCGAGTACCTCGATGGCGAAGCGGACGGGGTCGCTGCGGTAGGCCGCGAAGCGGTCGTGCTCAGGTGGCAGAGGCTGGAGGTTCTTCCTCGTCTCCGCTTCCTGCTTCGCCCTCTTCAGCGCCTTCGCTGTTCGGAGCTGCTCGAGTCGGCGGAGCGCCATACTCGCCAGCAATGAGCGCGAGGACCCTTTCGAAGACATCGTCGTCGAACTCCTCGCGAAGCCGACCGATGAAGCCATCGAGCTCGCGGGCGAGTTCGACCTTCAGGCCGCGGGGCTGGTCGAGACCGAGGTAGGCCGACCGCCGCTCCATGATGCGGAGTGCTCGGTCGATGGCTTGCGGATCGCCCTTCGACGCCTTCGTCCAGCAGCCGAGAAGGAGCGCATCGAGCCGTGCGAGCTCGAGGATGAGCACCTCTTGCGCCGGCTCCTTGACGACCTCGCGAATCGCGGCACGGCACAGCTTCCAGGCGACGCTCCGGTTTGCGAGCTTCTCCTGGACGGCGACCTGCTCGTACGACGCGCCGGCCTTTCGCAGCTCGAGGACGCGCCGCGCCTTCTCGGCGCGCTCGGCCCGTCGGGCGTCACGATTCGCTGAGTTGCCCATGGCAGCCGACTTCCGACATCCGTTCGAGTGCGACGGCGACGTATTTGGGATCAAGCTCGATCGCGCGGCAGAGACGTCCGGTCGTCTCGCTCGCGAGCATCGTGCTTCCGGAGCATGAGAACGGCTCGTACACGAGCTCGCCCGGTGCGCTCGAGTTGCTGAGCATCTGCGCGACGAGCTCGACGGGCTTCATCGTCGGATGAAGCTCGTTCACCTTTGGGCGGTCCACCTCGAACACCGAGGTCTCGGCGTTGCCGCCGTGCCATCCCGCGCCGCCTCGGCCGCGTCGCCCCTTCGGCGTCGGCGTGTAGCCAAAGATGATCGGCTCGTGCCTGTAGTGGTAGTCGCTCCGCCCGAGGACGAGCGCGTCCTTCACCCAGACGAGGCCCTGGCGATAGATCCACCCGACGGCATCTACCGCCAGGCGGAACTGGAGCGAGATGCTTCCCGCCGGGTGGCAGATGTACCAGGCCGCACCGGGTTTCAGGCGCGCCGCGCCGAAGCAGGCGACGAGGAACGCGCGGAGCTGCTCCGGCGATTGGGCGTCGTTCTCGATGCGGAGCGCGTCGTCCGTCTTGCCGACGTAGGCGACCCCGTACGGAGGGTCCGTCCACATCACATCGGCGAGCTCGCCGGCCATGGCCACATCGACGTCCGCCTGCTCCGTCGACGACCCGCATCGAAGTCGGTGGACGCCGCCCGGGACGTTCTTGCTCGGGATCACCCAGGTCTGGCCGACCGCCGTCGCCCATTTCCGCTGGAGCTTCTCGGGCGCCGTTTCGACGGCGGGGCCGTCATCGCCCTTGCTGGTGGCGTCGAGGAGCGCCCGAAGCTCGCGCTCGGCGAATCCAGTCACCGTCGGCGGAACGCCCGCCGCTTGGATTTCGGCGATCGCCGCCGCAACCAGGGCGTCGTCCCACTTGGCGATCTCGCCGAGCTTGTTGTCGGCGATCGCGAGGGCGTGCGCCTTGGCTTCGTCCAGGTCCATGTACCGGACCGGGAGCCGCGTCATCCCGAGCTTCTTCGCCGCCTTGATCCGCGTGTGGCCGGCGATGATCTCACCGTTCTCGCGGCGCGCCAGGAGCGGCGCTCCGAATCCGAAAACCCGGATGGACTCCACGATCTCGTCGACGGCCTTGTCGTTCTTCCGGGGGTTCTTCACCCACGGCATGAGCCGATCGATGGGGACCCATTCCGCGGCCGGTTCCAGCGCGGTCGTTTCGGTCCCTTTGGGTTTCGCCATCGTTGCCTGATTCCGCGCGGTTCGGCCGCGCTGCAGAGGGGAGGTCCCCTCACCCCTCGTCGGGCGTCGCGCTGGCCTTCAGGCGGCCCCGTTGCCGGTGAGGGGCAAGACCGCCCTTCTTCCCAGCGAGGCTCGCCGTGGCCGACGTGAAGCGATTGGAGCCGCCTTTCGCCTGCGCGCTCGACCCGCCCTTCGCCCCAATGAGCCGGCGCTGCGCAGGCGAGAGCGCAGCGAATCCACGCTTCCGCTCAATAGGGAAGACCTCGACCTCGTCGGTGTCGAGCTCGACGAGCTGCCCGTCCTTCGTGACAAGGCGCACCGCTCGGCAGGCGATGACCTTCGATCGCGGCCGCGCGGGCTCGGTCTCGGGGGCCGGCTCGGGCGTGAGCTCGAACGCGGCAGCAGCGGCCTCGTGCATGCGATCGCTTTCGGAAGGAGGGGCGGACGACGCCGACGCGGGATGGCCCTACTGCTGCCTCTCCGTGTGCCGGCGCCGTCCGCCTCGGGCTGGAGGTCAGCGGCGAAGCAACCGCACCGTGTCGAGGCGCCCGTCGTGTCCGAGCGCGTATATAGGTGTGCGGCGTTTTCGGGAACTAACGGGAACAACCCGAACCAATGCCGCGCGCACGCTCTCGCTCTTTTCTTCCCGGAGGGAGCGGGAGCCCGCCCGCCGCCGGGAGCGGCGGGCGGAGATCACCGCCGGCGCCGCCTTCGCTGTCCGGGACCGGCCTTCACCTCACGGGCGGTCCGGGAGCACTCGAGGCACCACGTCTGCCCGTCCCGCCGGACCTCCCATCCGAGAGCGCACAGCCGTTCCTCGCCGTCGGCCCGTGACGTTGCGTCGGTGACGAACTCGCTCCCGAGGCACCGGTCGCACGGGCCCATCCAAGGGCTTTCGTGAAGCATTCCAGGCGATCGTACGCCGACCGGGGGATGGGGGCTGCGCGGCGGTTAGGGCTCTTCGTGGTAGCGGAAGCGACCGCCCGGCCTCGGCTCGCCGATGAACGAGCGTCGCTTGCCTTCGACCTCGAGCTCTACGCTCACCGGCCACCGCACGAAGCCCGTGTCGGTGCATACGCGAACGGGAACGGCGGAGTGGATCCGGTCGCCGTTCTGCATCACGAGCATGACGTCGCGGGTCGCCTGCTTCGCCATCACGTCCCCGTCGGCTTCAGCGCGGCGAGCGTCGCGCCCTGATACTTCTGCGTCTTCTCGGCGGAAACGAGGCGCGCCTCGAGCTCCACGAGCTTCGCGCCGTGCTCGTCGATCTGCCGTTGCAGCGACTCCGGGTCCTGGAACCACGGGGCGTTGAGGAGCTTCAGGCTCTGCATGCTCACCGTCCACCGCGGGCGCTTCTTCCCCTGCGAGACGTTCACGAGGAGGAGCCCGTCGTAGCGCCTGTTGAGCTCGACGAGGTACGCCCACATTCGCTTCCGCGACCAGCCTGCGCGCTTCGCGACCTGCGGCGGCGTCAGGATCTCCGTGAGCTCGCCCGTGACGAGCGACGGCGCCGAAGGCGCAGGGCGGCCACCGGCCGCCGCCCTCGAGGGCGCGTCCGCGCCCGGCGGCGGCCCGAAGCCGAGGCCCAGCTGCGGGCCGGTGCCCGTCACCCCGTCATCGCGACGCGCGCGCGCAGCGCCTCGTGCTGGGTCGCGTGGACACTGCCGAGCTGGCGCTCGAACCGAGCGCGATCCTTCGCCTCGCGCTCGAGCCGCTTCTCCTCGCGGTAGGCAGCGAGCTCCGCCTCGTGGAGCCCGCGAACAATCTTTTCGGCGCCGATCCGACGCTCACGGGCCTCGTGGTAGGCAGCAAGCGACGGGAGGACGGCTATCTGCGCGACGCGCGACAGGTGGTCGAGGACGCTGTCTTTGCGAAGACGGACGCGCTCGAGCCAGGACGAAACGGTGTCCTCGGGCCGGCGGTCCTTGTCGTCGGCGTAGAAGGCCTCGCGCGCGGCCGGCGTGTCGACGGCAATCGCCAGAAGACAGACGGTGATGCCGACGCCGGGCCCGCGGCCGTCGTCGAAGACCGTGAACTTCTTGGCGAGGGCGGGGGAGGCACGCCCGGCGGGCGAGAACGCGCGCTTGAGGAGCTGCGCGTGCGGGAACGGCTCGTCGTTCGCGCCGGGGACGCCGGCGAGCTCGGCCAAGGTGGCGTCGACCTTCGCCAGCCGGTTGACCGCCCAGCGGTGACGGTTCGTCCGCTTCCCGAGGTGGGCGCGCGCGCTGGCGGTCGGGATGTAGAAGTCGTCAGCGTCCTCCTCGGCGGAGTCGAAGACGCGGCCGCTGCCGCCGTCCGCGTAGGACTGCGCGCGAACCCCGATCGCCGGCTCAGCGTGTTGGAAGCGCCACCCGAGCTCCGTCACGGACCCCGTGTACTGATCGAACATGCCCGCACCCTCCGTCACCGAGACCCGCTCGGTGGCTCACGTAACGTGTGACCGACCCTGATCGTTTCGTCGAGTACATGTCGCCGGAGCAGCCAGCGCCCCGGCCGGCTGAACTCGGACGCGGACGCCCGACCAGCGGCGCGCCCACACCGTCCCCAGCGCGACGCCCGCGGCGTCGCGCACGTGGACGTTCGAGGTCTTCGGGAAGCCTCGGATCAGGCTCGGGATGACGCGCTTGATGGTCGCGTCCGTCGCGCTCGGCTGACCGAGGACGGTCTTCCGCCACTCGAGGGCGCTCATCTCCACGCACGGGATCGCCTTCGAGTGGGCCAGCCAGGAGATGCCTCGACCGACGCCGGACGACTCGATGAGAGCCGCCACCACGCCGCCACCCTTCCCCGTGCCGCCGAAAGCGTAGCCCTCGACCTTCTCGACCGCGACGGCATCAACGCGCGTGAGCAGCGCCAAGATGTGGTCGGGCGCGCTCTCGACGGTCCCCGCATCGAGAAACGTGACCTGGCGCGCGCCGGTCAGCGTCGGCGGAGCGACCGACACGCGGCACCAGCCCGACTTCGCAGAACCCGGATCGAGCCCAACCAGAATCAACGTCCGCCTCCGCTTATCGACTCTGACGACCGCGAAGGCGTTTGGGAAGAGCACCCGGCGCTTTTCTCGCTGCACCTGCGGCCGGCGCTCGAACCCATCCGGACGAGAAGCGGCGTCAACGTGCGCTCCTCTCCATCGGAGATCGGCGACGCCACCACGAGCGCCACGCGGGATAGGCGAGGAACACGGCGCAGCCGACGAGCGCCGACCACGCCCCCTTCGCCACGAAGTAGATGAGCCAGAGCGCTTCCTTCGCGAGGAAGTACCGTCGCGCCCACGCGTGACAGTACACCTCCGGACGCGCTCGGGCGGCCTCCTTCTCAGCGAGTCGATCGGAGACCTGCCCGTGAGCGAACGAAGCGAGGACTGCGCCGGCGCCGACCACCTCGACGAGCGGTGCATGTGTCGCGAGAAGCACGCCCCCAAGGACGGTACCGACCACCGCAAGTTCGCCTTGCCACGTCCTCATCGCGGCGCGCTCCTCTTCGGCGGCGCCAGCCTGATGACGCGAGCCCCTGCGTAGTTGCAAGCGAGGCGCGACGCCTCGTTCCGGTCGGCGAAGCGATGCGCGAGCGATTGGCTCGACGTCCACTCGACGCTGGTGGGGACGGTGTGCGTCATCACGAACGCGAGGACGTAGTCACCGCCGCAATCCGCGCTACAGCGAACAAGCCACTTCCGCTCGACGGCCTTGCGCTCGTCGGCCCTCGCCTCGGCGAACGCCTGGACGAGGTGGTTGACGGTCAAGACTCCGTCCGGGCCGATCGACTGAATGACGTTGATGGCTCTCGAGATGTCGCCCATTTAGCCCTCCTCGGCAGCGGACCCGGTCGGCACGCTCGGCCCCATCAGCTTCCACCCCTTCGCCAGCGCGCCCTCGTTGGCGACCCTGAACGCGTCTCCCTCCGTTGGCGCCTCGATGCTCGTGCCGTACTCGCCGAGCCCGGAGACGAGCCACACGCGCCGCGGCGTACTCGGCTGGATTCCGATGTGCTGCGACGCGCCGTCCTTCGCGATCGGGTGCATCTCGTGGCGAGACCAGCCAGTCGAGAACGTCCACTTCCCCCATGGCCCCATGACGGTTGGGCGTGCCTGTACTGCTTCATGCACCTGCTCGGCGGTCATCGAGGCCCAGTCGACCACGGGTGAGAGTGCCGTCTCTGTCCGCTGCCTCACTCGCGCCGCGACGTACTCCAGCAGATCCGCGGCGCTCTCCTCGCGCGCGATGTCATCGGATTGTGCCTCGCCGTCCGCTCGGTCGCTGTCGTCAGCGATCGACTGAGCGCGCATCCGTCGGATCGATGCCTGCTGCTCGACGATCAGGGCGCACACCTCCCGCTCCTCCGCACGGAGCACGGCAAGCAGTGTCGGCTCGTCGCCGAACCGGCAGAAGCGAAGGCACGCCTCCTCCCACGCATGCCGAAAGTCCCGACCTTTCGGCGCAGCGATGGCGTCGATCAGTTCTCGCGCAACGCGACACAACTCGTCCTGTTGTGCCAGTAGCGGGTTCCGCGCGATCGCATTGTCGATCTCCGACACGGCGCGATGCAGGCCATTCGCGTATCCGCGTGCGTACTCATAGTGGCCGGTCATGTGCCAGTTGTTCGCGTGGACGCGCCGCAGTTCCTCGCGGACTTGAGCGATGCTCCTCGGAGCCAACCAAGGGTGCTCCGCTCGGCTGTCCTTCAGCTTGGGGCACTCGCAGCCGGGGGTCGTGCACCGTCCTTGATCGTCGTGGAATCCGACCGGGTGCGGACAGTCGAGACAGCACGGCGCATCATCGAGCGCCCTGCCCAAGGCCTCGATGCGCTCGCGAAGAGATTCGCTCGTGGCCAATTCGGCCCGTCGCACCACGAACCCGGCGGCAGATTCCAGCTTGACGACTCGAAGGCGAAGATCGGCAAGCTCCTGGTCTCGAGCGCCAGCCTCGTACTCCAGGGTTCGGATCGCGGTATCGGTGGCCGCGGCCTGCGCCGGCAACGGATAGTCCGTGCACGCTCGGCGACCCGCGAGCCACGCGCTCTGGAGTTGCCATCGCAACCAAGCCCGATCGCCCGTGTGGTCATCTGATGCGTTGACGACGTAGTCGAAGGCGGGCGGCTCCGGCGCCGGCTTGTCCAGGCGAGGGTCAGCGGGCGGGGTTCCGGCAAGCTGGCCGGTCCACGATGCTGTCGTCGCGGACGCGTTGGGTCGCACGTCGCCCGCATTCTCGACAGGCACGCTCGTAGACGATGCCGATCGGGACGCCGAGGAAGCTGCGCCAGGTGTATCGGTAGCCGGTGCGTCTGAGCGTGCCGCGTCGGCAGTGACGACAGATCCTGCGCATGCTTCTCCGAAGATGGCGACGAGCCGGTGACCCGGACGTGTGCAGTGCTCCACGCGGCAGAGCGCGCACGGCATCGGAGCGAAGTTCACGCCGTTGGCGGAATTGCAGGGGCACCCGTCGCAGACGAAGAGGTTCTCGAGGAGCAGCGCCTTCCCGCATGCGCGGCAGCTCGTCGGGATGTTGGGGTTGTGCGACCCCGGATTGGTCGTGCGAGGGTCTACAGCCGTGGCCGCAGGTACGCGGCCAGCAGACCCGACGCCGCGTCCCACACCATCCACCACGCCGCGCGCCTCGCTCGGCGCCACCGGACCACCGCCTTGACCAGAGGCGTCGCGCCCCATCGCTGTCCCGTCGGTCTCGACGAGGTTCGATACGGATGCATGGCTCTCCTTCGTTGAACTGGTCGGGCGTTGCGAGACGTGGCAGTTGCAATAGTCGGCGTCCGGCTCTCCCGCCGCTCGGTTGTAAGTGCACGACTCCGCGTGCTCCGGATGGGTTGGGCGAGCCAGCAAGGCCTCGATCACGAGTAGGCAGTTCTCATCGCATTCAAAACCGTGGAACGTGGCAATGTCTCGGCCCTGTTCGTCGACGATGTGCCGCGCCTTGATTCGAGGATCGTCCTCGTCCGGCTTCGCGCGCCATCCCTTCGCCCGGTCGGCCCCCGGGTGTCCCGTGGGCTCCGGCCGCCGCTCCTCTTCCTGCCCTGTCTTGCGTCCCGTGGTCGGCGCGAGACCGACCGCTGTGGTCAGTGCATCGAAGTCGCCCGACGCAACCAACGTCGACGAGCCGTCCCGGTAGGCGAGCTTTGCTGCCTCGCGAATCAGTCCGCGGAGCTCCTCCTCGCGCCGCCGCGCGTTGTCGTAGATCTTCTCGAGCTCCGCGACACGCGCTCGCGCGTCGTCGCGCTCACGCTCGGTGATCGAGAGGGCTCCCTCGAGCGCCTGGGCGTCCGAGCCGTCTAGCGGGTGCGCTCGTCGGCATGCCTCGCGCACCGTGGTCTGTTTGCTCATCACATTCGTCTCCTTCCGTTCACGCGTCCGGCATCGTGAGCTTCACCAGCCGGCTCCTCATTTCGACGACGGTTCCGTGGTGCGGTGGGGTCTTCGTCTGGACGCATCGCTCGAGGAGCTCGACCGCCTCGGTCGCGAGAAAGGCGACGTTGCGCGCCTTGGTCTCCGGCGTCTGGTAGTCGCGCCAGTGCTTCCGGATACCGAGCCCTGTGAGGACGCCGTTCAGCCCGCCCGACTTGTTGCGCTCGATCGCCGCCTCCACCCTCGCCGGAGGGATGGCGGCCAGACGCTCGGCCGTGTTCGCTTGAGCGGAGGTGATGCCGTACGAGGCGAGTGTCTTACGCTTCGTGCCTTGGCCGATGTTCGACGTCGCTCCGCCTCCGAGCTTTCCCTTCGGCATGGTCTTCGTGAGGAGACCGAGTTGGCGCTGGGCGTTGACGACGAGAAGCAGCGCGGCCTTCTTCGCCCGCTTCGACGCCTTGATCTTCTGCATCACGGCGTTGATGGCTTCTGCCTGCGTGATGACCTTTTGCACGTCAGGGATGGTCGCTGCGAGCTCGAGCTGCTTCGTGCATGCCTGCACCATTAGGACGACGCGGTCCTCCGGCACGAGGTGCTCTTGGGCTCCGACGACAATCGCGCTGCTCATGTCGATCCCTCTCTGTTCATCTCATTCGACGAGACCGGCTGGCCCGTGGGCTTCTTCCCGTCCTCGTTGCCAAAGGTCGCAAGCGTGTACAGCACCTTCTCAATGCGTCGCCGGATCGTCGTCATCAGCTCGTCGGCGACGTCGCTGTTCTTCTCTCGCTCGTGGCGCCACAGCTCGGATCGAATGCGCTCGACGTCCTGGCGCACGTTCGGGACGAGTCGCCGCCGCTGCGCCTTCAGGTTCTTCACTTGCCGACCGATCTTGTCGCGCTCCTTCTGGAGTTCCTTGATCTCTCCGCGCACGTGGCGATGGTTGAGGTCGTACTGCGACCACTTGCGCCCGAGCTCGTCGAGCACCTCGAACGCGTCGAACTTGCGATGGCAGCGCGTGCACTCGACCGACCGTTCGTCGAGGTCGTACTCGAAGAAGTGCGTGACGCAGAACCTGCGGTCGCCGGTCGTCTTGGCCTGCTTCACCGGTGC
>CAYVDO010000276.1:0-11000 GCA_964450125.1 uncultured bacterium
GGGGCTGGAACAGCCCCCTGAGACAATACGCCGCGCTCACGACTGACCCAGCTCCCTGCTGCGACGGGTTGCGGCACGCACCGCCTCGAACACGGCGCTGCGCACGGCGCCGCGCTCGAGCTCTGCGAGCCCCGCGATCGTGGTTCCGCCCGGTGAGGTGACCTGATTGCGAAGCGCCGCGAAGCTCGCGTGCGTGGCCTGCACCATGCGCGCCGAGCCCAGCACCGTCTGGGTCGCGAGCTCGTCGGCGAGATCGCGTGGCAGCCCCTCGCGCACGCCTGCGTCCGAGAGCGCTTCGAGGAAGAGGAACACGTACGCCGGTCCCGAGCCCGAGAGGCCGGTGACGGCGTCGAGCAGCGCCTCGCTCGCCACCTGGCGCTGGCGACCGATGGCCGTGAACACGCGCGCGACGATGGCCGCATCGTCTTCGTGGACGGTGCCGCGCGCGCACCAAACGGTGATTCCTTCGCCCACGAGGGCCGGTGTGTTGGGCATGGCGCGGATGAGTCGTCCCGCCGACACCGCTTCGCCGAGCCCGCGTTCCAGCCGCGCGAGCGGCACGCCAGCGGCGATCGAGATCACCCGATGCTCGGGCGTCACCGTTCCGGCGAGCCCAGCGAGCACACCGTCCATGGTTTGCGGCTTCACCGCCAGCACCAGCGTGTGTGCCTCGGCGGCCACGCGCGCATTGTCCCCATGGACGCGCACGTGGTGCTCGGCAGCGAGTCGCTCGCGCGCGCCGGCATCGAGATCGCTGGCCACGATCTCGGTGGCGGGGTGCACACCCGCGGCGAGCAGCCCGCCGATCATCGCGCGAGCCATGTTGCCGGCGCCGATGAATCCGATGTTCCTCGCTGGGTGCATGTGGACCTCGTGGCGCTGGCGCTGCTGGGCTGGCGGTGGGCGCGTCAGTCGCTCGGGATGCCTGGGGCTTCGCGTGGCGGTCGCGGGCCGAAGATGGCGGTGCCGACCCGCACGCGCGTGGCGCCTTCGGCGATCGCCACCTGGTAGTCGTGGCTCATGCCCATGGAGAGTACCGGCGCCGCCGGCAGAAGGCCACGCGCGCTCGCGTCGCGGGCGGCCCGCGCCAATGCCTGGAAACACGGGCGCGCGTCCTCCGCATCCTCGGCGTCGGGGGGGATCGCCATCAAGCCGCCCACGGCGAGCGCCGGCTGGCTAGCGACGAATCGCAACAGCTCGTCGACATCCTCGGGGAGCACGCCCGACTTCTGGGGCTCGCGGCCGACGTTCACCTGGACCAGCACGGGGAGCGTGAGGCCGGCGGCAGTCGCGCGTTTCGCCAGCGCCGCGGCCAGCTCCGCGCGATCGACCGACTCCACCACGTCGAAGGTGCCCGGCACGAGCTTCGCCTTGTTCGTCTGCAGCGGGCCGATGAGATGCCAGCGCACCGCTGCGCCCGGTAGCGCCGCCGCCACCTCCGGGATCTTGCGTCGCGCTTCTTGGACGTAGTTCTCACCCAGTAGGCGCGCACCGGAGGTGATGGCCTCGACGATCTCGGCGACGTTGCGGGTCTTGGTGACCACCACCAGCTCGACGCTGGCGGGATCACGGCCGGCGGCGCGAGCGGCCGCATCGATGCGGGCGCGAACCTCGGCGAGTCTGGAGGCGATGGTGTCGGTCACGGATCGTCCTCGTCCGTGGCGATCGCCTCGATGGCGAGCATCGACTCGAGGACCTCGACGAGCGGCAGCCCCACCACGTTGGTGTAGGAGCCGTGGATGCCGCGCACCAGCACGGCGCCGTGTCCCTGAATGCCGTAGGCACCAGCCTTGTCGAGGGATTCACCGGTGGCCACGTAAGCACGGGCCTCGGCTTCCCCGAACGTTCGGAACTCGACTTCGGTGGCGACCACGTCCGAAGCGAGGACGCTGCCAGCGTGCGCCAGGGCGAAGCCGGTCAGCACTTCGTGACGACGGCCGGCGAGCGCGAGCAGCATCCGCTGCGCCGCCGCAGCGTCTCGCGGCTTGCCGAGTATCTGGCGGTCCACGACCACGATCGTGTCGGCACCGATGGCCACGGCATCCGGATGGGCGATCGACGCGACACGGGCCTTGTCCCGCGCCAGCCTGAGCGCATGCGCGGCTGGCGCTTCCCCGTCGAGCGGCTCCTCCGGAACGTCGGTGACGTGCACGTCGAAGGCGAGCCCCGCGAGCGTCAGGAGCTCGCGGCGCCGCGGTGATCCCGAGCCCAGCACCAGACGTCGTCGTATCCGATACACGCGCGTTTCTCCCGAGGGACCGCGCAGTGTATTCGCATCGAGTAGGCTGGTCCTCCCTGGCGGTGCGTGGCAGACGATTCGTTTCGGGCCGCAACGCGATCTCTCGGGACGGGAGGAATCATGACCGGCACATCGTCGCGAGCGCTCGCTCGCTTGCTGACCCTCGCCGCGCTGGTACTCGGCTCCGCCGCACCGGTGCGCGCGGCCCTCGATTGGAACGAGTCCGGCATCGCCTGGCGCGGGCTCGACGAGGGCTTACGCGAGGCGAGGCGCACGGGCCGGCCGCTGTGTCTGGTGGTCTACACACAGACCTGCCCCCACTGCCGGAACTACAGCCAGGTCTTCCGTGATCCGCGCGTGATCGAGCGCGCCAAGCAATTCGTGATGGTGAAGGTGGATCAGGACGCTGCCGATCGTGACGCCCGTCGCTACGCGCCGGACGGCGCCTACATCCCGCGCACGCTCTTTCTCTCGCCCGACGGCGAGATGCAGACCACCATCCGCGCGCCGCGCAACAAGTACGTGCATTTCTACGACGAGCGCAACCCAATCTCGCTGCTGAACGGGATGACCAAGGCTCTGGCGAAGTGGCCAGCGGGGTCGTCATCGGAGCCGATCGCGGAGACACCGCCACCCGAGCCCACGCCGGTCCTGCTTTCGCCGGGTCAGCCGCCCGCGCCGCCGGCGCCCGCCGCATCGGCCGCGCCTGCGGGTGCAGCCGAGTCGACGGGAGCTCGCGAGCCCGGTGGACCGCCGGAGCTCGTCCGCGATCCCTCCGGTCAGCTCATCATCCGCAACTGACGGAACGCTGAGCGATCGGATGTTCCTGCGGAGGGAGCGAGGCCTGCTTGCCTGGCGCTGCGCGGCCGGGTGCCAGCGCGGCCCTGCCAACGCCTCCAATCGGCTTCCGGTGACGCAGCGCCACATGGTGTGTGAGCAGGACCCGGTGGTGGTTCACCGTCGACTCGGCCGAGGCATGCCGATCGACGTGAGCCACGACCCAGCATCCGAGGCGATTGACGGGGTAGGGGGTGCGTGCTAGCTCGCGCCTTCGTCACGTCTCCTCACGCTCGCATCGATCGCGGCGCACGCCGAACCTCGGTGGCGCCGGTCGGCTTCTTCGTCGCTCTCGCCCCATGCGCGTGATTCTCTACACCGGCAAAGGTGGGGTGGGTAAGACCAGCCTCTCCGCGGCCACGGGTGTCCGCGCCGCCGAGCTCGGCTATCGCACCTTGGTGATGAGCACGGACGCGGCGCACAGCCTCGGCGACAGCCTCGGGCGTCCCGTGGGCCCGGATCCGATCTCCGTCGCCGAAAACCTCGACGCCGTCGAGATCGACGTCAACCACGAGCTGGCAGCGCATTGGGCAGCCATTCAGGACTACCTGAGCCGTTTCCTGGCATCGCAAGGCTACGACGCCGTGGTGGCCGAAGAGCTCGGCATCCCGCCCGGCATGGACGAGCTCTTCGCGCTGATGCGGATCGGCGACTTCAACGTCGAAGGCCGCTACGAGGTGTTGGTCGTCGATTGCGCACCCACCGGTGGCACCTTGCGCATGCTCGGGCTGACCGAGCTCCTCGAGTGGTACATGGACAAGTTCTTCGAGGTCGAACGGCGCGTGGTCAAGGCGGTGCGGCCGGTCGCCGAGAGGCTCATGTCGACTCCGCTGCCGTCGGACGAGGTCTACGCCGCCATCGGGCGCTTCTATTCGCGGATCCGCGGTGTCCGCGAGCTCCTGATGGACCCGAAACGCACCACGATACGCATCGTGTCGGTCCCCGAGCGCATGGTGATCCAAGAGTCGCAGCGCGCGTTCACGTACCTCGGCCTCTTCGGTTTCCCGGTGGATGCCGTGGTGGCGAACCGGGTGCTGCCGCCCGAAGTGAAAGGCACGTATTTCGCGCGTTGGCGCAAGATCCAAGAGGAGCAGCTCGCAGTGCTCGACGAAGCGTTTCGTCCCGTGCCCATCTTCCCGGTGCAGCTCTTCGATGCCGAGGTGGTCGGGCTCCGATCGCTCCGCGACCTGGCGCGCGCGGTATTCGGTTCCAAAGACCCCACCAAGGTCTTTTACAAGGGCAAAGCCCTCGAGGTGCGCGCCAACGGGGCAGGCTACGATCTCGCGTTGCCGCTTCCCCACGCCAAGAAGGACGAGGTCAAAGCGTGGACGAAAGGCGACGAGCTGATCGTCAGCGTCGGCAACTTCCGGCGGAATCTGGTGTTGCCGCGCAGCCTCGCCGGGCTCGAAGTGACCAAGGCGCGGCTCGACAACGGGATCTTCCGTGTCCACTTCGAGTAGGCGGCGCCGGACACGGCGCACACCGCGTGTCGCTTCGTCTGGTGGACCAGACGCGGGTGTGGCGCCCGAGCCCGCAGAGCGAGCTTCGCCGCCCAGCGCGGAGCGCGATTGGCTCGGGCGGCTGGGAGAGGCGCGTGAGCACCTCGCCGCGGCGCAGGTCGAATTGCTCAAAGCGATTCGCGCCGCGTTGGTGGCGCTCGAAGGCTCGGGCGAAGGCGGCGAGGCCAGCGCCAGCAGGCTCGCGGACGCTGGCGGTGCCTTGGGGGCGGTGGTCGCCGGCGTGATGCGTTACGCGGATCGCGTGGCTCGCCGCCGGGAAGCCGATGCTCGTCTCAAGACCCTCGCCACGATTCGCGAGGTGCTCGTCGCCGAGCGCCGCGCCGTGGCGGACGACGAAGGCGTGAGCTCGCCGGCGATTCGCGGCTTCGATGCGGTGATCGGGGTGATCGAACGCGAATGCGCCGCCACACGCGCCGACGGCTCGGCGCCCGACGAGGCCCGTCGGCGCCGTGATCGCGACGCTGCCACCCGTGCGCGCGCGGTGACGGTGGATTGAAGCGCCTAGCGCTGCTGGTGTCTCTTGCGCTCCTCGCGGGGAGCGGATGCGGTGGATCGGACCGCGCGGGTGGGGGAGCGGAACCCGTCCCCCGCGAGCGCTACCGGCCTCGCTTCCACGTCACGCCGCCGCAGGGATGGCTGAACGATCCCAACGGGCTGGTGTTTGCGAACGGCACGTACCACCTCTTCTACCAATTCGATCCCGATCACCGCTTGCCGCTGCGCCAGCACTGGGGGCACGCGCGCAGCCAGGACCTCGCGCGTTGGGAAGACCGCCCTGTCGCACTCTTCCCCGATCCGCGACTCGGGCTCGCGTACTCGGGAAGCGCCGTCATCGATCGCGCCAACACCAGCGGACTCTGTGGCGGTGGCGCGACGTGCCTGATCGCGATCTTCACCCAGTCGGGCGGCAGCGAAGGCGGTCAGAAGCAAAGCCTCGCCGTGTCGCGCGACGACGGTGAGAGCTGGGTGCCGTACGCAGGCAACCCCGTGCTGCGTAGCCCGGGCCCGAAGGCGTTTCGCGATCCCAAGGTGTTTTGGCACGAGCGCACCGGCCGCTGGGTGATGGTGGTGGCGGCAGGCGATCGCGTTCAGCTCTACGCTTCGCCGAACCTCGTGCAGTGGGTGCTCGTCAGCGAGTTCGGCGCGAACGTGGAGCTCGGCGGAGTGTGGGAATGCCCCGATCTCTTCGAGCTGCCCGTGGACGGTGGCGCTGGGGGCACGCGCTGGGTTCTGAAGACCGACTTCAATCCCGGGCCGATCGTCGGTTTCTCCGGCGCCCGCTACTGGGTGGGTGACTTCGATGGCACGCAGTTTCGCGCCGACGAGGCTGACGCCCACGACGTCGATGGAGGCGCCGACTTCTACGCGGCGCAGTCCTGGAGTGACCTGAGCGACGGCAGGCGCGTCTGGATCGCGTGGATGAACAACTGGAAATACGCGCTCGCCACTCCCACGAGCCCGTGGCGCGGTGCGATGACCGTGCCGCGCGAGGTGACGCTCGTGAGCGGAGCCACCGGACCTGTGCTCGCCCAGGCACCGGTGCCCGAGCTGACGGCATTACGTGGCCGCAGGCTCTTCGCGGCGAAGCACGTGCGGCTGGCGGACGTGGCCCGGAAGCTCGCGCGAGTCGAGGCCACCGCATTCGATGTGCGCGCGACGATCCGGCTCGCTGGAGCCGATCGCATCGAGCTGGTGCTGCGCGCCAGCGATCGCGAGCGCACACAGCTCGTGTACGACGTCGCCGCCGGTGAGCTCGCCCTCGACCGCGGTGAATCCGGCACCTCGTCGTTCGACCGCCGGTTCGCGGCGCGGCACGTGTTGCCGCTCACGCTCGCGGACGCCGATCCCGTGCTCGAGCTGCGCGTGCTCGTCGACGAATCGTCCGTCGAGGTCTTCGCCGACGGCGGCCGCGGCGTGCTCACCGATCTCGTCTTTCCCGAGCCGAGCAGCGCGGCGATGGCGCTCGGTTACACGGGCGGAAACCCGATCGCCGAGCTGCTGACGGTGGACGCGATGGAGACGCTCACCACCCAACATCCCTGAGGCAGCCCTGAAGTACCTGCGAGACGCACACTTCAGGGCTAGCCGCCTGCTGAAAAAGGCCCGCGCCAGAGGTGCGCCGACGAGCGTAGCGAGTCCACTTGGGGGTGGGGCCCCACGAAAACTGCGCTCTCCACAGGGCGGGGGTCTGGTTGAGACCCCCGAGGAAGCATCGACAGGCTCGAAGAACTCGCCCCGGCGAGTTTTTCAGCAGCCTGCTCGGGGATGTCTTCTCGGGGGGCTTTTCGAGCCCCCCGCCCAGCGCGGCAAAGCCGCGATCGGGCCCACCCGAGGCGTTCGGCTCACGCTCGCGGCTCGCCTCGGTCGCGTGCCGTGCATGACCCCTGCAACGCAGTCTCAGTCGCCGACGCGCGTATCTCACGGCGACGGGTCCTTGGGCCATCAGCGTCCGGCAGAGGTCCAACCGGCCTCACGCCGTGGCCGGGCCGCGCCATGCACGCATCCCGTTCATCAGCGCCGTGCGCCCTTTTCCGTCGATTCGGTGCGTGCGCAGCGCGCGCAAGCCGAGCTTCACGGCGAGGAGCCCTTCGAGATCGTCGCGGCACGCGGAGCATTCGGCCAGGTGGCGCGTGAGGGCGATCGTGGCGCTCGCGGGAAGCTCGCCATCCAGGTACGCGCTCAGGAGCGAGTCGAGGCGATGGCCGTAGACGGGCGTCGCGAGCACGGAGCATCTCCTTCGGCGAGGTGCCGCTCCAGTGCCGCGCGCAGCTTCGAGCGCCCGCGGTGCAAGAGCACGCGCTGATTGGTCTCGCTCAGGCCGAGCGCGTTGCATACTTCCTCGGAATCCCAGCCCTCGACGTCGCGCAACGTGACCACCGTGCGCTGGGCCTCGGGCAGCGCCTCCAGCGCCGTCTCCAGGAAGCGCAGCGTTTCCTGGTCCAGCAGGCTTTGCTCGGCGGAATCCCGCCGCCAGTCGCGGGGCGGCTGCTTCCAGTGCCCTGCGCCGCCGCGGCCGAAGCCTTCACCTGGCGCGAAGAAGCGCTCCGGTTCGACGGACGGCTCGCTCGCGCCGAGCTCGCGGGCTACCGTTTCCTCGAATGAAGAGAACGGGAGGCTGCGCGCCTCGCGGACCGCGCGAGTTCGCGCCTGGTTCGCGACGATGTGCGAGATCCACGTCTTGAGCGACGAGCGCCCCTCGAAGCGATCGATGCCTTGCAGCACCGCCAGCCAGCTTTCTTGGACCACCTCTTCGGCGACGTCCGGTGTGCGCACGTACAGCATCGCCACGCGGATCAGCCCCGAGTGGAGTTCGTCCACGAGGGCCAAGAACGCGCGCTCGTCGCCGCTTCTGAGCGCCGCGATGCGGTGCTGCTCGGGTGAGGCGGGTGGCGGGACCGCGCTTGCCGTGCGATGCGCGTCGGTGACCAGCGTGCTGGGCTCGAGATTCCACGGATTCACGGCTGACTCCCTGCCCGAAGCTGGGCATCGATGAACGGCGAGCGACCCACCAGCGCGCACCCACGCGCCTCCAGGTCGCGCAACAGCGCGACGGCTTGCGGGTCGAGAAACGACACGTGACGCAGGTCGACGATGAGATGCGATGCGCCCGCGAGGGCAGTGCGAACCACGCCCGCGAGCTCCTCGACCCACGGGCCCACGGCGCGTCCCTCGACGACGACGGTGCGTACACCGGGGTCTTCGTTCGTGTGCTCGGAGATTCGCAGCATGACGACCTCGCGGCACTGCTTGAGCAACCGGCGCGCCAATCCCATTGCTTGCGGCACGACGGATAGAACTGCATGGAATCACTACATAAACTGCGGGATCCGAGGGCGTTGCAGAGCACGCGAGGGCCTCGGTCGCGGTCGCGGCCGCGAAAGTTCGCGGCGCGGGCTCGCGGCCGCGATGGCTCGCGGCCACGTCGCGGCGTGCTCGACGCCAGCGGAATCGAATGCTGCACGCGTCCACGCTGGTGCGCTGGCGCGGTCGGGTGGAGGACGTGGCGGGCGAGGTCGAAACGAAGGCACGGGGCGATGGCGGAACGCGCTCGAGGTGCCGAGTGACCTACCGCTGTCGTCACGCGCGCTGCGCAGACGACGTGGGCGAGATCGCGCCGGTCCGTCGGCACCACCGAGCGCTTATTGACGCTCTGCGCCATGAGGTGGTACCCGTTGATGCTACGCGGTGCGTCGTTCCCAACCCGACGACTCGCAGCAGACCATCGCAAATCACGGGAGGAGCGAGATGGCCAAGGTGATCAAGCGCTACGGGAATCGGAAGCTTTACGATCTCGACTCCAGCACCTACGTCACCCTCCACGAGATCGCCGACATGGTGAAGCGCGGCGAGGACATCCAGGTCATCGACAACCGCAGCAAGGAAGACCTCACGGCGGTCACGCTCACGCAGATCATCCTCGAGGAAGAGAAGGCGCGGCACAGCGTACTGCCGCTCAACTTCCTCAAGCGCATCATCCAGCAAAGCGGCGAGTCGCTGCAGGAGCTGGTGGCGCGCGTCAACCCGCAGGCCGCGCTGGCGCCGCTCAAGGATGCCCTCGAGGACACCGAGAAGGGGATTCTCAAGCTCTTCGAGCGGGGCGAGATGACCCTCGACGAAACCCGCGAGGTGGTGCGCGAGATCTTCAGCGCCCCGCGCCGCGGTGTCGAAGACTTCCAGAAGAAATTCGACGAGCGCATGCGCTTCGCGCTCGAGAAGGTGACCGGGCTCTCGTCGATCCACGGCCAGGTGCGTGACCTGGAGCGCAAGATCGCAGAGCTCGAGGCCGAGCTGGCGCGCCGCAGTCGTGGGGAGCAGGGGCGTGGCCGCCGACGCCGCGCGCACGCCGTCGTTCCGAGCGACGAAAGGGTGGCGTGAGCGGAGCGCGGCGCGACTCTGCGATGAGCCTCAATCCCACCAGAAGCCCCACACGTCGCTCACGAGAAGCGACGCGGCCGGGGTCTCGAGCGTTTCGAAGGCCTGCTCCACCTGATCCGGGCACCGCGATCAGCCGAAGAATCGCGACGGGTGGGATCGCCGGGTGGCCTCGAGCTGCGACTGGATCGCGTCGCGGACGCGATCCTTGAGCTCGCTCACGAGCAGGTAGTCGTCCGCGGAACGGCGCTTGCCGATCGTGGTCGGAATGGGCGCGCCGAAGCGGATGCGCCATTTGCTGGGCAGCGGCACCAGACCCAGCGGCCCGAGAAGCGGCAATGTCGGCGTCACGGGCAGCGTGGGTAGGCCCAAGAGCCGGCCGAGCCAGTCGAGGCGGGTGACGATCGGATGCGTCTCTTCGCTGCCGATCACGGCGGTGGGGACGAGTGGCGCGCGGTGGCGGATGGCCACCGACACGAATCCGCCGCGCCCGAATTCGCTCAGCCGATAGCGGTCGCGATAGCGCTTGGTCGCGGCGCGTCCTCCTTCGGGGAATACGCACACCATCCGGCCGGCGGCGAGGAGGCGCGCCGCGCTGTCGTGGGATGCGCGCACGCCGCCGAGCCGCGCTGCCAGCGGACCGAGGACGGGCAGATCGTACGCGGTGTCGTCGACGAGGAAGCGCACGTCGCGCTTCGCGGCGTGCGAATGCCGCACGGCCCGCGCGATCATGAGGCCGTCGTAGGGAAGAAGCCCGGCGCGGTTGGCGACCAGCATCGCGGCGCCTGTGCCGGGCAGGTGCTCGAGGCCTTCGACCTCGACGCGCCAGTACGTGGTGTAGAGAAAGTCGAGGAGCGGTTCGAGCTGTGCCGCGAGCGCCGGGTCGATCGCGGCCTCGTCGGCGGTGCCCGGGGCGATGGGGGTCGTCGCGTCGCGCCACAGGCTCCGCAACGCAGTCACGCTGGCGAGCTCACGCAAGCCACTCACCAGCTCGACGAGTCGGCGCACCAGACCCACTTGGCTCATCGCCTCGTCGGAGATTCCTCCCGCGGCGGAGATGCCGGGGAGGCCTCGCTCGGCCGCGGCCAGCAGCTCGTCGATGCGCTGGTCGAGATCCGCGCCACGCGCGGAATCGGCGCGCGAGCTGGCCTTCGCGCGAGGTGCAGCGGGGCGCGCAACCGGTGGTGTGCCTGAGTCGGCGAGTGCCTCGGAAAGCCGCGACTCGAGGCGCGCGAACGGATCGGCCGCAGCACGGCGCGTTTGCGGCGCGCGCTTACGGGTCGCGGTGGACGCTTCCGGCTCGACTTCGATCGCGATCGCGCGCACCCGTCTCGATTCGCGGCGCGGGCGACTCCGCGCCCGCGCAGCGGTCACGGGCGTGCTCGGTACGACGGGTGGCGAGTCACGATCGGCGGGCGATTCCAGTTGCGCTCGTGAGCGCCTCGCCGTCGACCTCGGCTGGGTGCCGAGTCCCGCGAACGGATCGCGGCCGAGGACGGGTTTCGTGGCCATGGAAGCGATGCGGATGAATG
>CAYVDO010000277.1:0-5171 GCA_964450125.1 uncultured bacterium
TGAGTCGAACCCCGAGCGTCCGCTCGATCGTCTCGACCAGCGCGTTGCATGCCGCATCGTCGCTGCTGTACGGCGGCGGACCGGACGCGCCGGTCACCTGGAGGCCCAGGGCTTCGACGATCGCTCTGTCGCGTTCGGGTCCGGGCTTTGGTCGCTGCCGATCATCCCAGGTAGCCATCGTGCAGTCCTCCCTTCGTGCAAGGTTGGGGCGGGCCCACCATCGCACACGTTGACTGGACGGGCGGCACGGGTGATTGGCCCACGATCGATCCATCAGGTGCGCCGGGCTCTTCGCCAAGACAGTATCGGCCGCCATGTAGCGAAGTCTCGCATGGCGGTTTCTGCTTGCAGCGGTGCGCGTGCGTGCCGCGCTCGCCGCCCCACTCAAGGCGCGCCCGTAGCGTCATTCCCCTCGCGGCGATTGGAGTCCCGCCCCGCAGAACGGGCAGAAGCGAATCTCGTCGTGCGTGATGCCCGCGACGTCTGCGATACGCCAGCCGCGACTACCCGCCGACCACACGACACGCGTCGCTGCCTGTTCGCAGCAGCCCGCCCAGTACGCGGCTCCGCGGCGGTGGACGGGAACGGAAGCGCGGTTGTCGCTCATCGGAGGCGGATCGAGACGGTGGCGTGACGTAGCGAGGAGCTACTCGACGTCGTCTATGAACTATGACGCACCACGCGGGTTCGTGCCGTGGTGGGTGAGATCATCCGCCGGCGCACGTTTCTGGGGCAATTCGCGGGAACTGCCATGATTGGAGGCGTCGTGGTGGCGGCGGTGTATGCACAGAATTACCGCTCGGTTCCCTCGTTACCGTGGATTGTGCTACGCCGGGGCATGCACTCGGGACACGGACGTGGTTTACAGCTCGATCCACTGCCGACCGGTACTCTCTCCGCGCCAATCGCCATGCTTGCAGACCAGTGCCTTCGCAATCTGGTGAGCGAGCACGCGTCGATGCGCGCATCCGCCGTCACCGCTGCTTTGCGTCTCGGTGACGACGCGCCGCCCGCGGTTCGCTACGTGTTGGCGGTGCTCGCGGAGCACGATCCGGACGAAGCGATTCGTCGGCTTGCGGCCGGCGTCGGTCGAGTAAGCGAGGTTCGTCCAGATCGACTGGTGCAACAGTCACGACTCTGCGATCCCCTCGGCTGCGCGCCACCGGCCGAGCACGAACCTGTGTAACGCGAGGTCAACGCCAGGCTCGCCGATCGCAGCATCATCGGAAGGAGGAAGGGAATGCCACATCTAGGTCCAGCATTGACCGGAGTCGTACTGATCCTGGGCGCGGTATTGAGCGGGATCGCAATCATCGCCTGGGGCGACGTGTTGCTCGCCGCACGCGAGATCGCCCTCAACACGCGGCGTGCCGATAGCGCGAACAAGAGCCAGTACCGGTCCCTCGAGGCGGTAGCGACGCTCAACAACATCGTCGGCGGGCTGGTAATCCTCGGGGGGGTGATTCTCGGTGGAATGCTGCTGGTTGGAGTCAGGCTGTAGACACCACGCGGACCCGCGCACGAAGTGCGACACGCCCGCGAGCTAGCGAAGACGCAGGGGCGCTACACGTTGTGCCCGATCGCCCTCGACGATTCGTGGAAACGATGCGCGTGGCCCGAACGCCTACGCGAGCAACTCATGGAGTACGCCATCCTCGACTTCTCCGGCTGGCAGGATCGGAAACAGATGAGCGAGATGTTCGTCAAGCTCGAGCGGGGGTTGAGGAAGTGGTATCGGTGAAGGGTGCGCGATGACGATCCGAAGCACACCTCCTGCGGCGGATGCTCGCTTATTCGGGAAGTATCGGGGCGTGGTGGTCGATAGCCAGGACCCGCAGGGCCGGGGTCGAACCGTCCCCAGCGCCCATGCCCACCCCCGACTACGAGCCGCCGACGAGCGCGGAGGAGTTGCTGGAGCGTTACCGACTCGGCGATCAAACGCTAAACGGCGCACTTGCGCCCGGTGCGCAGTTGGATGGGGTCGTACTGAAGCACGCCGACCTTGCGAGAGCTGTGTTACGGGGTGCGCATCTAAGTAGCGCGGACCTAAGCGGCGCAGACCTCACCAACGCTGACCTGCGCAGCTCCCACCTTGCGCGTGCCTCACTTCCAGGCGCATTGCTCGTATCCGCGAACCTGGGGCGCGCTTTCCTGCGGAGCGCTGACCTCTCGGGCGCCGATCTGACGGGTGCAACGCTCGCTGAGTCGGTCTTCATCAAGACCGACCTGTCAGCCGTCGAAGGGCTGGAATCCGTGATCCATGCTGCGCCGAGCACGCTCGACCACCGGACGATTGCGCGATCGGGTTCCCTACCGCGGGTGTTCCTTGCCGGGATCGGTTTGGCCGACTGGCAGATCGAGGAGTCGAAGCTACTCCAGCCCGATCTCGTGCCATCCGAAATCACCGACATCATGTGCCGCGCGATTGAATTGCGGGGCGCATACCCACTTCAGGTCCGCCCCGTCTTCATCTCGTACAGCCACACCGACGGCGCCTTCGTCGACACCCTCGAAGCTGAACTGAACGGCGTCGGAATCCGGTTCTGGCGCGAAATCCACGAACTCGAAGCGGGCCCACTCGAACCGCAGATTTGTCGAGGCCAGGACGACCGCGTTGCGCTTGTGGTGTTGTCCGAGGCGTCCCTGGCAAGCGGCTGGGTCGAGTCAGAGGTCGAATATGCGCATGAAGCAGCCTCGGTGGATCGACCCTATACGTTGTGCCCCATCGCGCTTGACGACGCGTGGAAGTCGAGTCGGTGGGATCCAGCTCTGCGGATGGCGCTCAAGAAGTTTCACATCCTCGACTTCTCCGGCTGGCAAGCGCTACTACTTCAAGGTGAAGAGTGCCTCGGGCAAGTGGCTCACGTTCCCGGGCGATCGCAGCCGCGAGGTCACGGCGCGACAGCTTCGTGAGCTGGCGCGCCACCATCGGCCCGAGCGGCATCGACCCGCGCGCGAGCCCGAGCCTGCCGTGCAGACGCTCGAGCAGGCCGCCGAGGCGTGGCTCAAGCGGCGCTCGTACCTGCGGAACGTCGAGAACGAGCGCGGCCAGCTCGTGAACCACGTGTTCCCGACGCTCGGCGAACGGCTGATTACCGAGATCCAACGTCGCGATGTGCGCGATCTCGTGGCGGAGCTGCGGGGCAAGGTGGCGGCGAAGACGGTGCGCAACATCTACGGGACGCTGCACAAACTCTTCGCCGATCTGCTCACGGACGACGTGGTCGACCGAACGCCGTGCGTGCTTGGGCGCGGTGATCTGCCTGCCAATCGCCCGAAGGATCCCGACTTCCGGCAGAAGTCCATCTTCATGCGCGCCGAGGTGGAGAAGATCGTCACGGCGTCGTCGCTGCTGGAGGATCGTCGCGTCCTCTACCGGCTGCTGTTTCTCACCGGTACGCGCCTCTCGGAAGCGACCGAACTTCGCTGGCGCGATCTCGACGAGGATGCCCCCGAGCTGATGCGCCTCACGGTGGCGCGCTCGGGAGACGGTCCGACGAAGACCGGCTCGGTGCGCGAGATCCCGGTGGTGCCGCTGCTCGCCGAGACGCTACGCCACTGGAAGCGGCACGGCTTCGTCCGGCTCGTGAAGCGGCTGCCGCAGGCCGACGATCCGATCGTGCCGAACCGCCAGGGCAAGCGACGCAACCGCCACACGGTGCGCGAGCAATTCCTCGACGACCTCAAGAGCCTCGGGCTGCGCCCACGCCGCGTTCACGACACGCGGCGCACGTTCATCTCGATGTGCCTGGAGGACGGCGCCGTCCGGGACGTGGTGCTCCGGATCACGCACTCGGGGAACCGCGACATCCTCGACGTGTACACCACGATCTCGTGGGCCGCGATGTGCGCCGAGATGCGGAAGCTCCGCGTGCGGGGCGAGCTGGCGACGGTCCACGCGCTCCCGGCCGCGGTGAGTGCTCCCGCCGCGCACGAGTTTGGTCCCACTTTTGGTCCCGGGGGGGCTTGGTCCCGGGGCAGATGGGGACCGTGAGGAGGACTCTAACGACGTGGAATCAAACGAATTCCGGAGCGACTATCTGGTGACCCCGCCGGGAGTTGAACCCGGGCTTCCGGCTTGAAAGGCCAGCGTCCTAACCGTTGGACTACGGGGCCAATGGGATGCGGCGCCAGCGCCGCGCGGGCGAAATGCGAGAAGTGCGCAGAATAGCGTCAGGGCGCGCGTGCTGGCGAGGCCGCACTCGTGCTCGATCGCGCGGTGTTCGCGCCGCGCGATCGTCGCGTCATCCGCTCAAGCGCTGGATTCCATCACGTCCTGGATGGCCGCTTCCTGGTGATGGGCAGCATCGAGCCGGTGTGCGTCGCGCTCGGCACGCCGGGTGCCAAGCGTGATGCCGTGGGTGCGGAACACGTCGCGCAGCACGGGGAAGTTCTCTTCGATGGCCTTGCGCACTGCACTGAAACCGTGTTCGGCGGCCTGATGGCGTGACCAGGCGTTGACGGGGTTGATCAGGAAGAAGAGATAGTCGTCCTCGGCGGGCTCGATGAACACCATGTCGGCCTGCACGCTGTCGTCGTTGAAGAATCCCTCGCGGGCGAGCTCGAGCCGAGTGCCGAGCATGATGCGGAAGTACTGGCTGATGAGCGCGTAGGCGCCGTGCTCGTAGAGCGAGCGCTCCAGATTGTTGTACTGAATCTGTCGGAACGGGTTGTAGCAGACGACCAGATCCGCCCCCTTGGCGAGCGCAGTCTTGATGTTCGCGGTGCGGACGATCCCGCCGTCGGCGAGGTCGAGATAGCGCCGCTCGCCGGCCTCGCCGAAGCGCGGGTTCTGAAGGCGCACAGTGCGGAACCAGCCTGGCAACGCGCACGACGCGACCACGGCCTGGGTGATTGGCACGTCGTGGTAGTGCTCGTCGTGCCCGAACACGATCTTGCGGCCGGTGTTCACGTCCACGGCCGTGAGATAGAGCTCTTTGCCGGACTTCTTGTAGGCGCGAGCGAAGTTGTTCGGGATCCCGGCGCGGCGCAGATTCTTGCGCAGGAAGCGCTCCAAGCTTGCGGTGCTGAAGAAGCCGGTGGGGATGACCGACTTGCGCCACTATGCGGCACGGCTTCTCGGAAGCGGCCGTTGCCGGCGGGCGATAGACCGCTTGCGCGAGACACCGCAGGCGTTCGGCGTGGTGATCGCAAAGGCGAAACGGAACGCG
>CAYVDO010000277.1:5181-10984 GCA_964450125.1 uncultured bacterium
TGCTGAAGAAGCCGGTGGGGATGAGCCGCGTCAGCACCGTGGTGGCCTTCACCAGGGTCTCGGGCAGCGAGTAGGGTGCCGCCGTGCGCGGGTTCTCGAGTCCGCGCAGCCAGTTCGCGAACACCTCCACTTCCTTGCGTACGAACATGTCGAGGCGATCCACGAACTCGACCGAGTTCGGCCACATGAAGTGCAGCGGGGTGAAGTTCACGTACTTGGTGCTGGTGCCGTCGATGATCTGGAAGAGGTCGGCGGGTGTGATGCCGGCGCTCAGCGCCGAAGCGAACACGGCACCCGCCGAGAGGCCCACGAACGTGTCGAAGTCGGGTACGCCGAACGGCCGAGAGACGCGCCCATCGGTGCGCGAGATGAGGAAGTCGTCGAGGGCGCGCAAACCGCCCAGCTTGTAGCCGCCGCCGCTGATCGCGCCGCCGGCGAGCACGAGCGCCACCTTGCTGGGGCGGTTGCGCCGCAGGCTGGGGTCCACCTTGCGGATGACGGTGATTCCGCGGTTCTCGATCCACTCCTTCTGGAAACCGCTCATCCCGAACCTCCTCGTCGACCGACGCGAGCTTAGGCGCGGCGCGCCATGGGCACAACCGACCGGACTTCCGGGCGAACCATGAAAGCAAATGCGAGGCCAGTGCTGTGCGTCACGCGGTACAAGAGCCGACCCGGGCGCGAGCTCGCCACCCGTGGGGCACCGGCAGCGGCGGGCGCGTCCGGTGCAAGGGTACCGTTCGCAACCAAACATGCATGATATCCGTGTGTTCAGCTTGCCATCACCGCCGGAAGCCGAGCCAGGAGCGGGTGGGAGTGCCAATCAGAGCGGGCAGAGCGACGCCGCCGTTCGTGGCGCCGGCTCCGGGCGTGGCTGACCCGATACCCGATCGTGTGTGACGGGCCGACGGGCGGGCCGAAGTGCGTCGGTGGAGGATCCGTCACGGTGCCGTTACGCGGCACCGGAGGTAACGCTCGCGAGCACCCGCGCTGCGGCGCTTTCGGCCTCGCGGGTGCAATCGTTGATTCCCACACCGCGATACGCGTTCCCGGTGACGAAGAGCCCGGGCAGGTGAGCCAGTCCGTGCTCGACGCGTGCCACGCGGTCGCGGTGGCCGACGTCGTATTGGGGAATCGCGACGGGCCAGGTGAAAACCTCGCGGAACACCGGCGTGGCGGCGATGCCCAAGATGTCGCGCAACTCGCCCCGTACCAGCGCCACCAACTCGTCGGGGGGGAGCCCGGCGAGCTCGGGGTTGCGTGCCCCACCGACGATCGTGCGCAGCAGGATGCGTTCGTCCGGCGCGCGGTGCCCCGGGTAGATGCTCGACGTCCACAAGCTGCCGAGGATGCGCCGTCGTTCGCTGCGCGGGATGAGGAAACCGAAGCCGTCGAGCGGATGGCCCACGGCCGCGCGCTCGAAGCCGAGCGCCACCACCACAGCGGGCGCGTAGCCGATCTCGCGGGCAGCGAGCGAGGCGGCTGGGGCGATCGTCGCGAGGATCTCCGCCGTGGCGTACGCGGGGCAGGCCAGCACGATGGCATCGGCGTCGAGGCGCTCGCCGGCATCGAGATGAACCTGGTACGCATCGGCCTCGCCTCGGGTGATGTCGCGTACGGGCGCCCCCACTCGCACCCGCTCGCCGAGCGCTGCCGCGAGCGCGTCGACGAGGAGCTGTGTGCCCTCGGCGAAGCTCGTGAGTTTCCCCGACGGACCAGCGGGGCCCCCACCCGCCGCCACGGTCTGACCGCTGGCGAGCGCCTTGCGGCGTGCGCGCTGCACCGCCAGAAGCGCACGGATCAGGCTGCCGTGGTCGCGTTCGAGCTCCTTGATGCGCGGAAAGCACGCCCACACGGAGAGCCGGTTGGGATCGCCCGCGTAGACGCCCGAGACCATCGGGTCGAGGAGCGCATCGACGGCCTCGGCGCCGAGCCGACGGCGGCCGAACTCGGCGAGGCTTTCGTCGACTTCTGGCGGGGCGGGTGCGATGAACGGTTCGGCGAGGATGCGCAGCCGGCCGCGCAGGCTCATGAGCTGCGAGCGGAAGAACGCGGGCGGGCTCTCCGGCAGCGCGTGTAGCGTGCCGTGGCGGAACACGAAGCGCTTGCGTGCCGCATCGGAGCTCGGGAGCAAACGCTCGCCGAGGCCGAGGTCGCGCGCCAGGCGAAGCGTTTCCGGTTTGCCGTCGAGAAAGCCGTTGGGACCGCCTTCGACGGTGAAGCCCTCGCGGCGCTCGGTCACGATCTTGCCGCCCGCGCGCGGTTCGGCCTCGAGGACGGTGAGCGCAAGGGGTAGCGCTGCGGTCTTGGCGCCTTCGACGAGACGATACGCCGTCGCTAGCCCCGAGATCCCCCCACCGACCACCACCACGCGCTTCATCGCCGCGTCCTCCATGTCGACTGACCGCGCACGAAGACCGCGTGCTTCGTGGGGCGGGGGGCTGGAACAGCCCCCCGGAGAAGCGTCCCGCAGCGATGCATCGCTACACGGTCCGCGAGAACACGGGCTTCTCGCCGCTCTTGCGCTTCAGGTACGTGTCGAAGGGCATCGCGACGTTGCGGATGAACAGACGACCGAGCGGTGTCACCTCGATCCAGTCTCCCGCGTCCGTGACGAACCCTTCGTCGACGAGCGGCCGGAGCTCGGCGAGCTCGCGGGCGAAGTGCTCGCGGAAGCGCACGCCGAAGCGCGTTTCCACGTCGGCGGGGCTCACCGCGAAGTTGCACATGAGCGCCGTGATCACGAATCGCCTGAGCTTGTCTTCCTCGGTGAGCAAGATGCCGCGATGGGTGGCGAGACGTCCGGCGTCGATCGCACCGAAGTACTCGCCCAGCTCTTTCAGGTTTTGGGCGTAGCTGCCTTGGACGTCGCCGATGGCGGTCATCCCGAAGCCGATGAGGTCGCCGGTCTCCTTGACCGTGTAGCCCTGGAAGTTGCGCCCGACTTTGCGCCGTTCCAGCGCGCGGCAGAGCTCGTCGCCGGGCTTGGCGAAGTGGTCCATGCCGATCTGCTGGTAGCCGGCAGCGGCAAAGGTCTCGATGGCGCGGGCGAAGAGCGCGAACTTCGCTTCGGTCGCGGGCATGGACGCCGCGTCGATCTTGCGCTGGTGCGGCTTGAGCCATGGCACGTAGGCGAAGCTGAACACGGCGACGCGATCCGGCGCCATGTTCACCACCGCATCGAGGCTGCGCTGGAACGTCTCTTCCGTCTGGAAAGGCAGCCCGTAGATGAGGTCGACGTTGATGCTCTCGAAGCCACGGTCGCGAGCGCGGTCGAAAATGGCACGGGTCATCGACTCGGGCTGAATCCGATTCACCGCCTGCTGCACCTCGGGCGTGAAGTCCTGGATCCCCATGCTCACGCGGTTGAAACCGAGGCCGCGCAGGAAATCGATCTGCGAGGCGCTCGCCGTGCGTGGGTCGATTTCGAGGGCCACCTCGGCGTCGGGCGTCAGCGTGAAGTGACGGGTGATGGTCTCGAAGAGCGAGCCCATCCGCTTCTCGCTGAGGAAGTTGGGAGTGCCTCCGCCCCAGTGGAGCTGCACGACCTTGCGGCGATCCGGCAGCCGCGCCGCCACGAGCTCGATCTCGCGCTCGAGACGGGCGAGGTAAGGAGCCGCGGCCTCGTGATCGCGGCGGATCACCACGCTGCAGCCGCAGAACGTGCACATCGACTCGCAGAACGGGATGTGGAAGTAGAGCGAGAGCGGCTCCCCGGGAAACGCGTTGGCGCGCTCGAGCGCCACGCTCTCCTCGTCGGGTCCGAAGGCGTCGTGGAACTCGACCGCAGTCGGGTAGCTCGTGTAGCGCGGGCCGGGGCGGTCGTAACGCGCCAGCAGCTCCGCCGTGACGCGGGGCAACGGCTGCGAGCTCATCGCGCTGATCTCTCGCTCAGCCGATGCACGCAGTCGACGAGAAAGCGCGCCCGCTCCGGCGAGGTCTGCGGGAAGATGCCGTGGCCGAGGTTGAACACGTGGCCGGGTGCGTCGCCGGCTTCGAGCAGGATCTCGCGAACACGTGTTTCCAGCGCGGCTTCGGGCAGGAAGAGCGCGATCGGATCGAGGTTGCCTTGCACCGCCACGGCTGGACCGAGGCGCCGGCGCGCGTCGGCGAGGCTTTGTTTCCAGTCGATCCCGATCACGTCGCCTCCCGCAGCGCGCATTCGCTCGAGAAGCGCCGCGCCGCCGTTGACGTAATGGATCACCGGCACGCCGGGGCTCGGCAGCGCTTCGATCACGCGTCGCACGTAGGGGCCCGCGAATTCGTCGTAGTCGCGCGGCGACAGAATACCCGCCCAGGTGTCGAAGATCTGAACGGCCTGGGCACCGGCCTCGATCTGCGCGCGCAAGTAGGCGCCGACCGTGTCCGCGAGCTTGCCCAGCAGCGCGTGCGCGACCCGCGGCTCCTCGAAGCACAGCCGCTTGAGCTTGAGGAAATCCTTGCTGCCACCGCGCTCGACGACGTAGCTCGCGAGGGTGAACGGTGCGCCCGCGAAGCCGATGAGCGGCACGCGTCCTTCGAGCTCGCGGCGTAAGATGCGGATGGTCTCGAGGACGAAGGGGACGGTTTCGATCGGGTCCGGGATGCCGAGCCGCTCGATCGCTTCGAGACGGAGCTCAGGCGGCTCGAGGACGGGTCCGCCCTCGTCGAAACGCACACCGACGCCGAGCGGCTCGAGGGGAATCAGGATGTCGGAGAACAGGATCGCCGCGTCGACGCCCAGGATGTCGATCGGCTGAAGCGTGACCTCGGCGGCCTTCTCGGGGGTCTTGCAGAGCGTCAGGAAGGGGATGCCGGCTCGCACCGCGCGGTATTCGGGCAAGTAGCGCCCAGCTTGGCGCATGATCCACACCGGCGTGCGGTCGACGGGCTCGCGCCGGCAGGCACGCAAGAAGCGATCGTTGAAGGTCATCGCGCTCCATTCTCGCGCCCGACGGCGCGGCGCGGCGGCTCAGTGTGCTTCTGGGGTCGTGGACCGGCAACGGTCGGCGCGCCGTCCGGCGCGGGGCGTGCGGTCGTGGTTCACTTCGACAGGGATGTCTCGGCCGAGTCGCGCGGATCTGGGGAACCGCCGGCGGACACGGCTCGCCCCCAGTCGATCGCGTGGAACCGAAGGCTCTTCTCGGCGCGGCCGCGGGAATGGGGCTCACTGCCCACGAGCGTGACCGGGGTGCGCGACCGCGGAGCGCCCTTCGACCTGCCCCCGGTCGCTCACGCCTCGAACGGGTTCGACGTGAGAGCGAACCACTGCCACGCGTGCCGATCGGTTGACTCGTTTGGACGACGGTCAATAGATTCCGCACATGGCCTACCAAGAGACGATTCACAGCAAGGAAGGCTTCGACGCGTTCGTGTCGAGCGCCGCGTTCTGGACGCGCTTGCTCAAAGGCGCCCTACCCGGTGGCAATGCCGCGATTCAGCAGACGGGTTTCGTGGGCGCGATCAACTTCGACGTCACCGGTAAGGGCGGCGGTGCCTTCCAGGTGATGGTCGACGGCGCTACGGTCCGCCTCGAATCCGGTCGCCACGCTTCGCCGAGCGGCACGATCACGCTGCCGGACGAGCTCTTCATGCGATTGCTGTCGGGGGTCGCGTCTTGGGCCACCGTCCACGCGAGCGGCCAGGTCCAGATGAACGGCGATGCGCCGGCCGCGAAGGCGGTGGGGGCGCTCTTCGGTCAGCTCAAGGCGGCCCGCAGCGGCAGCGGGCCCGCAGCCTGGGCCACGCGCTGGTGGACCAACCGTGTGATCAAGAAATCAGGGGTCGTGCGCGAGGCCCACTAGCCCCAGGTCGGCGTGCGTCG
>CAYVDO010000278.1:0-10981 GCA_964450125.1 uncultured bacterium
GGTCAGCCGAATCAACGTGAGCAGTATCCTCTCAACTCTCCCGCGAACCGATCCGTTCGATCCGACGCCCGACGGCGTCGATGCCACCATCAGCGTCATGCCGGGCGGCTACCCCACTCCCGACGGGATCGCCGGTACCGTCAGCCGTGGCATCGATGTCGTCGAAAACATCCCCGGCGCCGGGCCGGGTGGATCCGCTGGCACGCGAGCATTCGTCACGATCGCGTATCCAACGGACGCACCCTACGGTTCCGAGAAGGGCCAGATTGCCGTCATCAAGAACCTCACCACGGCGCCCAACGTCGAAGGCTGGTTGACCGGGAACGGCCAGCAGTTCCTGGGTGCGCCGCTGAATCCTCGAATCAGCCTGGGTGGCCAGCCCCTCGGAGTCCACGCGTTGCTCGAAGACGGCCTTCCGTCACCGGTCATCGTTCCAAAGTTCAACCTACCCAGTGAACTCTGGGACGAGCGCGGCATTCGGTTGGTCGTTGCCAGCGGCCAATGGCGCGACGGCGACGACGCGTACCTCGACATCCCGACCTTCAGCATGGTCGACGTCAACTTCAAGAACGGCAGCCTCTATCAGCATTGGGTGTGGCCCGAGTTTCCGATGTCCCAAGACTGCCCCATCATTCCCGGCGAGCTGGTCAACAAGCCGGCGAATCCGGCGTCCCCGGAATGCAGGATCGGCGATCCCTACACATTCTCGGCACTTCACGTGTCCGGTTCGATCACGAGCAGCTCCGACGGGCAACGAGCCTACATCGCGAGACGCTACGACGCCGGCGTCGTCGGTCCGGAACAAGCGGGCGTCATCGTGGTCGACGCCAACCCTTCACCGCTCACACGCCTAACAGGCAACCGCCTTCTCGGGGCAATCGGCCAGCCCGAGGGCGTCTTCTCCGTTGCGCGCATCCCCCTGACGGCGGCACAGGACTCGGCCGGCAAGCGCTACAAGCTCTACCAGGGGAACCAAGACGCGACGACCACCGACCCGACGACGGACTACCGCGGGCTCTGGCAGACGACCGAGCCACTGGTGATCCCCAAGACCAGCCACGCGATCGCCCACGGCACCTTCCAGCAAGGCTCTGGCCCCTGGGTCTTCAACTCCGAGAGCCAGATCTTGGCCCGAGACTCGACGATCCGCTCGCCGAAGATCCGCGGGAGCGAGCCGGCTCTCACGTATTGGCGTGCGGACTTCGTTCCCGCGACCAACAGCTTTGATCCACTCACTGGCCGAGTTGCGATCGCGAACAGTGACGGCACGGGCGAGGACTTCCTGTCGTGCACGAATCAAACGCGGTGCTCATGCAGTCCTTGGAACGACTGCACCCCGCAATCCAACGGCTTGAACGCGGCGCTGCTGCCCGCATGGTCAACAGGTGGCAATCCGGCACAGGAGGGCGCATGGCTGGTCTATGTTCGCCTCACGGACCATGACGGCACGCTGTACCCCGACATCATCGCCCGCCGAGTGGAGGACGGTCACGAGTGGAACCTCACCAAGCATGACGATCGGGTCCACGTGGACCCCGTCGCCCGCATCATCGCCGGCGCCGGGTCGACCATGACCGTCGTGTTCGCCCGGGACGTGGGCGACGGCGCCGTTGACTGCGATATTCCCGTGGGTAGCGGGCTCGAGGCCAAGGTGCAAGGGCTCGCGATGGTGAGCCTGGACGTCGGATCTCCCGCCGAGGAGCTTCCGATCGACGAGCTCACATTCCCCCAGAACGACGCCATGCCCGTCGATTGCACAGGCTGGATCGAAGACAAGGGGAAATTGGGCGACTACGACCCCGACATCTCGCCAGGACCCGTGGAGATCGATGATGTGCCAACAGGCGGCGCCACCTGGATCGCCTTCTCCCGCCGCTTCAACCAGACGGACGTGCGCAACAACGGCGACAAGTTCGGCGACTTCGACATCCTGGCGCGGACCCTCGACGGCAGCCTCATCAAGAATCTCACTGGCGTCGACGACGGTCAGGCGCTTGCGGGTTGCGGCCAGGGATACGCGATCTGCGCCGACCAGATCCCCCGCTGGAGCCCGGACGCGGACCGAATCGCATTCGCGCTCGTCACTGCCGAATTCCCGAACAACAGCGACATCTACACCATGAGAACGAACACGACGGGTGGTGTCCCAGACAACGACCGGACCAACGCACAGGTGAACATGCCGGAGTCGGGCGCTCTGCTCCAGGACTCTTCGGCCGCCTGGTATCCGGATGCATCGAGAACCGACAGTGATCCCGATCTGATCTTCTTCCGCACGGCCATCGATCTCGAGATCGCGCCGCCGGATCTTTTCCGGCTTCTGCATCCACAGCCGTGAGGGCGCAAACCATGACGAGAAGAAATGCTTGGCTGCGTCACTGGCTAGTCATTCTTGCAATGCCTCTTTCGGCTTGCGGACCTGGTCTCACGGCGATCAGTCCGCAGGCGGCGCCCGTCGGTGCGCTGGTGACCATCACTGGAAGTGGGCTCGGCAGCAGTCAGGGATCGAGCGAGGTGTTCTTCGACGGCGTCTCCGCCGGAGCCGCCGCCTCGTGGGCCTCGTCCTCGATCACGATTGCCGTGCCCGCCGGCGCGACGACCGGGCCGGTCACGGTCAAGGTCGGGCCGGCGACCAGCATCGCCAAGCCGTTCATCGTGTCGGCGCCAAGGGCTGAGGGTCTGAGGATCGGGACCCGGATCCCCTCGGGCGCAGTATGGCCACTTGTGCTGAGCTCCGGTGATTCGAAACCTCGCGGCATCCAAGCTGGCGACGACCTCGGAAGTCACGCCAGTAGCTCGCAGCGAGCTTTGGCTACCGCGGACTTCAATGCAGACGGCGATCCGGACCTGGTGCGGGGCGCTGGCGACGCAGTCGTGTGGTATCTCGGAGACGGTAGCGGACGATTGTCGCCTGGGGGTGTCATCCAACTCGAGCTGCCCGCGGGGGCGATCGGGGGGATCGTTGCGGCTGACTTCGATCACGACTCTCACGTGGATCTGGTGGCCAGTGCATTCACGCGGATCGCATTCCTCCGGGGCGACGGGGCGGGAGGCTTCGCGCCGCCGCAGTACTCACCCGCGACAGACCGGGTTTCGAAGCTGGTCGTGGACGACTACGACCAAGACTCGAATCTCGACGTCGTGAGCACGGCGCTGACCGACCTACACGTGTTCTTCGGGGACGGCCACGGGAGCTTCGCAGCACCCACCAACGTGCCTGTCGGTACGGCGACCCGCGGGCTTGCAACCGGCGATTTGAACCGGGACTCGTACCCGGACCTCGTGGTGTCGAATGCCTCGCTCAACGCAGGACAGCCGGGTTCGCTCTACGTGCTCTTGAACGACACGGCGGGCGCTTTTCTGCTTCAGCCGCTGGTTGGCTCCGACTCCGCCCCGTCCGGACTGGCGATGAGCGACTTCGACCAGGACGGTGACCTCGACGTTGCGCTCGTACACGACGAGTACTTCGCAGCGACGAACAAACTGGTCGTCTATGAAAACGATGGAGCCGGGACTGTCGCGCGCGCGTTCGAGATCGGGCTCAACGACACGATGACGGCACTGAACGGTGCGGACCTGAACGGGGACGGGCTCGTCGATCTGGTCGCAGGTGGCCTGGCGCGAACCTACACGTTCCTGAGCTTCGGCGACGGCACGTTTCTTCCTTTGGACGAGTCGTACCGGGACAACGTATTGGGACTCGTTGTTGCGGACTTCGATCGTGACGCTCGCCAAGATGTGTTCACGAATGGGAGCTATGGAGACACCCTGATTCTCGGTGACGGCAGTGGTGGGCTTTCCTCCGCGTCGTTTCTTCAGCTCACGTCTGATTACGGTGCATTCGGTGGTGTCGACGCGGGGGATTTCAACGAGGACGGGAAGGTGGATCTGGTGGCCGATGTGACGGCGTTCGACCCCGAGTCGAACGTGGCAGTCTTGTTGAACGACGGCACCGGGCAGTTCAGCACGAGCTGGAATCCCGTGGAGATCGGGGGGGGGGCCGTCGCGGCGGACGTCAACGGCGACGGGCACCAGGACGTGGTGCGGATTGCTAACGGCCCCAGCCTGTACCTCCAGGTGCTGATCGGAGATGGGCAAGGCAATCTCTCCGGGCCGGTGGGGACCTCACTCAACTCGCTGTCGGGCGGGAGTGGCGCGGCCGGCGATCTCGACGGCGATGGCGATGATGACTTCGTGATGAGTGTCGACGCCGTAGTCCAGATCTGGTTCTCGAACGGCAACGGAACCTTCGGGTCCCCCGTGATCCTGGAGAATGTCCAGATCGACTACACGGCAATTGCCGTGGCTCGAGTCAACGGCGACACCGCGAACGACATCGTGTTCAAGACGGAGTCGTTCTTCGACGACGATGGTGACATTCGCGTCTACCTCGGAGATGGATCCGGCGGATTCACGCTGAGCGATCTCATTCCGTCCGATGGCGGCCAGCTTGCGGTGGGCGACGTCAACAATGACGGTATTGCGGACTTGCTCGACACCGACGATCCCAACCAGAGCCCGACCGCGTACCGAACGTGGCTCGGTAACGGCGACGGGACCTTCGTAGGACCGGTGACGTCACCCTACATCGGCGTTCCAAGCGGCATCGGCGACTTCAACGAGGACGGCTGGCCCGATGCAGCGGGTAACAGCAACGGGGGTCTGCGTTTGGCGCTTGGCGATGGCACGGGTGCGTTTGCGCCTACCGTGGACCGCTATGCGAGCGCTCAAGACCCGACGCTGACTGCCGACGTCAACGCCGACGGCCACCTCGACGTGGTGGAGTGGACCTACTGGGGCCACCTCGCCTTCTACCTCGGCGACGGCCAGGGGAACTTCGTCGACTACGACTGATCGGCGGTGGGCGGCAGGCGGGGCGGACCCTTGCGCCGCGCCCAGGGACGACCGGGCCCACCGAGGAACCACAGCCCCTGCGGGGCCTGGGCCTCCAGCCACCTTGCGAGCGTGGAACGTACGTTCCGGCACGTCGCGCGATCGAAGCTCGGCGGCGACGGAGCGCCGCCCTCCATCTCTCGTGCGCACCGGGGAGGCAACGCCTTCCCGGCGCGTCTCAATCCAAACTCTTCCGGAAGCGTAAGGCCGCGAGGGTGATGCCGCCCGTGGCGAAGCACACCAGCACCAGCGCTTGCGGCCAGAGTGCTGCGAAGCCAGCGCCTTTCAGGAACACGCCGCGCACGATGATCGCGTAGTAGCGCAGCGGCACGGCGTAGGTCGCAAGCTGAATCGGGCGCGGCATGTTCTCGATCGGGAAGACCAGCCCCGAGAGGTAGATCATCGGCACCATGAAGAGAAACGTGGAGGTCAGCATCGCCTGCTGCTGCGTGCGCACCAGCGTCGACGTGAGCAACCCCAATCCCAGCGCCGTGACGATGAACGGAATCGAGAGCAGCACCAACGCCACCAGCGTGCCGGTGAGCGGCACGTGGAACAGGAACACCGAGAGCGCCGTGACGGCGAACAGGTCGAGGACGGCGATGCCGAAGAAGGGCAAGAGCTTCGCGACCACCAGCTGCCACGGGCGCACCGGTGTGACGCTGAGCTGCTCCAGCGTGCCGTTTTCTTTCTCGCGCACCACCGCCATCGAAGGCAGGATCATCGTCATGAGCAAGATGGTCATGGCCATGATCGCGGGCACGTAGAACCAGCGACTCTTCAAGTCGGGGTTGTACCAAACGCGCGGCACGAGCTCGACCTGCGGGACCGGGCGCGAAGCGGCGAGGATGCCAGCACGCATCACTCGCTCGGTGGTGGCCTCCGCACCGGCAGCGGCGAGGATGCGGTTGGCGTAGCCCAGGCCGACCACCGCGGAGTTCGAGTCCGTGCCATCGACGAGGAGCTGCACCTTGGCGCCGCGCCCGCCCGCCAGATCGCCCCCGAAGTTGGGCGCGATCACCAGCGCCAGATCGGCCTTGCGACGTATCAGCCACGGCTCGACGGTCTCGGTGGTGTCCTCGCTGCCGACCACGTCGAAGTAGCCGGAGGCCGTGAAGCGATCGACGAGATCGCGGCTCGCCGGGCTGCGATCCTGGTCCACCACCACCATCGGCACGTGCTTCACGTCGGTGTTGGCGGCATAGCCGAAGGCCACCACCTGCATGATGGGCGCCATCAGCATCGCGCGCAGCATCGCGCGGTCGCGCTTGAGCTGGGTCACCTCCTTACGCAGCACGTGACGGAAGACGCTCATCACGTGGCCCTTCGGCTCAGCCTTTGGCTCGCGATGCCGAGCACGACAGTGGCGTAGAGCGCCAGGAAGCCGAGCTCTTCGAGATACGGCGCGAGCCCCGCGCCTTTCAGGATCACGCCGCGGGCGATCACCAGGAAGTAGCGCGCCGGCACCGCGTGCGTGACGATCTGCAGCGGATGCGGCATCGCACGAATCGAGAAGATGAAGCCCGACAGGAAGATCGCAGGCATCATCGAGGTGAGCGTCGAGATCTGGAACGCCATCGCCTGATTGTCGACGAGGGTCGAGATCAGAAGGCCCCAGCCGAGCGCACCGATGAGGTAGAGGAGCGTGGCCGCGAAGAGATCCAGGTACGAGCCACGCACCTGGACGTGGAAGAGCACCCGTGCCGCGATCAGGATGAGCGTGGTCGCTGCCAGCGAGATCACCAGATACGGCAAGAGCTTGCCGACGATGAGCTGGCCGCTCGAGAGCGAGGTGACACGCAGCTGCTCCAGCGTGCCGCGCTCTTTCTCGCGCACCACCGAGAGCGCGGTGGAGATCACCGCCGTCAGCATCAGGATGAAGCCGATGAGCCCCGGCACCAGGAACTGCGTCGACTTGAGCTCGGGGTTGTACCAGACGCGCGGCTCCGCCTGGATGACGGGCGTGGGCCTGCGCCGCGAGCCGTCGACGACTGCGCTCGCCAGCTCGGCGTTGAATGCCGCGGTCATCGACGAGGCGTAGCCGAGAAGCGTGGTGGCGGTGTTGGCGTTGGCACCGTCGAGGACGAGCTGCACCGCCGGGCGCCGGCCGGCGGCGAGATCGGCGCCGAAATGCTCGGGGATGACCAGCACCGCCTGCGCCTCGCGGCGCTGGGTGACGGCTACCAGATCGGTGCCCGCGGGAAGATCCGCGGCGCGGTCGAAGTACCCGGACGCGACGAAGGTCTCGACGAATTCGCGGCTGGCTCGCGATTTGTCGTCGTCCTCGATCGCGAGCGTCGCGTGCATGACGTCGAAGTTGAGGGCGTAGCCGTAGAGCAGCAACATGAACGTGGGCAGCCCCAGGAGCATCGCCAGCGTGAGCGGATCGCGCCGCGCCTGACGGAATTCCTTGTGGGCGACGGCCCAGATCTTCCTCACGTCGCCGCTCCCTCCGCCGCTTCCATCTCGCGCTCGGCACGCTCCACCGAGTGGATGAACACGTCCTCGAGCGATGGCACGATGCGCTCCACTTGCGCCGGCACGTTGTCTTCCGAGGCGAGCGCCTCGCGCACCGCGGCGAGCCCTCGTTCCGCATCCTCCACCACCACGTGCAGCCGCGTGCCGAACGCAGAAGCTTCCACGACTCCCGGCACGCGCTCCAGCGTGGCCTGCGCGTCGAGGTAGCGCGGGCAGCTCACTTCGAGCACCGCGCGCCCCACGAACACCCGCTTGAGCTCGGCGACGCTGCCGAGCGCCACCAAGCGGCCCGCGTGCATGAGCGCCACGCGATCGCAGCGCTCGGCCTCGTCGAGGTAATGCGTGGTCACGATCACCGTGACACCTTCGGCGGCGAGTCGATCGATGGTGCTCCAGAATCGCCGCCGCGAGATGGGATCGACGCCGCCCGTGGGCTCGTCGAGGAACACCACCTGCGGCTCGTGAAGCAGCGAGCACGCGAGCGCCAGCCGCTGCTTCCAGCCGCCCGGGAGCGAGCCGGTGATCAGGTCCTCCTTGCCGCCGAGCGTCGCCATCTGGATCGCCCACTCCATGCGCTCGGCCAAGCGGCGGTCGTCGAGCCCGTAGATGCCACCGTAGAACGACAGGTTCTCGCGAACCGTCAGGTCCTCGTAGAGACTGAAACGCTGAGTCATGTAGCCGATGCGCCGCTTCACCTCTTCGGGATCGAGAGCGACGTCGATGCCGAGGACGCGCGCGCTGCCGCTGGTGGGACGCAAGAGCCCACAGAGCATGCGGATCGCCGTGGACTTGCCGGCGCCATTCGAACCGAGGAGGCCGAACACCTCGCCGGCGTGAACCTCGAGATCCAGCCCTTCCACGGCGACGAACGGGCCGAAGCGCTTCGCGAGTGCGCGCGTCACCACCGGCGACGGATCGTCCCCTCGGCCCACGCCGAACCGATCCGGCACTGCGGCGCGCACCCCGCTTGCCTCACTCACCCGGTTCACGGCGACTCCACCCCCCACCCGAGCACGCGATCGAGACTCGCCCGCGCCAGGTGGGCCGTGGCGATCGCACGGGTGCGATCGAGCCCGGCGCGCACGAGCGCCACTTCCGCATCGAGGCGCTCCGAGGAAGGCGCGACCCCCTCGCGGTAGCGATCGGCCGATACCCGCTCGTTCTCGGTCGCCGAGGCGAGCGCCCGCTCGGCCACGGGCACGGCGCCGAGCGCCGTCTCGAGATCGCTCAATCGGCTCGAGACCTCCTGGCGCAGACGCGCTTCGAGGTCCTCGAGCTGGCGCGAGGCTGCGTCGGCCTGTGCCTGTGCGCGCGACACGGCTGCGCGCGTGCGTCCGAAATCGAATACCGAGAGCGACACGTTCACGCCCACGTCCCAGCTCGAATCCCACGTGTCACGCTGCGGCAGGATGCGGCGGTTGGGGCGCGCCTCGTCGTAGCCCGCGGAAAACGAGGCCTGTGGGAAATACGCCCCCTCTTCCGCCCGCACCCGGGCGCGGGCCGCTTCCACGCGGCGGGTCAACGCGAGGTGCTCGGGGCGAGTGTCGTATGCCTGCTTCACAAGCACCTCGACATCGACCGCCGGCGCCGCAGGCAGCGCGCTCGGCGTCTCGGGCTCGAAACGAATCGCCGCCGGCGAACCAACGAGGCGCGCCAGGTCTGAGTTGGTCACGCGGCTTCGATTCTCCGCATCGAGCCGCGCGAGCGTCGCACGATCACGCTCCACCTCCACGGCGAGCACGTCACTGCGCGCGGCGGTCCCCACCGCGAGCGCCGCCTGCGCATCGGCGAGGTGGCGATCGAACGCCGCGAGGGCGCGATCGAGCACGACCGTGGTCTCGCGCGCCGCGACGAGCGACCAGAACGCGGCGATGGTTTCGAGAGTGACGTCATGGATTCCGGCGCGGACGTCCTGCGCCGTCGCAGCGCTCTCGCTGCGCGCCGCTTCCTCGGCGGCGGTGAGATGCCCACCGGTGTAAAGCGGTAGCCCCACCCCGGCACGCGCCCGGTAGTTGTCCTGGATGTTCGGGAAGATCGTCTGCGGCGCCTGACCCGGTAGCGCGAACGAAAGCTCGGGCACACTGGATTGGTGGGTGTAGCCCACCGTCACATCCAGCTCGGGCCAGTGCGCCGCCTGCGCTGCGGCGAGCCCGGCTTCCGCGGCACCGTGAAGGGCAGCGAGGGCGCCCACCCGCGCCGAGCTGGCGCGCGCTCGCATCAGCGCGTCGTCGAGAGTGATCCTCTGGACGAGAGGCGTTGCGGCCGGTGCGCTCGGGATCGGCGCGCTGGCGTCGCCTGCGAATGCCGACGCTGCGATCCACCACCAGCCGAGAGCCTCGATCCAGGCGCGTCGGTTCATGTCTGGCCCTCGACACGCGCAGCCTGCGGCGCCAGCCCTTCGACGCCGCGCACGCGCGCGATGAAGATGTCTTCCAGCGACGGCGCCACCGGCCGCACCGCCAGCACTTCCAAGCCGTCGGCGACGAGCGCCGCGCGGATCTCCTCGGCGAGCGGCTCGCTGGCCCCACCGTGCACCTGCACGTGTAGGCGCTCGCCGAAGGTCTCGAGATCGATCACCTCGGGCCGCGCGCGCAGCCAGTCCTGGGCCGCGCGCTTGGGTCTCGCCAGCACCTCGAGCAGCGCCCCGTGCTCGGCACGCGCCGCGTCCCGAAGCCGTGTGGGGCTCGCGATGGTGAGCACACGCCCGCTACTCATGAGCGCGACGCGCTGGCAGCGCTCGGCTTCGTCGAGATAGGGCGTGGTGAGCAAGAGCGTCAGCCCTTCGCGCTGAAGCCGGAACAGAATCCGCCAGAAATCGCGGCGCGAGACGGGGTCGACGCCGGTGGTGGGCTCGTCGAGGATGAGCAGCTCCGGGCTGTGAATGAGGGTGCACGCGAGCGCAAGCTTCTGCTTCATGCCACCCGAGAGCCGATCCGCGAGGCGACTTCGGAAGCGCGCCATCTTGAGCAGCTCGAGGAGCTCGTCGCGGCGCGGCTTCCACCGACGCACGTCGTGGACCTCTGCGAAAAACGCCACGTTCTCGTCCACGGTGAGGTCACCGTAGAGCGAGAAGCGCTGCGCCAGGTAACCCACCCGTCCGGCCAGCGCTCGCGCCTCGCGAATGGGGTGCAAGCCGCACGCGCGCACCTCGCCGGCATCGGGGACGAGCAAACCGAGAATCGTGCGCAGCGTGGTGGATTTGCCTGCGCCATCCGGCCCGATGAGCCCGAACATCTCGCCCTTCGTGACCGTGAAGCTCGCGCCGTCGACGGCCGTCACGGGGCCGAAGCGGCGAACGAGGTCGCGGACGTCGACGAGCGTCGGTGGGGTGGGCTCGTTCATGAGTCGGTCGTCTGGAACGCTGAGCGCTTCGGCGCGCGCCTACCCGAAGGACACGGGGTCAGCCCGCGGACACCGGCGGAGTCGTCGGCCGCACCAGCGCGGCCTCCGCAGGCATGCCCGGCTTGAACAGCCCGTCGGCGTTGCCGAGCGTGATCTTCACCTTGAAGACCAGCTTCACGCGCTCGTCGCGGGTCTGGACGTTCTTGGGCGTGAACTCCGCCTGCGACGAGACGAACGTGACCCGGCCCCGACGTTCGGTGCCGCCCTC
>CAYVDO010000279.1:0-10978 GCA_964450125.1 uncultured bacterium
AGATCGGTTCGCCAAGGCGCGCACGAGGAGCGGCGCGCGGGTGCCGCCCCCACCGATCACACAGAGTTTCATTGCGATCCGCCGATGATCCGAGCGAGGATAGTTCGGAGGCGTTCCGCGGGACAGCCGATCGCGGTGATCGAGCCCGTGGCGCGCACGTGAATGCAGGTGGGAGCTCGGTGGGGCCGAGCTCGCGCGTGGGGGCACGCGACCACCTTTCGGCTCGCAGTGGGCAGGGGAGGGACGAAGCCATGGCGACGGGATCCAAACGATGGGGGCTGGCCTGGGTGGTCGCAGCCGTGCTGGCGGCGGCGACGGCGGAGGCGCGCTACGCGATTCCCGGCAAGATCTACCGAGTCGAAACCGACGCCGCGCACGGCGTCCAGGCGTTGGCCGACCAGGGCCTCGACATCCTCGAGGTCGAGGGCGACCACGCGTACCTCTACCTGGATACGAGCGAGGCGGCGCGCGTGCGGGCGCTCGGCTATCGCCTGCGAATCGAGATCGACGACGTGGCCGCGGCGATCGAGGCGATCGAATCGAGCCCAGTGGCCACCGACGCCCAGTACCACACCTACGACAACCTCAACGCCGACCTGCGTGCGCTGGAAGCGAGTGGCATCGCCAAGGTGAGCGTGGTCGGACGCAGCCTCGAAGGACGCGACGTTCTCGGTGTGAAGATCTCGGACAATCCTCAGCTCGACGAGCCCGGTGAGAAAGAGGGTGTGATCGTCGGGTGTCATCACGCGCGCGAGTGGATCAGCGTCGAGGTGCCGTTCCTGCTCGCCAAAGCCCTGGTGGACGAATATGCGACGAATCCGTCGGTCAAAGCGCTCGTGGACGGGGGCGTGACGTGGGTCGTGCCGATGGTGAACCCCGACGGCTTCGAGTACTCGCGGCTCGTGAACCGGATGTGGCGCAAGAATCGCCGCCTCAACAGCGGCGGCTCGTACGGCGTCGATCTCAATCGAAACTACGCAGCGGGATGGGGCGGATCGGGATCCTCGGGCACGCCGAGCTCCGACACGTATCGGGGTACCGCACCCTTCAGCGAGCCGGAGACACAGCTGATCCGGGACTTCGTGACCGCCCACGATTTCCAGTTCCTGCTCACGTACCACTCGTACTCACAGTTGATCCTCTGGCCGTGGGGCTACACCAACGACAAGGCGCCTGACGACGCATTGCTCGGTCGAATCGCGAACGACCTCGAGGCGATGATCAATTCGGTCCACGGCATGATCTACACCGCGGAGAAATCGAGCGATCTCTATCTGGCAGCCGGTACCACCGACGACTGGTTCTACGACGTGTTCCGCCGGCCCGGATTCACGATCGAGCTGCGGCCAAACAGCTCCATTCCCGGTTTTACGCTGCCGCCAGATCAGATCATCCCAACCTACGAGGAGAACCGGCCCGCAGCGTTCCACCTCATCGCCGGCACCCAGGCCGATGGCGATTCGGACGGCAAGGTCGACCTCGTCGACAACTGTGACGCTACCTACAACCCGGATCAGGCGGATGCGGACGGCGACGGGCTGGGTGACGTCTGCGACGCCTATCCGCACGATCGCGACAACGACGGGATCGACGATGCCATCGACAACTGCGTCGACGTCGCGAACCCGGACCAGGCGGATTCGGACCACGATGGCATCGGTGATGCGTGTGATACGGGCGGAGGCTGCGCACGGGTAGCGGCACCGGCCGATGAAGCGGCACCGCTCGCCCCGGTCGTGACGGCACTGGGGCTGGGGCTTTGCATCCGCGCGCGCCGGCGCGCCGTGCGTCGTCGCGGGTAGCAACTCGTCGCGTGAGCGCACCGTGTGCGCTCGCCACTCGGTCGCCGGATACCGTCCCGGCGGCCGAGTGCGCGGCTCAGCGGCGTGGCGCGGGTGGCTCGCGATCGATCTTTCGCAGGACTTCCTTCATGTCGTCCCAGACCTGGCGCCGCACCTCTGGCGTGTAGCGCCGCAACACGTAGGCCGGATGGAAGGTCGGCATCAACGGCACGCCTCGGTACTCGAACCACTTCCCGCGAACTGCTGTGATCGATACCGCGCGCCCGAGTAGCGTCGACGTGCTCGGGCGTCCGAGGGCCACCAGCACTCTTGGCGCGACGGAGGTGATCTGTCGTTCCAGAAAGGGCAGGCACGCGTCGATTTCGTCGCGTTCTGGCTCGCGGTTCTGCGGAGGCCGGCACTTGACGATGTTGCAGATGTAGACGTCGCTGCGCGCGAGCCCCATTCCGTCTTCGATGATTCGTGTCAGAAGCTGGCCGGCTCGTCCTACGAAGGGCTCGCCCTGCTTGTCCTCGTCCTCACCAGGGCCTTCACCCACGAAGACGATCTCAGCTTTCGGATTACCGGTGCCGAAGACGAGCTTGGTGCGGCCTTTGTGTAGCTTGCATCGGGTGCACTCCCCGAGGTCGGCCTGAATCTCGGACAGCGATTGGCGCACCATCGGTGGAGGCGCAACGAGCGGTGGTGTCGCGCTGGGGGGGGCGGTCGCGGCGGCGTACGCGTCCGATGAGTCTGTGCGTCGCCGGACCTGGACGCGCGGGCGTGATTCATTCACGTCCAGTCGGGTTTCCTCCGTGGACGTCGCAACTGGTGTCGACCTCGGGGCGGCAGGCGGGATCGCCGGCCGCACATCGATCGATTGCGGCTGTACGCGCGGCAGTCCCGGCACGCCCGCTTCGCCGAGCAACTCGACGTGGCCGCGCAAACGGGCCGCGAGCGATGCGGCCTCGCCTGCCAGGTCGAGGATGGCCGGTTCTTCGGGATCAGCTTCCGGCTTCAAACTTCGCTCCGCCGCACTCGTGGTCGGGGCGAGTGGCGATCTCGCTGCTCGAAAAGGGTGCCCCCGAGACGACTCGAACGTCCGGCCTAGGGATTAGGAATCCCTCGCTCTATCCACCTGAGCTACGGGGGCGCGTGGTGCGCGAACCTAAAGGGCGCCGACACGCGCCGTCAACACGACTGTGTCACGCGGCTGCAGCGCGTGAATCATTGCTCCGCTGGCGCTGGAACCGACGATAAGACCTTGAGCTGCCTGTCGACCGGCTGGGTCCAAGTCGCGCGGAATGCGTATTGCTCGATCGCCGGATGGTTCACGACCTTGAGCCTGAACTTGCCGCTCTCACCGGGCTCGAGCTTGGTCGGGGCCAGCATGTTCCAGTCGGTTTGAAGCTCGGTTCCTGTCGCGTCGAACCCCGCCACAGTGATCCGGGCCGAGTCGATGGCGACCGACGAGACGTTGCGAATCGTGCCCTCGAACGAGACGCGATTGGCTTCGTCCGTCGACTTATCGAGCGCATCCATCACGAGCACGTCGGACGTGGGCAGCGCCGCGGCCACCTGCACCGGTGCTGCGGGGCTCGACGGCTCGGTTGCGGTCGGTCGGGCAACCTTCCACACCACGTAGGGCTGTGGAACGCGAAATACCGCCAGCGGGGGCTCGTTCCACGGAAGCCCTGCCGAGAGGTTGACCCCGATCATGAAGAACGCGCCGCCAGCGAAGAATGCGAGCACCAGCGGCAGCGCCCCGGCGAGAAACGATTGGACGGCGGCTGCCGTCGAGCCGGGTACGCGAAAGTCCGAGCGTGCGCCCGCGCCTGGAAGGATGTCCGAGGCTTTGCGGCGAAGGTGCCGGCAACGTGGACATTCCGGATAGGTGATCTTGTTGAACACCAGACCGCAGTCGTCGCACCGGATCATCAGCTCTTCGGGCATCGCGCCTCCTCTCGATCGGTTGCGCAGGTCCTGCTGGCGTCGCGACCCACGGCCAGCCCTTCGCCGCACGGTATAGCACGGGCGCTCGACCCGTGCGATGCGAATCCCCTGCAGGCCGATCCCAAAAACGTCAATTGATTCTTGACTTTACCCAGGCCGATCGCTAGCATCCCTCCGCACAAACCCCGATCCGCTCCGTCTTGGGGCGAAGCCGCAGCTTGCTGGGAGTTCGGGCCATGAACAAATCGGATTTGATCGAGTCCTTGGCCGAGCGGCGAAAGATGACCCAAAAGGAAGCGGACTTGGTGGTGAACCTCGTCCTGGATGGCATGACCGAAGCGTTGAGGCGGGGTGAGCGGATCGAAATCCGCGGCTTCGGAAGTCTGATCGTCAAGACGTACGAGCCCTACGTCGGGCGCAATCCCAAGACCGGCGAGCAGGTGCAGGTGCCCGCGAAGCGATTGCCTTTTTTCAAAGTGGGCAAAGAGCTGAAGGAGCGCGTGGATGGGCGCACCGACCTGTTGGATGCGGGTGGCGTGAGCGCCTTCGACGATGATACCGATGACGATGAAACGTTTGATACGCTTCACGCGGACGATCACGTCGACGGCGAGGATGAAGCCGCGGCGTCTGACGAGGGTGACGAGTGACATGGGCCGCTCGCCGTCGTCGTGACGGCAAACGGGGGCGTCCGCAACCTCGGGATTGAGCAACGAAAAAACCCGCAGTCGCATCCGCGACTGCGGGTTTTTGCAGGCCAACGACGCTCGTCAAGCGACGAAGGCGCCGGGCGTCAGTCCGGGGGCTGCCGTGAGGGATGAGTCAGCCTGCGTCGCCTACCTGAGCGCCGGTGAGCGCGTCGTTCACGGTGCCGAACACGTCCACGATGCTGCCGCGCAAAGTCGAGAGTATCGTAATCGCGGCCACGGCGATGATTCCCGCCAGTAGCGCGTACTCGATCATGGTCTGGCCGTCGTCTTCGCGAATGAGCCGACGTAGCAACGCTCGCATCCTGACGCTCCTCCCGAGGTGTCCTTCCAGTCGCGGCAACTCTATGGCAGTCGATTTCGGTTGTCCAGTCATTTCCGCACCCTAGAGCAGGAAAGTCGGCTGGCGCCCGCAGCGTCGCGTGGGTTTGGGCGGCGTCGGCGGAAATCGGCGCCCCTGGAAGCCCCTCGAGTGCTCGGGCGCACGTCCAGCCGGACGTGCGACGCACGGCTGCACCGTTCTCGCAGCCCATGCGCCCGCGGGGTCTTGCTTCACGCGAGCGCCGAAGGTGGGCCCGGCGGCGTTGGCGGCTCCGCCCGCGGCGGCATCCCACCGGTGAGCGGCGCGCCCGGGGAATCCTTCAAGATGGCGAGGTCCAGCACCTGGTCCATCCGTTCGACGAAGTAGAATCGAAGCTCCTTCTTCAGCTCCTCGGGCACGTCTTCCAAGTCCTTCTCGTTCTTGTCCGGAAGGATCACGCGCCGAATGCCTGCACGATGGGCGGCGAGCACCTTCTCCTTCACGCCACCGATCGGCAACACCGCACCGCGGAGCGTGATCTCACCGGTCATCGCCGTTTCGTGGTCGATCGGGCGCTCGACCAGCATCGACGTGAGCGCGGTGAGGATCGTGACGCCGGCCGAGGGACCATCCTTCGGGATCGAGCCTGCGGGTACGTGGATGTGGAAATCGGTGCGCTCGAAGATCTCGTCGTCGATGCCGAGGCGGGTGGCATTCGCGCGGATGAAGCTGAGCGCTGCATACGCGGATTCTTTCATGACTTCACCGAGCTGGCCGGTGAGGTGGACCTTGCCCTTACCCTTCATCCGCGTCGCCTCGATGAAGAGCAGGTCGCCACCGACTGGAGTCCATGCGAGGCCGGTGGCCACACCCGGCACGGCGGTACGTTCGGCCACGTCCTGGAAGAATTTGATTGGGCCGAGGATCTTCGTGACCTCGTTCTCGTCGACGATGCGCTTGTCCGTGCGACCCAGGGCGACTTCCTTCGCCACCGAACGGCACACGCTCGCGATCTCGCGCTTCAGGTTCCGGACGCCGGCTTCCTTGGTATAGCTCCGGATGACCTTGCGAATCGCGACGTCGGGGATTTCGATCCGTTCCGAGGTGAGACCGTGCTCCTCGACCTGTTCGGGCACGAGGTACTTGGTGCCGATGAAGAGCTTCTCGTACTCGGTGTAACCCGGGATCGACAGCACTTCCATGCGGTCGCGAAGCGGTGGCGGGATCGTGTCGAGGATGTTCGCTGTGGTGATGAACATGACCTTCGAGAGGTCGAACGGCACGTCGAGGTAGTGGTCCGAGAAACTGTCGTTTTGTTCCGGATCGAGGACCTCGAGAAGTGCGGACGACGGGTCGCCGCGGAAGTCCGTGCCGACCTTGTCGATCTCGTCGAGCATGAACACCGGATTCGAGGTTGCGGCCTTCTTCATGCCCTGGATGATCCGCCCGGGAAGAGCTCCGACGTAGGTTCGCCGGTGGCCGCGGATCTCGGCCTCGTCGCGAATGCCGCCGAGGCTGATGCGCACGAACTCGCGTCCCAGCGCCCGCGCGATCGATTTGCCAAGCGAGGTCTTGCCCACGCCTGGGGGCCCGGCGAAGCACAGGATCGGGCCCTTCATGTCCTTCTTGAGCTTGCGTACCGCGAGGTACTCGAGGATGCGCTTCTTGACCTTTTCGAGGTCGTAGTGGTCCTCGTTGAGGATCTTCTCGGCTTGCTCGAGGTCGAGACGGTCATCGGTCTCCGTCGCCCACGGCAGCTCGATCAGCCAGTCGAGGTACGTGCGCGCTACCGAGTACTCGGGCGACGAGCTGTTCATGCGTTCGAGCCGGTCGAGCTCCTTGAGCGCGACCTTCCCGACGTGCTCGGGCATCTTGGCTTTGGCGATCGACTCGCGTAGCTCGTCGATCTCGCTGCCCGGCTCGCGCTCGCCCAGCTCCTTCTGGATGGCCTTGAGCTGCTCGCGCAGGTAGTACTCGCGCTGCGACTTGTCGATGTTTCCCTTCACCTCGGACTGGATCTTGTGCGAGAGCTCGAGGATCTCGAGCTCCTTGGTGAGGTGTCGCGAGATCTCCTGGAGACGGTCGCGCACGTCCATCGTCTCCAGCACGTCCTGCTTCCGCTCCACGGGGATGTTCAGGTACGCGGCGACGATGTCCGCGAGGTTTCCCGGATTCTCGAGATTGCCCAGGAAGAGGCTGGCTTCCGCTGGGATGTTGGGCGACAGCTTGACGATCTTCTGTGCCAGCGCCTTCACATTTCGGAGCAGTGCGTCGACCTCGGACGCCCGTCCGGGGTCGAGCCGATCCTCGAGAACCTCGCCTTCGACCTTCAGGCACGGTGCGTACTGCACGAAGCGCCGAATCCGAAAGCGCGACAGTCCTTGAACGATGGTGTTTTGGCCGCCATCGAGCTTGCTCTCGACCTTGATGATCTTCGCCAGCGTACCGACGCGGTAGAGATCGTCCTCACGCGGGTCGTCCACCTGTGGTGCGCGCTGGGTGAGGATCAGGATCATCGAGTCGGTGGAGGTAGCCTCTTGAATCGCTTGCAGCGATTTCTCGCGCCCGACGTTGAGCGGCATGGGCAGCAGCGGGAACAGCACGGCGTTGCGAACGGGCAACACCGGGACGATGCGAGTGGGGCTCTCCACGAGTCCTCCAGATGCCTCGCCATGCAGGCGAGGGAAGGCGATAGCCCAACTTAGCCACTTTTCGAGCACCTGCAAGCACACGATTTCAGAGGACTCTCGCAGGGGAAACTCGCGTCGAATCGAGAATTTGAGCCCAACGCCATGGTCCGCCGAGCTGCGCCCACGGGCCGCGGTAGACAGCGCGTTGCGTTTCGTACCACGATTGGCACCTTCGAGCGCAGCGGACACGCGCGACCCGACCGCGAGCCCCGGCGCACCACATCCTCGACTCGATGACGCTGTCTACGGGTTCCACTCGCGCGCCGAGTCCCGCGCGCAAGCCAGTGCTCTTTCTCCAGCACGCGCGGGAGAAGGGCCCTGGTGCAGTCGCGGAGGTCTTCGGCGAGTGCATCCTGCCGTGGCGATGCCGTCGCTTGATGTGCGGCGAATCCGTACCGGCCTCTCTGGACGAGTACGCGATGCTCGTGGTGCTGGACGGGCCGAAGCCGGCTTCGGCCGAGTCCGCGCGAGCGGAAGCCGCGCTGGTGCGCCTCGCCGTCGAGCGCGATTTTCCGACGATGGGAATCGGGGCGGGCGCCGCGCTGATCGCCGAGGCCGCTGGGGGGAGGGTCACCGCGAAGGCCGATGCAGCGATCGGATGGCACGAGGTTCGCCTCACTTCGGACGGTCGCCTCGATCCGGCGTTCCACGCCCTGCCACCGGCCTTTCCTGGCTTCCTCTGGCACCGTCAGGCGATCCAGATCCCGGAGGGCGCAATCGGCCTGGCCACGAGCGCGGCGTGCGACGACGTCGCCTTCCGCATCGGCCGCCACGTCTTCGGATTCCAATATCATCCCGAGGTGACGGGCTGGATGGTCGAACGCTGGATGGCGGCAGAGCTCGCCGCCGACGCGGCCGATCTCGCGGCCACGCTGCGACGCGAGTGTGCCTCGAACGACGATCCTTCCCGTCAGCGGCTCCGCGATCTGCTTCGCGGGCTATTGCCGGCCGTCGGCCTCGTCGACGCCGCAGCCGGGCTCGTGGTGAACCGAGCGGTGTCGGATCGGCCTCGAGTGCCAGTCGGTGCACAGATCCTCGCCGCGGGCGAGAAAGAGGGGCGGTAACGTGCGTGCGCTGGTGACGGGAGCCGCCGGCTTCATCGGCTCTCATCTTTCGGAACGCCTCATCGCCGATGGACACGAGGTGGTCGGCGTCGATTGCTTCACCGATTACTACCCACGACGCATCAAGGAGAAGAACCTCGAGCGATTGCGCGCCGAGCATCGCTTCTCGTTCGTCGAAGCCGATCTCAATGCGCTCGACGTCAACGCGCTGGTGAGCGGCGTCGACTGGATCTTCCACCAGGCGGCACAGGCCGGTGTGCGTGCGAGCTGGGGCGAGACGTTCCGGATCTACACGCGGCTCAACATCGACGCCACACAACGCCTGCTCGAAGCCGTGAAGGGAAGCACGACGCTCAAGAAGTTCGTGTATGCATCGTCGTCGTCGGTCTACGGTGACGTCGCCACGCTGCCGATGGTCGAGGATCACCCCACGCATCCACTCTCTCCCTACGGAGTCACGAAGCTGGCGGCGGAGCATCTCGCGGTGCTCTACATGCGGAACTTCTCCGTGCCGACCGCGAGCTTGCGCTACTTCACGGTGTACGGGCCGCGGCAACGGCCGGACATGGCGTTCCACAAATTCTTCAAGGCGGCGCTCGTCGGCGAGGAGATCAGCGTCTACGGCGACGGCACGCAGACGCGCGATTTCACGTACGTGTCGGACGCGGTGGAGGCCAACCTGCGAGCTGCGCAGAGCGCGCCGCCCGGTGCGGTGCTGAACATCGGGGGCGGCTCGCGGGTCTCGGTGCGCGAGGTACTGACATTGGTCGAGGAGTTGGTCGGCAAGCCGGTTCGCGTTCGTTACCTCGCGACGCAGCACGGCGACATGAAGGACACCGTGGCGGACACGACGCGCGCGCGTGAGCAGATCGGCTATCGCCCCCTCGTGTCGCTGCGCGATGGGCTGGCGCGGGAGCGCGACTGGATCGCCGCCCTCTACGGAGCGCGCGCCTCGTGACGGCGGGGATCGAGCGGCGCGCCGCCACGGAGCGATCGTGAGCGGTCGTCGCGGCCTGGTGGTCGCCATCGATGGTCCGTCGGGCTCGGGCAAGAGCACGCTCGCCAAGGGGCTCGCGCGTGCGTTGGGGCTGGTGCACATCGACACCGGTGCCATGTACCGCGTGGTCGGGTTGCGTGCGGTCGAGGAAGGCGTCGACGTTCGCGACGATGCGGCGCTCGGTCGCTTGTGTCAGCGGCTGGCGATTCGTTTCGACAGGAGCGGTGACGCCGAGCGGGTCCTCGAAGGTGACCGTGACGTCACCGCGGACATCCGGCGGCCGGAGGTGAGCCGGCTGGCTTCCGATGTCTCCACCAATGATAGCGTGCGGGCGGCGCTGGTCGACATGCAGCGCGCGATGGGGCGTGCGGGTGGGGTGGTCCTCGACGGGCGTGACATCGGTACCGTGGTGTTCCCCGACGCCGAGGTGAAGATTTATCTGGTCGCGGATGTCTACGAGCGTGCCCGCCGGCGGACGGCGGAGCTCGAGAGCCGCGGCACGCCCGAGAACCCCGGGCACACGCTGCGCGCGATGATCGAGAGGGACGAGCAGGACTCGACGCGATCCCTCGCGCCGCTGCGCCCGGCAGCGGACGCGGTCGCCCTCGATTCCACGCACCTCGACGCCGAGACCGTGCTCGCGCGTGCGGTGGAGCTGGTCCGCGAGCGCACCGGCGTGTGAGCCGGGCCTTGACACGCCGAGTCATCTTGCCTTTGCGGGACGAACTCGATATCTCTTAACGATTCTTCTGAATTCTGGCCGTGTGCACCCAGGAGGTGGGATGGTTGTGGAACAGCAGAAGCTGTCGTCGGACGTGAGCTCCGCCGCTGAGGAGAGCTTCGAGGCGCTCTTCTCGCAGAGCGAGAAAGCCCTTCAAGAAGAAGAGGTCGTCGTCGGCCGTGTCCTTCAGATCCTGAAGGATCACGTGCTGGTGGACGTAGGCCACAAATCCGAGGGACTCATCCCGATCGACGAGTTCCTGGACCACGACGGTCAGCTCACGGTCAATCCCGGAGACAGCGTCGAGGTGTATCTCGAGGCCGCGGAAGACGAAGACGGCTTGGTCGTGCTGTCGAAGGAAAAGGCCGATCAGCTCCGCGTCTGGGATCGAATCAGCGACGCCTTCGAGAAGGGCGAGCCGGTTCCGGGCAAGATCGTCGCACGCATCAAGGGTGGCTTGCGTGTGGACATCGGCGTTCAGGCGTTCTTGCCAGGATCGCAGGTGGATCTCAGGCCGGTACGCAATCTCGACGAAGAGATCGGCAAGACCTATCAATTCAAGGTTCTCAAGTTCAACAAGCGTCGCGGCAACATCGTGGTGTCGCGGCGCGCCTTGCTCGAGAGCCAGCGCGAGGCGATGCGCAGCCAGACGCTGGAGAAGATCGAGGAAGGCAAGGTCATGGATGGCGTGGTCAAGAACATCACCGACTACGGCGCATTCATCGATCTTGGTGGCATCGACGGCCTGCTGCACGTCACCGACA
>CAYVDO010000280.1:0-5000 GCA_964450125.1 uncultured bacterium
ATCGAGCCGAAACGCTAGCCGTGGTGGTCACCGAAGACAACCGGATAGGCGTGTCAGCGGAAAACAGCTGAGGGATTCAGGCGCGATCGAGAACCGTGTTGCGCCGGTCGCACGCGCGCCGAGGGGAGCACACGACGAGGGCCCTCGGCGTGGGGGGTGGGTGCTCGGGCCGCTGGCGGCCGCCCGCGGTGAGATCAGGCCGGCGGGTGGCCGGCGCCGAAACCGAGAAGCTCGCGGGTGGAGCCGCGGCGGTAGAGTTGGACGCATGCGCGCTCGCAACGATCGAGCGCCGCGGCGAGATCGGTGGTTTCGGCGAAGGCTCGGAGCGGCTCCGGATCGCTGCCGCCCACGGCCGCGGTCACTGGATAGGTGAGGCGATTGGGGTCGTTGGGGCGCGGATCGAGGACGAATTCGAAGTCGAGGCGCACCGTCGATTCGTACACCACGGGTAGGCCGGCGCGCGCCGCCACGCTGCGGATGGCGTCGAAGAAGGCGGCGGGATCGGCGGCACGCACGTGTGCGGCCAAGACCCAGCGATGGGTCTCGACGCCGCTCTTCGGATCACGCGGCTCGGTGAATGCGAGCTCGAGGTGGGCGGTGCCACGCTCGCGAAAACGGTTCACGAAGGCGTAGTAGGGATTCGCGATCATCGCGAGCATGCGCCGGTGGTTGCGATAGCGCACCAGCATCCAGGTTTCGCACGGGCTCGCGTCGCGCCAGGTCGCCACGCGATGGCCCACGAAGAGCGGCCCGCCGCCGGTGGCCAAGAGCACCGGCGCGAGCAGGCGCGCGTACCAGCGGTACTGCGCGAAATCGGCGTAGGTGAGGAAGTTGGGGCAATCGGTGGGGCTGAACGTGGGCGCGGCGTACACCCGCCGAAAGGCCGCGGCGTCGACGCGACGGGCGAAGCCCACGGCGCGGGCGGCTCAGCCGCCGACTTCCGGCTGTTCGGGCCAGCCGTGGAAGATGCTGCCGGCGACGTTGTGCAGGTTGGTGTAGCCCTTCTGGTTGGCGAGGAACTCGCACGCCGCCGACGAGCGCGCACCCGCGGCGCAGTGCACCACCACGTTGGGCGCGTCCTTGGGCACCTCGGACCAGCGCTTCTCGATCTGATCGACGGGGATGTGGATGGCCCCCGACACGTGACCGGCGCGCCACTCGTCGTAGGTGCGCACGTCCACCACCACGCTGCCGGGCGCTGCCTTCACGAGCTGGTAGGCCTTGGCGCCGTCGATGTCGTCGTAGAGGCGGCCTTCCATCACCATCGACGGGCTCACGGTCTTGCCGCCGGCGAGCGCGGACACCTGGGCCTTGAGCACCTTGAGGTCGGCCCGCACCTCTTCCTTCACGTTGGTGATCTGCGAGTCCTTGTAGCGCAGCTCGCTCTCGAGCTTGTCGATGCGTCCCGCCACGGCGGTGGCGGTCTTGAACGCGTACGCGGCCGCGACGATCGCAGCCACCAGCAACAACGTCGTCATGAGCAATCCCTCCGATGAATCGAGTCCGGCGAGGGTAATCAGCGCCAACTCCACGCCGCAAGGCGCATCGCCCGCGGCACGGCGTCGCCGTGCGAACGCGAGGGGGCTTGGGGGTGGGACCCGAGAGGTTCACGCCTTCTTCGGGGCGGGGTCTGGAACAGCCCCCCGAGGAAGCATCGAGCCAGGCGCCTGTCGGCGTGCGAAGCACATTCAAGGACAGGCTCCTAGCCCGGAAACTTCATGAATGAGAACCTGTGGTCGCGACGGACCGCGGCCCTCCATCCTTCTTGCGCGCTCGAATCGATGGAGGGTGACGCTCCGTCGGCGCCGACGCGCTGTCGCGGGCACGAGCCACGGCCACTCACGACGATCGAAGATGTGAATGTAGCGATTTGTGATGTCTCGACACGGCGCTCGCGAATCGATCGGGGGAGGTCGCCGGCGTGCCTTGTACCGGCGCACGGCGGGGCGCTACGTTGCGCGGGGGTTGTGACGTGAGATTCTCGGCAGCGCGCCGCGCATTCGTCGTCGTCAGCTGCTTGCTTGCGAGCCTCGCGTCGCAGGCCGGCGAAGCGCGTGCGGCCGTCAAGGGACATGTCGCGGCGGCACTCGTCTCCGAGGCGTCGCGAGTGGGACCGGGCCAGCCGTTCTGGGTGGCGATCGAGCTCAGCCACGATCCCCACTGGCACACGTACTGGAAGAACCCGGGCGATTCGGGTCTCGCCACCGACGTGGAGTGGAAGCTGCCAGCCGGTTTCCGCGCCGGCGAGATCCAGTGGCCGTTTCCGGGCCGCATCGAGAGCGGACCGCTCACGAGCTATGGGTACTCGGGGCGGACGCTGCTGCCGGTTCGAATCGAGCCGCCGGCGAGCATCACCGGTGACTCGACGGTCGAGCTGGCGGGGAAAGTCTCGTGGCTCGAATGCGAGGAGATCTGCGTTCCCGGATCGGCCGATGTGGCGCTCAGGATCCCGGTCTCGAGCGCACCCACCACGCTCGACGCGAAGCGCGCGCCCGAACTCGCCGAGGCGCGCTCACGGCTTCCCCTCGACGCCGCGGCACTGGGCTTCGCGTTCGCCGGTCGCTTCGACGACCACACGATCGAGATCGACGTCACGCCGCCCGATTGGCTGAAGGAGAAGGTGGGCCGCGTCGAGCTCTTCCCGTTCGATGCGGAGACGATCCAGCACGCTCCCGCGCAGGAGTGGCGCGACACGAGCCGTCCGTTCCAGCTCCGCGTGCAGCGAACCACCACCGCGACCACCGCGCCGAGCCGTGTCGCGGGCGTGCTCGTGGCAACCCAGGGCTGGCGCGGCGCAGGCTCGGAGCGCGCGATCGCCATCGACGTGCCGCTCGAGCGCTCGGCCGCGGCACTCGCTCCCGTGGCCGCCACGTCAGGCGCAGGCGACACCCACCTGCACGTGGATGGGGCCACCCGGGTTGCGGCGACCCCACCGACTGCGGAGGTCACCAGCCTGCCGATGGCGCTGGTGTTCGCGTTCCTGGGCGGGCTGGTGCTCAACTTGATGCCGTGCGTGTTCCCGGTGCTCTCCATCAAGGTGCTGGGGTTCATCGAGCAAGGGCACCAGGACCGGGCACGCTCGATCGAGCATGCGTTGGTGTTCGCGCTCGGCGTGCTGGTGTCGTTCTGGGCCTTGGCGGGTGGCTTGATGGCGCTGCGGGCCGGCGGCGCGTTGCTCGGTTGGGGCTTTCAGCTCCAATCCCCGCCTTTCGTGGTGGCGCTCGCGGCGCTCTTCTTCGCGATGGCGCTCAACCTCTTCGACGTCTTCGAGATCAGCGGTGCGGGCGTGACGCAGGTGGCGAGCTCCGCCTCGGCGCGTGCAGGCTGGCTGGGCTCGTTCCTGAGCGGCTGTCTGGCGACGCTCGTCGCCACGCCTTGCACGGCACCCTTCATGGGCGCGGCACTCGGCTTCGCGCTGGCGCAGTCGCCGCTCGTTGGGCTCGCGATCTTCACGGCCCTCGGGCTCGGCATGGCGTTGCCCTACGTCGTGCTCGTGACCTCGCCGCGCCTGATGCGCCGCATTCCGAAACCGGGTGCCTGGATGGACACGGTGCGACACCTCATGGGCTTTTTGCTCATGGCGACGGTGGTGTGGCTGGTGTGGGTGCTGTCGCGGCTCGCGGGCCTCGGCGCTGTGATCGCGCTCTTGGGGGCGCTCTGGTTCGTGGCCCTGGGGGCGTGGATCGCGGGGCGCTTCGGCTCGCTGGTCGCGAGTGATGCGAGCCGGCTCATCTCACGACTGGCGGCGGTGGGGCTGGCGGCGCTCGGCTTGTGGCTGGCGATCTCTCGCATCGACGACGAATGCAGCGCCGCTGCGCCCGGCTCGGAGGCGTGCTCGATCACGGCGCCGGCGCCGGCAACGGCTACCCCAGGCGAGAGCGCGTGGGAACCGTGGTCGGAAGATCGCGTGACCGCCGCGCTGGCCGCAGGGCACCCGGTGCTCGTCGACGCCACGGCGGCGTGGTGCCTGAGCTGCCAGGTGAACGAACGGGTGGCGCTCGCGTCGTCCGCTGTCAAAGGGGCGCTCGCGTCGCGAAAGGTGGTCACGCTGCGCGCCGACTGGACCCACCGCGATCCCGCCATCACCCAATGGCTCGCGTCGTTCGGGCGCGCCGGCGTACCGCTCTACGTCCTCTACGACGTGCCGCGCGGCGGCGCTGTCCCCGATCCCACGATTCTGCCGGCGGTGCTCACGCCGCAGATCGTGCTCGACGCTTTGGCGCGCCTCACGTGATTCCTCGCACCTCCCGCCCGCCGCGAAACGACAACAGAAAGGTCCGTGCCTCATGAAGCGAATCACGCTCACGAGCCTCGCCGCGCTGGCGGTCTTGCTCGGCTGTCATACCGAGAACGCTCGCGCTGACGAAGTGGAAATCGGCAAGCCCGCGCCCGTCTTCTCGCTCCCGGATCCGGGCGACAAGACCGTTGGGCTCGGGGATTTCAAGGGCAAGTACGTGGTCCTCGAATGGACCAATCCCGAGTGCCCGTTCGTCCGCAAGCACTATTCCAGCGGCAACATGCAGAAGATCCAGCAGACGTACACCGACAAGGGCGTGGTGTGGCTCTCGATCGCGTCCTCGGCGCCGGGCAAGGAAGGCAACTACCCGGCCGCCGAATGGAACGAGATCCAGTCGAAGCGCGGCGCCCGGGCGACGGCGTTGCTGCTCGACCCCGACGGCAAGGTGGGTCGTACGTACGGCGCCAAGACCACGCCGCACATGTTCATCGTCGATCCCGCGGGAACGCTCATCTATCAAGGTGCGATCGACGATCACGCCTCGGCCAATCCCAACGACATCCCCAAGTCGAAGAACTACGTCGCGACGGCCCTCGACGAGGCGATGTCCGGGAAGCCGGTTTCGACGGCTTCCACGAAGTCCTACGGCTGCAGCGTGAAATACTGACGTGGCGATCAGGCACCGAGGACGCCGGCGCCAGATCCAGGCGCCGGCCGGCTTTCGCCGGCCCCTACGAGCCGCGTCGTGCACGAACCTGCCAGG
>CAYVDO010000280.1:5100-10896 GCA_964450125.1 uncultured bacterium
AGCGCAACGTGATCGGTTGGATCTTCTTTTTCGGAAGCCTCGTCGGCGCGTGGTTCCTGCGTTCCCTGCGGGGGGCTGTTCCAGCCCCCCGCCCCGCGAAAGGCGCGACTTTCGCGGGGCCCCACCCCCAAGCCGGCTCGCTCGCGCTCGCCGCCTCGCCGCTGGCGAGGACCTGAACCAAGTCGTGCACGAACCTGCCAGGAGCGCAACGTGATCGGTTGGATCTTCTTTTTCGGAAGCCTCGTCGGCGCGTGGTTTACCTACAACGCGTTTCGCCCGATTTATGCGCCGGCGAGGCTCGCGGTGGTGAGCTTCTTCGCGGGATGGCTCACCAACGAGCTGGTGTTGCACCACCTGGTGTGGCAGGCGGCGTTGGTGGCGATCTTCGTGGCGCTCGGGGGTCTCGACGTACCGGCGGGGCAGATCGCGCTGGGCGTCACGGCGGTTTCGTGGGTGGGCCTCGGCGAGCTCTACCGGCGCGCGTTGCTCGCCGAGGGCGCGATGGAGCGAGCGCTGGACAGCGCGCTCGGCGCCGACTACCGCACCCGCATCGATCCCGAGGTGGAGCGGGCGCTCGCGCCGCGGCTCGACTGGCGGCAGCTTCTGCGTCCGTTTCCGATCCGCCATCCCGAGGTGAAGCGGATCCGCAACGTCGTGTACCGGCGCACCGCAGGCATCAACCTCAAGCTCGACGTCTACCACCGCCGTGACAAGCCGGCCGGCGCGCCCACGATGCTCTACGTTCACGGCGGGGGCTGGGTGATCGGTAGCAAAGACGAGCAGGGACTGCCGATGCTCACCCACCTCGCCGCGCGCGGCTGGCTCTGCGTCAACGTCAACTATCGGCTCAGCCCCCACGGCACCATGCCGGATCCCGTCATCGATCTGAAGTACGCGATCCGCTGGCTGCGCGAGCACGCCGCCGAGTACGGCGGCGACCCGTCGTTCGTGGTGATTTCCGGCGGGTCGGCGGGGGGACACCTCGCCGCGCTGGTCGCGCTCACCGCCAACGATCCCGATCTGCAACCCGGCATGGAGAGCGTCGACACCTCGGTTCAGGGTGCGATCCCGCTCTACGGCGTCTACGACCTCGCCGATCGGCACCAGGTCTGGCACCACGGCGACCTCGAGAAGTTCATGGAGACCTACGTCATGAAGGTCTCGAAATCCGAGGCGCCGCAGAACTACGACAAGTACTCGCCGCTCACGCGGGTCCATCCGAACGCGCCACCCATGCTGGTGATCCACGGCGAGCTCGACACGCTCGTCCCTGTCGAAGACGCGCGGATCTTCGTGGAACGCGCCCGCGGCGTTTCACGCTCACCGGTGGTGTTCGCCGAGATCCCGGGAGCACAGCACGCTTTCGAGATTTTCCCGTCGTTGCGTGCCCTCACCGTGGTGCACGGCATCGAGCGCTTCCTCGCCTACCTGCTGAGCGAGCATCGCCGCACGCGCGCGGCGAAGCCCTTGACAGCCATCCCCACGAGCCCAACGCTCACGCCGCCGGCGCCGCTCGGCCCACCCGCTCTCGCCTGACCTCGCGCGTCCACGAAAGCTCGATCCGGCACTCACCGGTGACCGTGTGCACGAGCTCGTCACCGCTCACGTCGCGGACGGCGCCGTTCACGCGCCATTCGGTCGCGCTCCCGCGAGGGCCATCCACCAGCCGCACGCGAATCGGCGTCCCCTCGAAGTAGACACCCGTGTAGCCGGCGGGCTCCGCGAAGCCATCGATCTCGAGCTCGGCCTCCGCGGGTGCGATCACCGAGCATCGATGGCTGTCGGGCGCACCCGCGTAGGTCGCGAGCTGCGCGAGCAGCGCGGTGTTGCGACGCACGAAGAACTCGCCGATCTCGTTCAGCCCGTCTTCGTAGTCGAGGCCGAAATCGCGCGCCAGCCGCCGCTGTGAGTCGAGAAGCGCGTCGAGGAACGTAGGCGTTAGCCGGTGATTCATCACCTCGGCGAACCGCTCCACGAGCCGACTTCGGTATTCGGGTGAGTCGCGCAGCAAGCCCCGCAGCACGCGTGCGCGCGGAGTGTCCGGGCGCAGCGCCCAGCCCCACATGTCGAGCGCGTGGGGCGCGCCGGGGGGGCCATCCCGGTACGCGTCCACGAAGCTGTGATCCATGTCCTGACTCACGAAGCGCCACTTCCCGTCGGGGCGGCTGGTGTCGAGGAGGTAGCGCCCCTGCTCGGTGTCGGTGGTGGCGCACCAGATCATGGCGACGAACCAGCGCGTGAGGTTCTCGAGATCGACGCGGCTCTCGGCCTCCTCGATCGTGAACCGGCTCACGTGCCTCGCCCACTTGTCGAAGCGGTCGAAGTAGCGGCCGTCGCCGTGCCGAACCCGCCGCTCGCTCCCGCGTGTGCTCGGATCGTAGATCGTGAAGTCGTCGTGGCCGAAATGGGCGCGCAGGAAATGCCTGTCGATGCGCTCGGTCAGCACGTACGCCCCTTGCTCGCGGCCATTCAGGAAGAAGCGCACGGGCTGCGTGCGCGGCGTGATGCACCCCACCCGTTCCGCGATCGCGTACGCGATGGGATTGAGGAAGTGCCACGTGCGGGTGTTGGGATACGCGCGCATGTCGTTGTGCACCACTACGCGCCGCAGCGGATCCGCCACGCCACCGAACAAGGCCCCCGGCAGGAACTGATCGACGCCGTACACCGAGCGAAAGTAGAGGCGGAAGCTCTGCGGGTCGGGACTCAGGCGGCTCGTGGCACCGTGGACACGCAACCCGGCGCCGCTGCCGAAGACCAGCCGTCCGCCGTCGAAGTACGACACGTACGCTGGGACCTCCCAGCGCCGACCACGGCGCTGGATGTTGGGGGGCGCCAGGATGCCGGTCTTGTGGTTCTGCAAATCGCTCTTCGACACGGTCACCGACAGCACGGGCACGCCACTCGCCACCACCTCGTCGCGGATGGCCTTGGTGCTCGGCAGCCTGTCGGCGCGCGCGACGTCCAAGCTGTAGATCGCCGGCCGCTTGCGCGATGCGGAAGTCTGGTGCGATTGCACCGCACGCGCCGACTTTGGATTGCGCGGTACCGCGCCGATCCGCCCCAAGAGCTGGAGAACCCGCGCCAGCCGTCCCGAGTCCATGGCGTGCCCAGGAACCGAACGCGCGTGGACCGTACGCGCCAGCGCGGGGAACCACGCTCCGTGCTCGCTGGCCACGCCCAGGGCGAACACCAGCGCCGGCCCGACCGCCAGCACCCAGAGTGGGGCGCGGCGCGAGGACCGCGCGGGGGTCACAGCGCCTGCGGCCGATTGAAGAAGATGCTGAAGCGCGCGCCGTCGAGGCGTTCCTCGAGCGCGCTGCGGACGTCGGCCACCGAGCTCTCGCGAAGCCCGCGGAAGCCGTAGGCCAGCTCCACGCCGTTCGCCGTACGCGACAGGCTTTCGAGCGCGCCTCGGCGCACACGGCTCGCCAAGAGCGCGAGGATCTCGTTTTGGCGCGCGGGGTCACCGTCGCCGGCGAGCTCGATGACGATCACGCCGTCTTGCTCGCGTCCAGCGAGCGGCGCGAACGCGTAGCGCAGCAGCAGTAACGCCACCACCGCCGAGCCCAGCAGGATCCCGAGAAAGCGGAAGTGGAACGTGGCCGCCGCGATCGAGATCGCGATCACGAACATGATGAACGCGACCTCTTCCGGCTCCTTGATGGGCGTGCGAAAGCGCACGATCGAGAGCGCGCCCAAGAGCCCCAACGAGAGGGGCAACGAGAACTGGATGCAGAGGAAGATCGCGGTGATCGACAGACCGAGCAGCGGGAACGCGCGGTGGATGCGGCTCCCCGTGGCACGACCCGAGTAGAAGACCAGATACAGGTACGAGGCGAACACCGAGCATGCGAACGACACCGCCATCACGACGGCGAAGGACGCGAACCCCACCTGCTCCATGGTGGCGCCGGTGGGCGGGTTGAGCACGTCGAGAAGGTTCGGCGCAACCTGCTTCATCGATCTTCCTCGGGGCCGCCGGGCCTGCGTTCACGTCGTCAGATTCGGCACGAGCGCGACGCAGACCCCGAACTTGGAGAAGGAAGCGCGGCGGCAGCCCAGGTCCGCGAGCCTGCGAAGGCTGGGAGGCGGCTCCCCCGCCACTCCCTTTGCCTCCACCACCGCGAGCGCCGGCCGCACCGTCGGCAGCACGGGCACGACGCGAGAATTCACCTTCTCTACACGAATCTCGCTATCGAGCGCCACACGAAGGCCATTCGCCCGATCGACGAAGCGGTGCCGCAGGTAACCAATCGAGAGCAGCGGCACCAGCCCTGGTGGCACCGGCACGCCCGCGTTGCGGAACAGCGCCGGCAGCGACGCCAGCCGCGGATCGTCGAGCTCCATCGCCGACAGTACGGCGCCGCTCAGCTCCGTGGGCAAGCGGTGCTTCTCGCGCGCAGTGCCGATCCGCGACTTCACCTCGACGAACGCGTTGCCGAGCGCGGCACCCGAGACCGCGTCGCGGTACCAGCGGACGCGGAACTTGGTCTTGAGGTAGTCGCTGTTCTGTTTCTCGCTGGCCGAGCGGAGATCGCGGGTGTCGAAATAGATGCTGGTGACCACGCCCACTGGATGCGCGGCGTCGGGGCGTGCGACGTGCCGCAGATAGCGCAGCACGTCGGGAACGTGCCTGATCCCGAGCACCAGCTTGAGCTCGTGCTCCAGACCCTCGGCCGCGGAGCCGAGCACGGCTCAGTCGGCGGTAGGCGCCGCGCTCGGGGCCGACTCGGCAGCGGGAGTGGGACGCGGGTTGCGCTTGGCGCGAACGTACTCGAAGACCAGCGGCAGGACCGACACCCCGATGATCCCCAGGATCACCAGCTCGAAGTTCGCCTTGACCACCGGGATGTTGCCGAAGAGGCGCCCAGCTCCGAGACAGATCGTCACCCAGGCGAGGGCGCCGATCACGTTGAAGCTGGCGAAGCGCGGATACTCCATCTTGCCGATGCCGGCGACGAAGGGTGCGAAGGTACGGATGATCGGCACGAAGCGCGCGAGGATGATGGTCTTGCCGCCGTGCTCCTCGTAGAACTCCTGGGTGCGCAGCAGGTGCTTCTTGTTGAGCCAGATCGAGTCTTCTTTGGTGAAGACTTTGGGTCCGAGGTAGCGGCCGATCGAGTAGTTGACCGCATCGCCCACCACGGCCGCCACGCACATCGCCAGCCACAGGAGCTCGAGTCGGATCGGCGAGCCCTCGATGGCGGTCAGCGCACCCGCCGCGAAGAGCAGCGAGTCACCAGGCAAGAACGGCGTCACCACCAGCCCGGTTTCGCAGAACACGATCGCGAACAGCACCAGGTAGAGCCACGGGCCGAGCTGGCCCGCGAAATCATTGAGGTGCTTGTCGAGGTGAAGAAAGACATCGATCGCCGCGTGGATCAGTTCCATGAAACCACCGTTTCTTGCGGGGGGAGCTGGCTGGTTTACCCTCGCCGCCGGAACGAAGGCAACCGCGCGATCCTCACGCGCTGCGTGCGCGCAGGCCCACGAAACAGGGCCGGACGGCGTCGATCACCGCAGGGTGGCCGATGAGGACGTCGTCGACGCACTTGGCCCCCTCCACCATCGGCGCGTAGTCGATCGGCGCACCCGCCATGGTGCGGATCTCGACTCCGACGCGCGTCGCGATTGCGTGCGCTCCCGCGACGTCCCACACCCACGGCGCGAGAAGCTGTGCCGCAAGCGCGCCGCGCTGGGCCGCCACCAGGCAGACGTGCAACGCAGCGCTTCCGAAGCCGCGGCAGCGCCCCGGGTAGCCCGCGCACGCGTAGCGCAGGTGCGCCTTGGAAT
>CAYVDO010000281.1:0-10888 GCA_964450125.1 uncultured bacterium
GATCCACGCACGGGTCGCCCCGCGCGCGGCGCGCGCGCCGTGACCCTGGTGACCGCACGCGACGGCACCCGTGCCGACGCCCTCGCCACCGGGCTCTTCGTCATGGGCGCGCAGCGAGCGATCGACTGGGTGGCGAATCACCCGGGGTTCGAGGCACTGGCGGTCGCACCCGACGGTGCGATCCTGACGAGCACCGGATGGGCCACGCTCGAGGCGAATTCGACCCTCGTCACGACCGCCGACGCAAAGCTTGCGGCATCCGGTAGACCGCGAGTAGATGGCTGCGAAGCCGGGCGCTGAGCCAGAATCTCGGGAGGGGAAGCATGTCGAAGCTGGTTCGCGTGAGCATGTCGCTCGAGGACCGCCTCCTCGAGCGCCTCGAGAAGCTCATCCAGAAGAGCCGCTACACGAATCGCTCCGAGTACATCCGCGACATGATCCGCGAGCGGCTGGTGCAAGAGTCGTGGCAAGGCAATCGTGATGCGGTGGGAACGGTGACGATGGTCTACAACCACCACAAGCGAAGGCTCACCCAGAAGCTCATCGAGCTTCAACACCATCACCACACCAAGGTGCTGGCGGTCACCCACGTGCATCTCGACGAAGACCTGTGCGCCGAAACGATCTTGATGCGCGGGCGAGCCGACGAGATCCGTCGTCTCGCCGATCTGCTGCGCCAGCAAAAGGGCGTGCTCCACGCCGCCCTCTCGATGAGCTCGACGGGGCAGGATCTGGCGTAGAAGGCTCGCGGCGCTCGCGGCTCGCCGCTGGCTCGCGGAGAGACGGAAAGCGAGCGTGGAGGCACGTGCGCAGATCGGATGGAGGGCCGTCGGTCCCTCGACGGCCAGACGATCGAATTGCGCACGCGGGGGCTTTTCAGGCCCCCCGCCCACCGAGGGACCGGTGGGCCTCCACGAAGCGGCGGCGCTCGTCTCCGTGGACGGCCGACGGTCTCTCGGCGGCCGGCGGAGCCCGGCGGCGAAGCGCTTCCCACCCGGCCCGGCAGGAGCTGGGCCCTCCGTTCCTCCGGCAGAGCGGCGTAGCGAAGCGCGCATTCGTCGAATCATCCGATGCTCTGGTTCGTCCGTAATACGAACGCTACACTCGTATGCCTGCCCTCGATCGAGACCCCTCGTGCACATTCCCGACGGCCTGGTGAGCGGTCCGATCAACGCGGCCACGTACGTGGTATCGGCGGCCGCGGTGGCGTGGTCGGTGGCGCGCTCCCGCAAGACGCTCGAGGAGCGTCAGGTGCCGCTGCTCGGCGTCACGTCGGCGTTCGTGTTCGCGGCCCAGATGCTCAACTTCCCCATTGCGGGCGGTACCAGCGGTCACTTCCTGGGCGCCACCCTCGCCGCGGTGCTGCTGGGGCCAGCCAATTCCTGCCTGATCTTGTTCCTGGTGCTGCTCGTCCAATGCCTCGGCTTCGGCGACGGTGGAGTCACGGCGCTCGGCACCAACGTCTTCAACATGGGGATCGTCGGCGGCGTGGGCGGATACGCGGTGTTTCGGGCACTGGTGACGATTCTGCCCAAAACTCGTTCCGCGTTCCTGGCGGCGGTGGCGGTGGCCTCGTGGTTCGCGGTAGTCGCAGGGGCCGCTGCGTGCGCCGTGGAGCTCGGACTCTCGGGGAGGCTGCCGCTCGCGATCGCGCTGCCCGCGATGGTGAGTGTGCACGTGCTGATCGGGATCGGGGAGGCTCTGATCACCAGCGCCGTGGTGTCGCTGGTGCTCGCCGTGCGACCCGACCTGGTGCAGTCGTGGCGGCCGCGCGCTCCCGCCGTGGGGCTCGGCGTCGCGGCCGCGTGACGAAGGGATCGACGATGGATCGACAGACCAAGATTTTCGTCCTCGTCGCACTCGCCGTCACGGTGCTGGCCGTCGTTTTCGTGGCTCCGTTCGCGTCGCGCGCACCCGATGGACTGGAGCGGGTGCTCGAGGACAATCAGGTCGGTGTCGACGCCACCGGCTCGCCGCTCGCGGAGCGAGCACCGTTCGCCGACTACAAGATCCCCGGCGTCGAGGACGAGTGGCGGTCGATCGCGATCGCTGGACTCGCCGGACTCGTGATGATGCTCGGTGGCAGCTACGCGATCGCGAAGATGATGCTGCGCGCCAAGCGCCGCGACGAGGCGCAGACCAAGCCGTGAGCGGCATCCACCTTCACGATCACGCCCATCCCCAGCCCCACGCGCATCCCGCGGGGGCACTTCCGGGCTGGGCGGGGCGGGTGGATCCGCGCGTGAAGCTCGTGACCGTGATCGCGCTGGTGGTGATCGCGGTGAGCACACCGCCTGCGGCGTTCGTGACCACGGCGTGTTACTTCTCGATGCTCGGGTTGCTGCTCATCTGGTCGCGCGTGTCGCCGCACGTGGTGCTCGCACGAGTCGTCACCGTAGTGCCGTTCGTGGCGCTGATCGCGATCTTCCTACCCTTCCTGCCGGCCCACGGCGTCACGGTGGACGACGGCTTCGGCATCGGATTTCTGCGCGTTTCCGCGAGCGGTGTTCTGGTCTTCTGGAACGTGGTCTGGAAGGCGCTCTTCGGCGTGCTGGCACTCACCCTGCTCACCTGGACCACGCCCTTCGAGAAGCTGGTGGTGGGTCTCGAGCAGCTGCGCACCCCAGCGGTGCTGGTGATGCTCGCGAGCTTCACGTATCGCTACGCGTTCGTGCTCGGCGACGAGATCGTGCGCATGCGGCGCGCACGCGACTCGCGCGGTTGGGAAGGCCGCTCGCTGGCCCAGGCGCGCACCATCGGCCAGATGATCGGCGTCTTCTTCCTGCGCAGCTACGAGCGCGCCGAGCGCATCCACCTGGCGATGCTGTCGCGCGGTTACGAAGGCCGGCCCACCGCGGCACGCATCAGGCCACCGCGGTTCGTCGAGGTCGCGCTCGGTATGTCGCTGATCGCGCTCTTTCTCGTATTCCGCATCGGGATCCGCGCGTGACGGCCGTCGCGGCAGCGCCGCTCGCGGTGGCGGTCGAGTCGCTGACCTATTCCTATCCCGACGGCACCCGCGCCCTCGACGGGCTCGAGCTCGCGGTGTCGGCCGAGGAGCGCGTGGCACTGCTCGGCGCCAACGGCGCCGGAAAATCGACGCTGTTGCTCCACTTGAACGGCATCCTCGCTTGCTCGCCGCAGGTGAAGATCCTGGGGCTCACCGTCGAGAAGCGAAACCTGCGCGAGATCCGGCGGCGGGTGGGATTGGTGTTCCAGAACCCCGACGATCAGCTCTTCTGCCCGACCGTCTACGACGACGTCGCGTTCGGCCCGCGCAACCTCGGGCTCGCCGAGGCCGAGGTTCGCGACCGGGTACGCGAGTCGCTCGACGCCGTGGGATTCGGCGAAGCCGGGGAACGCACCTCGTTCCATCTGAGCGTCGGCCAGAAGAAGCGCGTGGCGCTCGCCTCGGTGCTGGCGATGGGCTGCGAGGTGCTGGTGCTCGACGAGCCCACCAGCGCCCTCGATCCACGCGGACGACGCGAGCTGATCGCATTGCTCGGACGCATCGGCCGCACCCAGCTCATCGCCACCCACGACCTCGACTTCGTGGCCCAGCTCTGCGGGCGCGCGGTGGTGATGTCGCGTGGGCGGGTGGTGTGCGACGAGACGCCCGAGCGGGTTCTCGGCGACCCGGCTTTGCTCGAAGCGCACGGGCTCGCGTGAAACACCCGAGCCGCGCCGCGCAGGTGTTGCGAGCCCTTCGCGACGCACGCTAAATGACCGGCTACCACAGCAGCCGGCGCGCGCCGAAGCGCCCGCCGATCGAGGGGGGCGTGTGAACGAACGACGATGGAATCCGAGCGGGGCGTGGGTGCTGGTGGCCGGCCTGAGCGTGCTCACCCTCGCCGGTGCTGCGCCTGCCAAGGACCTGTCGCAACGGCTCGGGCTCGGCTTCGACATGATGGCCAACAGCCAGTCGCCGGTGAGTGGCAACCAGGGCCTCGGCGCTGGGCTCTCGGGCCGCTACTGGATCGACTCCACCTGGGCCATCCAAGGCGTCGTCGGCTTCAACGTGAGCTCGATCAGCTCGTTCGAGCTCGGCGACGTCGAGGTGACCCGCGACGTCGACACGTTCGCGGTGTCGTTCGAAGCTCGTTTGCTCGGGAACGTCGTCGACGAGCCCAACATGCACCTCTACGCGGGCGGGCTCTTCGGTGTTTCGTACGCCGACGTCAGCTCCGGGGATTTCGGCGCCGACCAGGTCGTGGGCAGCTTCGGCGCGCTGGGCGGTGCCGAGTTCTTCCTACAGGGCCTGCCCAATCTGAGCCTCTCGACCGAGATCGGCTTCGCCGTGAACGTGGGCTCCGATCCCGACTTCGTCTCCGCGGGGACCACCGGGAACCTCTTCGGTGGCGTCGCCGTCCACTACTACTTCGGTGCAGCCAGCACGCCGCGGCGTGAGCCCGCTTCCTTCGAAGCGGCGCCTGCGCCTGCCGACGTCGCGCCCATTCCTGCGCCGCGTGCCCGCACTGCGCCCGCGCCGGCACCGGTGCCACAACCCGTGCCGTCGCCCGAGGGCTGGGACATCCATTAGGCGGTGTTACCGCGGGGGGCTTTTCAAGCCCCCCGCCCAGCGCGGCAAAGCCGCGATGGGTCCCACCCCCGAGGCGACTCGGCTCACGCTCATCGGCTCACCTCCGGCTCGCGGAGAGATGGAACGCGTGCGTAGAGACCGGGGCGCAGGTCCGTCCTCACAAAGGCGAAGCGGGGCTTTCTGCCCCCAGGCGATTACACCAGCCGCCTTCTCTTTCTGGTGGACGGCCACCGAGTCAACGACGGCGTCTGGGGGGCTGCACCGGCCGGCGACGAGTTTCCGGTCGACGTCCATCAGATCGACCGCGTGGAGGTCGTGCCGGGCCCGAGCGCGTCGCTTTATGGAACCAACGCCTTCTTCGGTGTCGTGAACGTCATCACACAGCGCGGGCGCGACGTCCAGGGAGTGAAGGTGGGAAGTGGGGTCGGCAGCCAGTCGACCTACGACGCACGCGCCACCGTGGGCGGGCGGTGGGCAGGCGGAGCCGAACTGGTCGCCGCAGGCGCCTACGCTTCGAGCGAGGGTGACCAGCACCTCTTCATCCCCGACCTCGTCGGGTACCAGTCGAGCGATGGCATCGCTCGCGATGCGGACGACGGACGGGCGCTGGACCTCCTCGGTAAGGGGAGCTTCAGCGGCATCCAAGCGACCGCAGGCCATGGTTCGCGCACCAAGACCGTGCTGACCGGGCCGTTCGGCAGCGTCTTCCCCTCCGACCAGGCCACCACGGAAGACGCGTTCACGTGGGCCGAGGTATCGATCACACCGGAAATCTCCCGAGCCTGGCAGCCGGCACGGCGGTGCGCCTCATCGGCTCCGTCTACTACTACGAGCTTCGCAACCTGATCACGCTGCAGCCGTCCCAGGGCTTCGGCCCGCCGACGTTCGCGAACGGTGCGGACAGCGATGCCCTGGGCGCATCGCTGGCGCTCGACGGCCACTGGGCTGGAGGATGGTATGCGGGCGTCGGCTACTCGATCCAGCGCATCGAGAACGCGCAAACCCACGACTCGCGCGCCAACTCGCCCACCCACCTCGGCAAGCTCTTGGCGGGCGCGCCGATCATCGGCGAGCGCCTGACGTTGAACGGCGAACTCGAGTTCGTCTCGGAGCGAACGACGCTCGCCGGTAGGAGCACCGATGCGCTCTACCTCCTGGATCTCACGCTGCGCGCCGAGGATTTCGTGCCGGGGATCGACGTACGCCTCACCGTTCGCAACCTCGTCGACCAGCGGTACGAGGAGCCGGCCGGCATCGAGCTTCCCGAGGATTCGGTTCCACAGGACGGGCGCACCTTCTGGCTCGCGCTCGACTACGCATTCAGCCTTTGAGCGATTCACGCACGATTCGGGCGACGCTCGATCGGGAGCGTCGCGAGGCTGCATGAGCGGGCGCGGCCACTCGATGGCCCGTGCGCTCGACCAGACACAGCGACCGTGGCACGATGAGCTGCTCTCGACGCCGTTGCGAGCACACACCCCGTGAAGTGCACGCTCGTCCGCTGCCCACAGATCTTCAGCAGACACGTCACCGCAGCCAACGCGGTGGCCCCCCTCGGTCTCGCGTACGTCGCCGCGGCGCTCGTTCGCGCGGGTCACGCCGTCACGATCGTCGACCCCACGGGCGAGGCCATCGATCGTTTCACGCCGATGGGCGGCGAGCTGGTTCGTCGCGGGCTCACGAACGACGAGATCCTCGCGCGCATCGGAACCCCCGACCTCATCGGATTCAGCTTGATGTTCTCGCAGGATTGGCTGGTCGCCCGGGAGCTGATCGAACGCGTGCGGGCGACACATCCGCGCGTCCCGATCGTCGCTGGCGGCGAGCACTTCAGCGCCGAGCCGGTCGGTGCCCTGACCACGGCGCCCGCTCTCGACTACGTGCTGGTCGGCGAGGGCGATCAGTCGGTGCTCGATCTCGTCGCGCATCTCGAAGGACGCCGACCCATCGACGAGGTGCCCGGCCTCTACTACCGCGAGCCCACCGGCGAGATCGTCACCACCGGTCCAGCCGTCCGCTTGCGCGACATCGACGATCTCCCCTGGCCAGCGTGGGAGCTCGTCCCGATCGAGGCGTATCTAGCCGGCGGACACGGCAACGGTGTGAACCGCGGGCGTAGCATGCCGATCAACACCACCAGGGGTTGTCCTTATCGCTGTACGTTCTGCTCGAGCCCCACGATGTGGACCACGCGCTACGTGACACGTCCCCCAGCGGACGTCGTCGCCGAGATGCAGCACTACGTGCGGACGTACCGTGCGAGCAACTTCGACTTCCAGGATCTGACGGCAACGATCCGCAAAGACTGGGTTTTGGAGCTCGCCGAGCGAATCGTGAGCGCACCGCTCACGATCTCCTGGCAGCTTCCCGGTGGCACGCGCTCGGAGGTGCTCGACGACGAGGTGCTTCCAGCGCTCGTGCGCGCCGGCTGCACGAACGTCACCTACGCCCCCGAATCGGGTCACGTCGAGACCTTACGAGTCATCCGCAAGAAGCTCGACCCGGATCGCATGCTCGTCTCGATGAGGCGCGCGGTGCGCGCCGGATGTAACGTCAAGGCGAACTTCGTGTTCGGCTTCCCCTCGGATACCTACCGCTCGCTGTTTCGGTCGTTTGGATTCCTCGCCCGCGCCGCCGTCGCGGGCGTGCACGACGTCTCGCTCGCTCCTTACAGGCCGTATCCGGGCAGCGAGATCTTTCGCGAGCTGCAGTCGAAGGGGACCATCCCGCCCGTGCTCGACGACGCCTACTACCGCGACCTCGCCGTCACGGCCGAGACGATGCCCTGGGCGAAGACGCGCGCCTGCAGCTACTCGCCGAACATTTCCGCGAGCGGGCTCGCGTGGACGCAATTCCTCGGGCTGTTCGTCTTCTTCGCGATCTCGTGGGCCGTGCGCCCCTGGCGCGTGGCCCTGGTCGTGCGAGCCTTGCTGACGGGGAAGCAGACCTCCCGCCTCGACAAGTCGCTCGCGGAAATCCGGTACCGATTGCTGCGCACGTGGCGTGCGGAGCGTGCATTCGCTCCGTACCGCGCACCAGCGAGCTGACCCGCGAGCTCGACGCGTGAACGGCGCGCTGCGCTGCATGCCACGCACGTCTCGAGACTCGCGTTCCGCAGCGCACCGCTAGCCGAACGCGGGGTGTGCACCGCAAGCGTGAACCCATCGGACGAGAAGAGCGGCCACGACGGGTCTCGAGATGCCAGACTCCCCGTGAGCGCGCTGCATGACGCGTGCTCCGCGCACGATCTCGATTCGGGCCGACTGGACCGATCCCCGTGACCAACCTCGATCCGCCCTCCGACCAACCAGCTCGGACCCGCTACCTGCGCAGCGATGGCGTCGGGCGGAGCGCCGCCGACGGCGTCGCTCGCATGAAGCATCGGTCGATCCGCGAGCGCAGTGCCATCCTCGCAGCCGAGTCCGCCTTTGCCGCCGCCGCTTGGTTACTGCGGCTGGGCGGAGATCCGCTGCGACGAGCCCTCTGCCGCCTCTTCGGGTGGGTCGGTTACCACACGTTTCGCGACAAGCGCAGGATCGCGCGCGTCAACCTGGATCTCGTTTACGGCGATACGATCACTGCTCTCGAGAAAGATCGCATCGTGCGCGCGATGTTCGTGCATTTCGTGACGCTCGGGCTCGACTTCATCTTCGACACCGTCTACTGGCCGCCCGAGAGGCTGGCGGAGCGGGTCCGGGTCGTCGGCCTCGAGAAGCTGCCGGCCGCGTTGGCGTTGGGTCGCGGGCTTCTCTGTGTGTCTGGGCACCTGGGGAACTGGGAGATCATGTGCGCCAGCGCCGCTGCGCACGGCTACGACTTCGTGGGCGTGTTCAAGCCTCCGAAAGGCGTCGTGGCCGACCATTTCATCGCACGAAAGCGTCTACGCTACGGAATGAGCCTGCTCGAAACACCCGAGGTTCGCGGTGAGCGGGTGGATGGCGTGAACACCGCCACGACCCAGCGCAGCCTGCGCGACGACATCGAGGCGATCTGGCGATCCGGTCGTGCGGTGGCGTATCTGTGCGATCAACGTCCCCGCAAACGCGTGATGCGCGCCCGATTCCTGGGTATCGAGAACACGGCCACTGCCGGCGGACTGGTTCGCTACGCGGTCGCCAAGCGCGTTCCACTCACCTTCCACCATTGCGTGTACGAGCCCGACGGAAACCTCGTGTGGACCATCGAAGGTCCCACGGAAATCGAGGATCAGGGCGGAGAAGCGGCCACCACCGCTCACTACGTCCAGCTCATCAACGACTGGCTCTCGGAGCGGATCAAAGAGCATCCGGAGCAGTGGACGTGGGGCCACCGGCGCTTCGAGCGCGAGCTCTACGGTCGACGCCGCTGATCGGCGCCAGCCATCACACGCGGGTGCTGGTTCGCGGGCGGCGTTGCGAAGATCGTGGCAGGTGAACCGCGCGGATCGACGCTCGCGATCAGCCCGCGGCGGCTTGGCGGGCGCGGACCCGGGCGAGATAACCGCCGAGGGTGGCGGATGCGATCGTGAGCGGCGTCGCGAGCGCGATCATCGCCGCCTCGGCACCGCTCGCGGGCGGTGCGCTCGCAGGCGAGGACATGAGCTTCGCGAAGATCACCGAGAGGATGCCGGCGCCGAAACCGTGGAGCACCTCGTTGCGGCGCGCGATCCGGCCCGCGGCATAACCGCCCAACACGCTCATCGCTCCGCCGGCCACGTACAGTGTGAGCTGGTGTGGGAGCAAGCGCAGCGTCTCGGCGATCTCCCGGTCGATGCTGCTGGACCCGCCGAGCCGGAAGAGCATCACCATCACGTACAAGAATTGGAAAGCCATCGTCGCGAAGGTGTCGACGGCCGATCCCACGAAGATCGCGAGGGGCCGCACCCGCCCCCCCGCTTCGACCGGCGGTAGCTCAGGCCCGCGCGGCTGCGGCGTCGATGCCTCGGGCAGCGCTTGGTACGGATTCGGCGACGAGCTCTGCATCGGCACTGGGTTCGCGCGAGAGATGCGGGGTGCGCGCAGTCCGCAGCCAACCCGATTCGGCTGCGCGCGGCAACCTCTGGCTCCCGGCGGTGGTGGTTCACCTCGACCGGGATGCAACGGTTGAGTCGCGAGGGTCTTGGGGATCCGTCGGCGGGCACGGCTCGCCCTGGATCGAATGCGTGGTGCCGCAGGCTCGCCTGCGCACCCGCACCGGGATCCACGCGCGCCGTCGGTCTCGCCGCGAGCCGCCAGGCGAGCCGCGTGCGAAGCGAAGCGACTCGGGGGTGGGCCCCGCTGCGGCTTGGCCGCGGCGGGCGGGGGGCTGGAACAGCCCCCCGAGAAAACTCGACCAGCCGAGAAACACGCCTCCGCGTGTTTCTCGGCGGGTCAACGCGCCCGCGCCCGCGCCCGTTTTCGCGTCACACCCGCACGACATCCCAGGATCGCGAGCGGTACCCGCGCCACGAGCTCGATCGCGTTGAGCCACGTGGGAATGGGGGACGCCGGCGTGTCTTCGGACCCGAGTGCGAGAAGGGACACGAGGAGCGTGAACGCGACCGCGACGGCGAGCCCGTGCCAGGTGGGTCGCGCACCGGCGATCCGGCCAGCGACGAAGCCCCCGCCCGCGTGGCCGAGAAACAGTCCCGCGAACACCATCGCAAGAACCGGCGGACGATCGAATACCACCTCGAAGGCGACCACTGGGTCGCCGCCGAGCATCGATGGGTCGAGTGTCGCGAGAATGACGATCACGACGATCACGAAGAAGATGCCGATGTCCGTCGCGACTCCCAGCATCACCGCGAGCGGTCGGAATCGGCCGCGGGCACCGAGATCGAGCGTGCGGGATGCGTCGTCCTCGTGGAAGGCGGCAACGGGCTCGGGAAGCGCGGCGTAGGGATTCTCGTCGCGCGGCTCGTTCACCGCGCGCCCCGCTCACGCCGCAAACGGCGGCGCTGGGCGAGCCAGGCGCCACCAACGGTGGCGGCGGACACGGCGGGAATCGTGAGCACGTAGTACCAGCGCGGCAGCGCTGGACCTTCCGAGGTCCACACCTGAAGCACGAAGATCACGAAACCGAGCACGAGTTGGACCACGCCGTGCCTGAGCTCGGCGCGCTTCGCCAGCAACCCGCACACGAAGCCACCCACGACGCTGCTCGACGAACCGAGCAAGGACAGCATCAGCAGGCTCGCTGTCTCGCTCGGCGCTTCCACGAGGCCGCTCGCGACGCGCCCCGCCACGTACGTCCACCAGACTCGGTCGAGCGCTTCGGTCAGCAAGTAGTCGGAGCCGTACCCCACCAGGATCGCGAGCCAGCGAAAGCGCCGCTTGCCGGCAGCATCGGCCTCGACGGTGAAGGGATCGCGTGCGAGCTCGGCCGACC
>CAYVDO010000282.1:0-10843 GCA_964450125.1 uncultured bacterium
CCTGCGCCAGCTTCTTCTCGAGATCGCGCTTGTCGGCCTCGAGCTTCTGGCGCTCCTCCGGTGACTTGGCCTGCGCCAGTTTCTTCTCCGTCTCGTCGAGCTTCCGCGCGAGCTCACGTGCTTGCTCGAGATTCTGGATCTCCTCGTCGAGCTCGGCACGCTTCGCCGGATCCTTCTCTGCGTCCCGTTCCTCGCGCTTGTCCGCGATCTGCTCCGCGAGCCGAGTCGGATCACGCGGTTTGTCGGCTCTGGGATCCTGCGCCTCCACCTGCGCCAGCTTCTTCTCGAGATCGCGCTTGTCGGCCTCGAGCTTCTGGCGCTCTTCCGGTGACTTGGGCTGCGCGAGCTTCTTCTCCGTCTCGTCGAGCTTTCGCGCGAGGTCACGCGTCTGCTCGAGCTTCTGAAGCTCCTCGTCGCGCTCGGCGCGCTTTGCCGGATCCTTCTCTTTGTCGCGCTGCTTGCGCTTGTCCGCGATCTGCTCCGCGAGCCGAGTGGGATCACGAGACTTTTCCACCCGCGATTCGTTCTTCTCGAGCTTCGCCAAGTCCTTCGCCAACTCGAGCCGCTCCGATTCGAGCCGCTCGCGCTCCTCCGGCGTCTTCGCTTTGGCGAGCTGCTCGGCCTTCTGGTCCAGGCGCTTCTTCAGCTCGTCGGCCAGCCGCCGCGCAGCGGCGTCGTCGCGCTCGGGCTCGAGCGCGGACTCGGCCTTCGCCAGCTTCGCTTCCAGGTTGCGTCTCGCTGCGTCGAGCTTGTCACGCTCCTGGTCGTTCTTCGCCTGCTCGCGGCGCTGCTTCACGGCCGCGAGCTCGTTCTCGAGCTCGCGCGCCTCTTGCAGCTTGGCCACTTGATCCTTGCGTTGGCGCAGCTCTCGACGCGCCTCGTCGAGCTTGCGCTCGAGATCCTCGCGTTCCCCGGGGTCCGTCGTCTCGTCCAGCCGCGCCTCGAGCTTCGTCACGTCGTCCTGTAGATCGTGGGATCGCTCCTCGGCCAGCTTCCGGAACGCGTCGGTGCGCTCGCGCTTTTGCTGCTCACGTCGCTCGGCCAGCTCGCGCTCTTGCTTCTCGACCTCCTTCGCCTTCTCCTCGAGCTTCGCGAGCCGGTGCTGAATCTCGTCGGCCTGGCGCTGAATCTGCTCGCGCTCGCGACGGTCGGCGCGCCTGCGCTCGTCCTCGCGGGCATCGGCATTCGGCCGAGCCGCCTCGAGGGCGTCGCGGGTCTTGGCGACATCCGCGAGCTTCGCGCGAGCCTCGCGCTCGGATTGCAGGTTCTGCTTCTCGAGCGGATCGGTCGCGCGCTCGATCTCGGCCCCGAGCTCGCTCAGGCGCTTGTCGTTGTGCTCGCGCTGCCGTGCCTCGAGCTGCTCCCGTTTCGCGTCGAGCTCACTCGACTCCCGCTCGAGCTTCTGCTCGCGCGCCGCCAGCTCGCGCTCGCGCTCGGTCAGCTCGCGCATCTCGGCGTCGAGCTCTTGCTTCTTCTGCTCGTCTCGCCTGGCCAAGTCGTCCGGGCGTGGGTTCTTCTCTTGCGCGTCGCGCTCCCCCTCGAGCTGTTCGATTCGAGCGGTTAGCTCGCCGGCGCGCACTTCGAGGCTGTGCTTGGACTCCGGCGAGCGTGCGTCTGCGATCGCCTGTCGGGTCGCCCTCAGTTCGACCTCGTTCGCGCGGATCTCGTCGCTCAGCGACTGGAGGCCTTGCTCGCGTAGATCGCTCTCGAGTCGCGCCTTCTCCAGGCCCTGGTCGCGACGCTCACGATCCGTGAGGTCCGAGCGTGCGAGATTCCGATCGATGGCCGCGATTCGGTCCCGGAGCTCACCGCGGCGCGCGATCGCATCGAGCTCGGCATCGGCAGGAGCTCGCTCCGCGTCCAGCTCCTCGCGCTCGTTGCCCTGACGGTCGGCTTCCTTCTTCACCGCACGCTCGCGCGCGTCGATGTCGTCGAGCGCCGAGTCGAGCTCGGCATCGGTCTCGTCACGCTCCTTCAGGCGGTCGCGAAGGTTCGCGTCACGCTCCTCGAGCAGCATGATCGCATCCTCGATCACGTCACTGCGCTGCTTGCGAGCGGTCTCCGCCTCGCTGCTGAGGTCGATCGCAACCTCCTCGAGCGTCCCGGCGAGCTTGTTGGCTTTCTCGGCCTGCTCCTCGACCTCCTCGTTCTGTCGCTGGACGTCCTCGTGCTTCTCCTCGAGCTTCTGCGCCTTGCGTTCGGCCTCGAGCAACGCATCGAGCGTCTCGCTCTGCTGCTCGGCACCTTTGGCGTCCGCGAGCTTCTTCAGCAGCTCTTCCGCGGCCTCACTCACCTTGGCTTCGCGGCCCAGCGCTGCCGACTGCCGCGCGAGCGAATCCTCGTGATCGGTCGCTGCATCGGCCGCCGCCTCCCCGAGTTGCGCCAGACTCGAGGCAGCAGCGTCGGCGGCCTTCTCCGCGTTCTTGGCGCGCTCCCCGAGCGCCGCGCTGTGGTACTCCGCCGCCACCTGCCCGACCTCGGCCTTGAGCTGGGCGAGCTCGTCTTGCGCGATCGCAGCCACCGTCGCACCGAACTGCTGGGCGGCCTTGTCGACGCTCGGCTTCATCTGCTGATCGATGCGGTCCTGCTGGTCGGCCACCAGCTCACGCAGCTCTGCACGCTGCTCGTCGGCATCCGGCGTCTTGCGTTCGATCTCGGCCGCCTTCTTGGCGAGCTCGGGCGCCGCCTCGGCCCAACGCTCGCCACGCTCGCGGGCGAGCTCTTGCGAAATCAGGTCGTAGGCGTCCTGGGCACGGCGCAGGATGTCGGACTCGGCTTCGTCGACCTCGCGTTCGATCGCGTCCTGCACTCCCGTCGGTATCCTGGGAGTGGCACCGTCCGGGCGCCGCGCGTCCGGCATCGTCTGATCGGGCGAAGGCTTGCCGAGCGCAGTCTGCAGGGCGCTGGTGAGCGTCTCGCTCAGCCGATCACCGGCGTCGTGCACCGCATTGGCGACCGAGCTCAACGGATCTCCGCCCGGCTGTGACGCAGCCGGCGCACCGTTGCGGTTCCCGCTGTTGGCAGCAGACGCGTTCTCGCGGAGCTGCCCGGCGAGTTTGTCGGGCGTGACCGAGGGAGGAGCATCGAGAAGCGTCTGGAGGATCGCGTCCTGCTCGTTGGCCTGCCCTGGCGCACCGGACTGACCAGACGCTGGCGGTCCGCCGCCGCGTGGCGCGTTCTTGTTGGTGCCGTCGCCGCCCGATGAAGTGGCTCCTTCGACGAAACGCTGCTCGATCAAGTCGTTGGCGGCGCTCTTCACGTTCGGCAGCACCGCGCCGTCGACGAGCTGATCGGTGGCCGCCGCCAGCGCATTGGGCGCACTCGGTGCGCCAGGGTTGGCGGTGCTCGATCCGCCCGCGTCGGGGCCGCTCGGGCCCCCGGACGAGTCGCCTTCCGCAGCATCGCCCGCGTCGGCGGCCGCCCCCGCAGCGCCGGCGATGGCTTGGCCGAACGCCGTGGTCGCGTACGAATCACGGACCAGCGAGTTGGTCGACGCCAACAGCTCGTCGTAAAGACCAGGCAGCGGCGACTGTCGCCCGCCGGCAGACGGCGCGCCCGCGGAGTTGCCGACACCGAGGCCACCACCACTGCCCTCGAGCGAGTCGCTGGATCCCCGTCCGCCGCTGCCGTTCGAGTCGCCCGTGGCGAGGCGAATCATGTACTCGAGGTTGTGCTTGGCCTCGATGTCCTCCGGGACGACCTTGAGCGCGAGCTTGTAGTGGCGGACCGCTTCCTTGAGATCGCCGAGCCGGAAGTACGCGTTGCCGAGGTTGTACTGGGCGCGGGCCGTGAGCTCGGCATCGTCGCTGGCGATCGCCCGTGAATAGGCTTGCGTGGCGCGGTCGTACTCGCCGAGACGGTAGTAGACGTTGCCCAGATTGTAGTTGACGAAGACGTCGGCCGGGTCGGACTTCGCCGCCTCCTCGAGCACCTTGCGGGCATCGTCGAAACGTCCCGCCTGATACGCGGCAATCGCCTGCTCCACCCGCTCACGGGCCGTGCGGCTCACCTCCGACGCCTGCGCCGCGGGACTGCCTGCGACCAGCCAACCGACCACGAACCACGCCTTCCACGCGTTGCCACGCATGACGCCAACCTCCCAGCGGTCTTCCCCGCCGTTCGTCGATCAAGGCCTCGACGACGAGCATCACGAACACCAGCACCACGATGCCTTGGAACCGTTCCTCCCAATGCTGAGCGCGCTTGCCGCGCAGCTCCTGGGGAATCGTCTTGTCACGGATCTCGCGGTAGAGCCCAGCGACGTTGAGCTCGCCGCTGGCCGATCGCACGTACGAGCCGCCCGTGAGCCTGGTCATCTCACGCAGGGTGGCTTCGTCCAGGGAGGTAGCGACCAGCTTACCATCCGCGTCCTTCTTGAGGTCCACGCCCGACGCGTCGAGCGGAATGGGCACCGGGCTGCCGGAACCGAGGCCGATGGCGAAGATCCGCACTCCCGCTTGCGCCGCTTCCTGAGCCGCGACGATCGGATCCGAACCGTGGTCCTCACCGTCGGTGATGAGCAGGATCGCCTTCGAGTCCGGGCTCGTGCCCTTGAAGAGCGCCAACGCCGCCTTCACCGCGGTGCCCACGTACGTGCCGCGAATCGGCACCGAATCGGTGTCGACCAGGCTCAAGAAGAGCTCGACCGCGCGGTAATCGAGAGTCATCGGGCAGAGTACGAAGGGCTGACCGGCGAACGGCACCAACCCCACCTGATCGCCTTGAAGCAGCGCGATCAGTTCCTTGAGCTCGAGCTTGGCGCGCTCCAGACGATTGGGCGACGCGTCCTGGGCGAGCATCGAGAGTGAGGTGTCGATCGCGACCACCAGCTCGATGCCGCGCCGCTCCAGCGGCTCCCACGTGTAGCCCCATTGCGGCCGCGCCGCCGCCAGCAGCATCAGCACGAACGCCCCCGCGACCAGGCCCTCCTTGAGCAGCCGGCGGCGCAAGCTCACCGAAGGCGTGAGCTTGAGCGCGAGCAACGGAGCCAAGAACTCGTGGAGCCGGCGACGGCGGACGCTGTGCGCCCATCCGAAGAGCCCGAGGAGCGCGGGCACCAAGAGCAGCGCCCACAGGTGATACGGCGCACCGAGCCTCATGGCACCTTCAGGAAGCGGGTGCGCGCCAGCACCGCTTCGACGACCATCAGGAGCGCAGCCACGAAGAGCACGTAGGGAAAGAGCTCGCGCCAGCTCTGGATGATCTCCTCGCGCCGCTCGCTACGCTCGAGCTGGTCGATCTGAGCGTAGATGCTCGCCAGCTCGGCTGTGTCCGCGGCGCGAAAGAAGCGTCCACCGGTCTCTTCGGCGATGCGCTTCATCCCTGGCTCGTCCAGCTTGACCTCCTGATGGATCGTGCGCTGCACGCCGGTGCTGTCGACGAACGTCAAGGTGGTGTCTTTCCCCGTGCCGATGCCGATCGTGTAGACCTTGACGCCGAAGCCTTTCGCAGCGGTGATGGCCTGATCGATCGTGATGTTGCCGGCGTTGCTCACGCCGTCGGTGAGCAGGATGACGATGCGTGATTTGGCGTCGGTGTCCTTGAGGCGTTGCACCGCACGCGCCAGGCCGTTGCCGAGCGCCGTGGTATCGCCCGCCTCGCCCACCTGCACCCGCTCCAGAAGATCGAGCAGCACGTCGTAGTTGAGGGTCAGCGGGCAGCGCGTGAACGCCACTTCGCCGAAGACCACGACACCGATCCGGTCGCCCTTGCGCTTGAGTACGAAGTCCCGGACCACGTGCTTGAGCGCCTCGAGGCGGCTCACGCGCTGCTGATCGACGAAGAAGTCGAGGCCGCGCATCGAGCCCGACACGTCCATCGACAGCATGATGTCGATGCCCGAGGCCTTGAGCGGATCGCGGGCACCGGGCCATTGCGGCCGAGCCGCCGCCAGCACCAGAAGCGCCAGCACCACCATGCGGATCCCGCCCAGCCACCCGAGTCGCCGCCGTGGATTCGTGCCACCCACCGCCTTGAGCCGTTGGATGGTCGAATAGACGAGCGTGGTGCCGTTGACGCGCTGGATCGGCACGGCCAGCACCAGCGGCACGAACACCAGCAACACCAGGAAGGCCGGGCTCTCGAGCCTCACGATTCGGCCTCCGCCGGTGCTTCGCCCTCGAGCTCGACGGTCGGCACCATCGTACGCGTGAGGTCGATGAAGTAGCCGATGTCGTGCCAGGTACCGTCTGATTCGGGACGGGTCGGCTCGTGGGCGGCGTACTTCACCTTGTCGGTGCTACCCATGAACCGGTCGGCGACCTCGTAAGTGTGCTCGCCGAGATGGGGGGCCTCGGCGAGCGTGCGCTCGATCTCCTCGCTGGTGCGCATCAAGGCACTCCAGCCGTAGCGTCGCGCCAGATAGCGCCGGAAGATCATCGAAAGCTCGACGTAGTGCTCCTGGAAGCGGCGCTGCGACAAGAGCTTGCGCTCCTCGAGCGCCTCGAGCTCGGCGAGCGCCATCTCGTGCGGGAGCAACGGCCGATCGAGCGTCGGAGCACGACGACGCAGGCGGAAGATCAGGAAGGTCAGGAAACCCGCCAGGGACAAGACGGCTGCGATCGCCGCCGGCACCAACCACACGGGCAGCGGGATCCCTCCCGCCTTGGGCGGCTTGATGTCGACCACGTCGGTCGGCTCGGCGCCTTCCGGGATCACGGAAGCTGCCGTCACCTGGATCGGCTCGGTACGCAGCCGCCGATTGCGCCCGTCACGGTCCAGGTACGTGATCGGTACGGCGGGGATGCGGTACTCACCGGGCATGAACGCTTGCAGCAGGTACTTGCGCCGCGTCACGATCCGGGCGTCCGTCGTGGGCTGTGCTTCCGATTCGCCGCCTGGCAACACCTCGAAGCGGTTCATGCGCCGAAACGTCGGGAACGCCACCTGGATACCGACGGCGTGATTCACCGCGACTTCCAGCGTGATGACGTCGCCGACCGTGACGACGTTGCGATCCACCCACGCGAACGCGACTGCGTCGGGCGGCGTCTCACCTGCCGCGACCGGCAAGTGAAGCAAGTCCGGCGGCTGGTTCGGCGGCAGACCCGGAACCGGCGCGAACTCGCTGGAGGCCGTTTCGCCTTGCGTGGCCGCCTCACCCTCGTCCGTTTCCGAGGTCGTGCAGCCGCAAGCGAGCAGCAGCGCCGCCGCGACCAACGCGGCCCAGGTGCGGGCCGCGCACGGCACGCGGCGCACCGACGTGGGTGCGAGGGCGGCCGCCCAGCTCACATCCGCTTCTCGCGCAGGCGGAAGAACCGCACCAACTCATCCATGTACGGCCGATCGGTGCGCAACCGGATGTGGTCGACGCGCGCACGCCGGAACGCGCGTTCCAGCCGCTCGTCGTCGTCGGCGCGGATGCGGCGGAACTCACGCTGAAACTCGAGATCGTCGCTGTCGACCAAGATGACCTCGCCGGTCTCGGCATCCTCGAGCTCGATCAGGCCGATCCGCGGCAACACCTCTTCACGCGGATCGACGATCGACACCGCGATCAGGTCGAAGCCCTGCCGCAGGGTCACCAAGCTGCGGTCGAAACCTTCGTCCTGGAAGTCCGAAACCACGAACAAGATCGCCTTGTGGCTGCTCACGCGGCGCGCGTACTCGAGGGCGGCGGCGAGGTTGGTTCCGCGGCCGCGTGGCTCGAAGGTCAGCACTTCGCGGATCAGCCGCCACACGTGGCCTCGTCCCTTGCGCGGTGGGATGAACTCCTCGACGTCGTCGGTGAAGAGCAGCATGCCCACGCGGTCGTTGTTGCGGATGGCACTCATCGCGAGCACCGCCGCCACCTCGGCGGCGAGCTCGGACTTGGTCACCTTCACCGAGCCGAAGCGATTCGAACGTGAGAGGTCCACGGCGATGAGCACCGTGAGCTCGCGCTCCTCGCGGAAGATCTTGACGAAGGGAGCGCCCATGCGCGCCGTGACGTTCCAATCGATGAGGCGGATGTCGTCGCCCGGGACGTACTCGCGCACCTCCTCGAATTCCATGCCGCGCCCCTTGAAGGCGCTCACGTACTCGCCCGCGAAGGCGGAGTCCACCATGTGCGAGCTCTTGATGTGGATGCGCTGGATCTGACTGATGATCTCGGGCGGCAAGAGCCCCTGGGTACCGGTGGCGGGCATGGATGCGTGGGATGGCGATCGGAGCGGATGCGTTCGAGCGGCGGTGGGTGTTTCGTCAGACGACGGCGTCGTCGCGTCTCAAGGGACCTCGAGGCTGTCGAAGATCTTGAGCACGACGTCGTCGGTGGTGAGCCCCTCGGCCTCCGCTTCGTAGGAAAGGATGATGCGGTGACGGAGCACGTCGAGACCGATCGACTTGACGTCGAAGGGCGTCACGTAGGCTCGGCCGCGCAAGAGCGCGTAGGCACGCGCCGCCGCGGTGAGCGAAAGGCTCGCGCGGGGGGACGCGCCGAACTGGATGAACGGCGCCACCGCGAGGTTGAAACGCTTCGGATCTCGGGTGGCGAAAACCACCCGCACGATGTAGTCACCGACCTTGTCGTCCACGTAGACCTGATCGACGAGCTTGCGCAGCGCAATCACCTGCTGCGGCGTGACCACGGCGTTCACCGGATCGGGAACGTGGCCGCTCATGCGCTTCACGATCTCCTTCTCTTCCTCGAGGGTCGGGTAGGAGATCCTGACCTTGAGCATGAAGCGGTCGACCTGCGCTTCCGGCAATGGGTAGGTGCCTTCCTGTTCGATGGGATTCTGGGTGGCGAGCACCAAGAACGGCGGGTCGAGCAGGAACGTGCTGTCGGCGATGGTCACCTGGCGCTCTTGCATCGCTTCGAGGAGCGCGCTCTGCACCTTGGCGGGGGCACGATTGATCTCGTCCGCCAGGATGATGTTGTGGAAGATCGGACCCTTCTTGATGGTGAACTCGCCGGTCTTCGGCTGGTAGATCTGGGTTCCGACGATGTCTGCGGGCAACAGGTCCGGTGTGAACTGGATGCGCTGGAAGCTGGCCTGCAACGTCTTCGCGAGGGCCTTCACCGCGGTGGTCTTCGCGAGGCCGGGCAACCCCTCCATCAGCACGTGACCGTCGGCCAACAGGCCGATGAGCAGGCGTTCGACCATCACCTCCTGGCCGACGATCATCTTCCGCACTTCGCTCAAGATGCGCTCGATGATGGGCCGGCGTGCCGAGATCTCGCTCTGAAGCTCTTCGGGCGTGGTCATGCGCTGGGTCCCTTCCCGTGGATCGTCGTTCGATCGGTCGTTGGTTCGCTGATGGAAGCGCGCGGACGGGCGATCGGGTTCAGCCGACGCTCACGCCGGATGGGGTGCCGAGCCTGACTGCGGCGGCTCGGGTGACCCCGCGTCGCCGGAACCGTCGTCGTGGGTGGCGCCTTCGCGAGCGCCGAGCAGACGCAGCCGCACGAACGTGGATACCAACGTGACCACGATCGCGAGGGTCGCGGAACCGAGCAACATGAGCGTCAGGTCGACGCCCAGCGAGCTCGAGTTGGGGTTGTAGCCGGGGCGGATGGCGAGGATGCGCCCGCGGCGGGCGAATCGACCTCGGGAGCGCGCTTCCGTCATCGTGTCCAGGATACCGGTTCGGCGCGGGGGCAACGCATCCGACGTCGACCGAGCGTACCTCTGCTCCGCCGGAACGTGCAATCGTTTCCGCTACCTGGCGCATCGAACCTCGTCGCGCCGTTCGTCGACGGCTTGGCGGGCGGCGCTGCCACGCAGGCGACCGTCGTCCAGCGGTGACCGTACCGCGGCCGGGGTAGCCCCACGAGAGCCGCCGTGCCACGGCTACTCGGTCGCGCGACGCTGGGCTAGGCTCGCGCGCTCCGGGCGCCAGCTGCAGCGCCCATCCAGCACTCCCGCGCCCCGTGCCGACGGACACGCTCGCCACCGCGCCGACGCGCCCCCGGTCGCGACTCAGGGTGGCGATGGTGATCCAGCGCTTTCGCCCCTACTTCTCGGGACAGGGCGTTCAGGTGGAATCGCTGTGCCAGGCGCTCGCCCGCCAGGGAGTCACGAGCACGATCGTGACCGCGCGGCGCGTCGCGGGCGGTCCACCCGAGGGGGCCTCGGCGCCCGCGTGCGAAGAGGCCGACGGATACCGCGTGCTGCGCCTGCGTTGCGACATCCCGGGGCTTCCCTTCACCGCCCGCAGGACGCGCTGGTGGACGCCGGTCTTCGGGTGGCGCACCGAACGCGCGCTTCGCCGCCTCGCTCCCGACCTCGACGTGATCCACGTCCACGGTCTCACCGATGGGCTCTACGGCGCTTGGGGCGCGGCACGCCGTCACGCACAGCCGATCGTGTTCGAGATGACGCTCCTCGGCACGGACGATCCAGCGGCATTCGCCGCCAAGCATCATCTGTTCCAAGGCTGGCGTGAGTCGATCTATCGCCGTTGCGACGGTTACGTCGCCATGTCGGAGGCGCTGGCGCGACGCTATCGCGAAGCCGGGCTTCCCGAAGAGCGGCTGCGCGTGATTCCCCAGGGTGTCGATGCCCGGCGGTTCGCCGGCGCCGCCGACCGAGCGGCGATTCGCCGCGAGCTGGGGCTCGCCGACGACGGCCCGCTCGCGGTCTTCGTCGGGTCGCTCATCGAGCGCAAGGGAATCGACGTGCTTCTCGACGCCTGGCAGCGAATCCACGCTGCCGAGCCCGCGGCACGGCTGCTGCTCGTCGGCAAGGATCGCTTCCCCGACGACCCGCGTGCCCAGCGCGCCCTCGCCGCGGCGCTCGACCGTCTGACACCGGCAGCGCGAGCACGCATCACCCGGACCGGCCTGGTCGACGACCCCAGCCTGCACTTGCGCGCAGCCGACGTGTTTCTGTTCCCCTCGCGGCGTGAAGGCTTCGGCACC
>CAYVDO010000283.1:0-10842 GCA_964450125.1 uncultured bacterium
ACCAACCGCGCTCAGAAGCTCGCCACTACCCCTCCCGAAGCGAGTCGCTGCTCACTCGCGCCGCCACACCCCGCGCGGCCTCCACGTCCCACCGTATGCAGTTTGATGTTGAGGGACGCGTGCGGAACACGCAGGTCGCCGTGCAGCACGCGTTCCTTCCAATCTTTGAGGCGGTGGTCAATAGCATCCATGCCACTGAGGAGCGCTTCGGTGAGCACACCGGCACAAGTGGCCGTATTGAGGTTCACGTACAACGCGTCCAGCAACGGTCGATATCAGAAACGGCCGGGCGGGCGTCCGCAGAGCACGTCACCAGCATCTCCATCACCGACAACGGCGTTGGGTTCACAGACCCGAACCTCCGCTCCTTCGAGACGGCTGACAGTCGGGCCAAGGTCGCGCAGGGTGGGAAGGGCGTTGGGCGGTTCACGTGGCTAGTCGTGTTCGAGAGAGTAAGAATCACGAGCGTCCATCAAGCGGGGGCCGGCTTGATGCGCCGGTCCTTCACGTTCAGGCCCTCGGAATCCGGCATCACCGACTACGTCGAAGAGGTATGCGGTGGCGAGATCGAGCCGCGAACCGAGGTGACCCTCGAAGGGGTGCGGACTCGGTACGCCAACGCACTTCGCCGGACTCCAGAGATCCTGGCGGCGCAGCTCTTCGAGCACTGCTTCAACTACTTCGTGCTCAAGAGGTGTCCGGAGATCGTGCTGATCGACGAGACGGCGGATGGAAGTCAGGCGATCCGAGTGAACGACGGGTGTAAGGAACTCACGGTTGAGAACCCCTCGCCCTTGAGGGTGGGCGCCCACGAGCTGCAGGTGCGGCACGTCACCCGGAGGTACCGGGCAGGCAGCACGCACCTGGCGCATCTCTGCGCGAACGCACGCGTCGTCACCAGTTTCCCGCTGGCCGACGTGTGCGATCTCGGGAACGTGCCGATCCGGCATGCCGACCGCGAGCCCATGATCCACCACGCGTTTGTGAGTGGCCCCGCTCTCGATCTGGCGGCCGACTCGACCCGCACTCGGCTTGATCTTGCGGATGGTGAGCCTCTTCTCGAAGAGGCAGGGGTTCTCGATCTCAATCGGCTCAAAGAGGCTCTTGGAGTGCAGCTCAACGACCGATACCGCGAGCACCTGCGTGAGGAGCGTGAAGACAATTTTCGCCAGATCGAGAGGCACATCCGCACCTCCCAACCCGAGTACCGGTACCTACTTCACCGGAAGAAGGCGGACCTGGAGCATCTTCGCTGGTCGGAAAACCGCCAGCAGATGGACCAGGACCTCTACCGCATTCAACAGGGCCTCGAAGCCGACATTCGGCGACAACAGGCCGACGTTGAGCAGAAGCTCGCGCAAGAGGAGACTCCTCTCGAGCAGGTCGCCGAGGCGCTGTATCGCTTCGTTCGGGAGTCGAACGAAGCCGGTCAGGCGAATCTAGTGCGATACGTCGTGAAGCGACGCGCGGTGCTCAACGTGCTGGAGCAATTGATCTCCAGGTTCGAGGGACCAGCGCCGGAGGAACACATTCACCGGATCGTCTTTCCGGTTCGACGCAGCGGCGACCAGGTCGCCTACGAGGACCACAACCTCTGGCTCGTCGACGACACTCTCGCTTTCTATGAGCACCTGACATCGGATCTTGCGATGTCGAGAAACGAGGGCGCACCTGTCGAGTCGGATCGGCGCCCTGACATCCTCGCCGTGAAGACCGGCGATCCGTACCAGCACGTGGCTCTCGTCGAGTTCAAGAAGCCGGATCGCATCGACTCTAACCCGGTCGAACAACTAGTTCAGTACACCCAGCTCCTCCGCAGAGGAGGGGCGATAGACATCCAGGGCCGTACACTTCCCGGCATCGGCAAGGCGGTGCGGATCGACGGCTATGCGGTGGCCACCCTTACGCCCGCGATGGAGGAAGCGTTGGAGGTCTGTCCGGGGAACATGACGAAAATCGAGAATGAGTGGCGTTGGTTGGGAGGCATGCCGAACTTGAACCTAACGATCGAGTTCCTTGATTTCCGCGCATTCATTCGTCGTGCAGCACAACGCAACCGGGCGTTCTTCACACGGCTCGGGCTCACGTAGGCGCAGACGCCCGAGCATGCGGGCGCGGCGGTACTACCGCGGCTCCGCCGGGCGACGGCCTATCGTCGTCCCACTGTCCCCAAGCGGCGGTGCCACCCCGTGAGTCTTGAACGCCCGCTCTCGGTGCCAGGCCAGGTACACGCGATGCCCCTCGTGCAGTTCACGGACGCGCATCGGCTCCTTGAGGCCCAGGATCTGACAAGTCGCGTCATCTAGCGCCGGCGAGACCAACACCGAACCATCGTCAACGACGGTGATGAGGTAGGCGTCGAAGACGGCGTCGAGGTGTGGAGCGAGCAGGAGGCCGTTGAACACGTCCAAGCGCTCGGCGTCGTTCGCGCATTCAGCCCAGGCCTTGATGTGGCTGGCCCGAAGGAGCTGTGGGACGGCGAGGCCGGTGATTGCGCATCGACCTTCCCAGTACTCGAGGAGGCCGCTTCGGAAGACGTCCTGACCGATGCGTTGAACGACCAGGCGCTCAGCTTCGGTCGTACTGGGAAGTGCTCTGGTCTGCTTCTCGAAGCTGTGCAAGAGCTCGTCGGGCAGGGTCCTGCTGAGCTGGAAGGCGCGCCGGAGCAGATGGTGGAGCGCGGGGATGTCGGGAACGGTGAGCCCGCCGCAGGCCTCCGCAGGAAGCGGAACCGCCGGCGCCGTGCCGTAGTCCAGGAGCGCTCGCGCGACGTTCGGTTTCGAGAAAGCCGCGACGACCGCGGTGTCGCCGAAGCTACCGAGCCAGACGCGCAGCGGAGACTGGGTGCTCGCGAATTCTAGCCACTGCGCTTCCCGAGGGAGTTCCCGGTCGAAGCCGTTGTCGACTGCCGCCTTTTCAAGGCGTGTGAGCGTGATACCGGAGAGCGTCACGGCCTGCCCCGCACGCCCGTCACAGATCACTCCGGAGGAACCGTTCCTCGGCCGGAACACCCGCTAGTCTCAGCCTGAGCCATGGCTCTTTCTGAAAGGCATCGGGCGGCTGAGTGGTCGTCGTCAGGATGTACTGGAACGATGGCTCGCTCGGAAAGCACTTCTCGAGCTCGCGGGCGAAGAGGAACAGCCTCTCGTAGATGTCTGGCGCCATGTCGGCTTCGCGGGGCCCGTCGTGGATCAGGAACCGTGGAAACCTGCCGTGCCCCTCCGCACTCGCGGCTAATGCGGCGAGGTCGAAGGCGAGCAGTTTGACTGTCGCAATTGCAGCGCTATCTCGTTCGCCGTGCTCTTCGACGCACAGCGAGAGCGACCGTCCCGCCGTATCCACCCGTCCGACGACCTCCTCACCAAGGATCGCGCGAACGACGTAGTCGAATCGGGCGCAGAAGCGCCCGATGGCCTCCCGGCTCTCGGATCGGATCTGCTCCTGGCGAGCGTACGAGTCGTCCATCTCGCGGGTGATCGCGGTGACAGCGTCGGCCTGCTCGGACGCCTGCCGCCATGCCGCCTCCGCGTCGTGAACGAGGCGAGCGATTTGGGAAAGCTGAGCTCTCTCTTCAAGCAGCTTCCCACGTCGTTCGTCAAAGGCGGTGGCGGCAACCATCAGCGCCCGGCGCGCACTTGCGGTAGTTGCCTTGGCGCCGCCAAGAGCGCTTCGGTAGGTGGCGACCGAAGCGCGAACGGCCTCAACCCGTCGTCGTTGAAGCTCGAGCTCCTCCGCCGCGGTTCGCTCGCTTCGTCGTGAAGCCAGGTCGATCGGGGGAGACGTCGCAAGCGGGCAGCCATGTTCACGGGCCAAGGTCATCGGCACGCTGCAGTAGTCTCGCGCCGGTGGGAGCGCGGCCAGCAGTGAGCTCTGGCTGTCCCCGGCGAGCTGCTCCACGGCAGCTTGCTCCAGGATCAGTCGTGTCTCTGCCTCCTGGAGGTTGCGCCTCGCGTTCGTCTCTGCCGCAATCGCCTCCTCCAGCGCTGCCTGGAGGGTCGCCCGCTGATCTGCCGCGGAAAGCTCTTCCTCACGCCGTCGCAGGTCCGTTGTGCGACGATCGAGCTCGGCGCGCGCCGTGGATCCGAAAAGGGGAGTTGATGGAAAGGGGAGATCTACGCCGAGCGCAGCGGAGACGCGCGCATGGTCGGCCCGCGCCTGGTGTAACAGTAGCGGTTCCCTTTGAGTGGCGTCCCTCTTCCGCGAGACAAGCCGCGCGTTGGTCTGCTGCTCCACGCGCTCCTCATCCGAGATAAGCCCGAGCACGGATCGGATGAGGAACTGGCGCTCATCGACATTCAGGCCAGGCGCCTCCGAGTCGCTGGAGCTGTGCCGCCACTCCAGGAAATCAGCAAATCGGCACTCCTGGTCGCGCGATAGCCACTGCAGCAGGTGCTCCCACCGGATGGGCTCGTCAGTCGCGGGAAACCGAGCTGCCGCCAGCCCGTCGGTGGTCGCTGAACCGATCGCATCCAGAAATTTCTGGTAGTCGAGACGGTCGCCTCCCTCAGCGACCTGCTCAATCAGACCTCCACGGACGCAGAACGGACGCGGGCCGATGCCGAGCGGGCGGGCAACGACCCATGCTGAGCCGTTCACCACTACCTCGGCCACAACCCAGGCTGCGGGAAGCTGACCCCGGATGCGTCGTCGAGTCCCTTCTGGGGCGAACCCGCGCTCTCCCAGGACATGTCGAAGGAGTCTGCAGAACGTGCTCTTGCCAGCCGTGTGTCCAGCAACGCCGTTCTGAAAAAGCCCATTCCCTTGGGCCGACTCGTGAGGGGGCGCCCAGACGATGTTTAGGCCGCGTCGCAGCTCAACGTCGCGGATCACGTGTTCGTCGCCGGAGCTCAGCGCCCGAAGTATGCGGAGCCGCCGCACCCAAACAGTCGGCTCGGCCCGTTCGCTGGTCGGGTGAATCTGGCGAGGTGGATCTACTCCCGGAATGCGGAGTTGCACACTCATGACGCCTGCTCAAGCAGCGCCCGATCGGCGCCAGTAACGCTGCTGTCGATGGTCTCGAGCGAGTGCTTCGGCTGCGACCGAAGCACTCGCAACGCGAGACGCGCCTCGAACCGAAACCAAGGGTCGATCTCGCCTTCCGACGGCGTGTTCTGGTTGAGCTTCACGACCGACCGCGACGAAGCGTCGATCGCAAGATCGACACCGCTCCTCTGCACCAGCGCACGGAGCGCACCAGCCAGAAGGCCATGCGCCACGGTCTTCCGCCCGATTCTCGCTGACCATGCTTGGACCTTCTCGGTCAATCCGGCCGGTCCAAGTCGTGTGAGCAGGTCTGGCTGGCTGCGTAGCGCAAACGCGTACGCGAGATCCGAACGGAGAATGGCGCCGCCACTCGCATGAACCAGCGCACAGATGAACACCGCCGCCGCCTGATCCGCCGGGAGCGAAGGACGCACGCTGGGAACATCGGGCACCTCGACCACACGAGGCTCGTGTGCGACCCGCGGATCCGCGGGAGGTGGATCGAGGCGGGTCTGGTACGGCGTGCCAGTGTGCGCCGACTCGGCCATCGCGTCGTACACCTCGAGGATGACGCGCTTGGTGCGGTACTCGCCGTGGGCCTTTTCGTCGTTCTTGCGGACGATCGGGAAGCTGTCCATGACGTACTCGGTGTCGTCGCGCGAAAGGCCATAGAGGTGGAAGAACGCGGCGTCGAGCTCGCAGCGCAGCAGGAAGCGGCGCTCGGGATCCCAGCGGAACGGCGCGCCGTCGTAGCCAACGTCGCGGGCAAAGGCCTCGAGGTCCCATGCGGTGTAGGTGAGCTCAAGGGCACGAGGAAGGAGCCAGTCGGAATTCGTGGCGCCGGGCAACCACGGACAGAGACACAGAAGGTGCGCAGGACTCAGCACTGGAAACTGCTTCACGTAGTTGAAGGTGACGTTGGTGCCACCCACCTTCTGCCGCACACAGTAGTCAAGTGGATAGCTGCACAGGTTGGCATATAGGCCTAGAACTAGGCGTGGATGAGCAGCAGGAAACGCCAACGGCGAAGCGTCGCCAGCCGCTGCTCGCGGGAACAGCACGGCGATCATCGTCCGCTGATCGGTCGAACGGGCAATCTTTCGCCATCCGAGCAGCCAGCCACGAGTCGAAAAATCCGCCAACCTCCGGTCCACCTCCTGTCCGTCCACCCAGTAGCGTGGCCTAGTCAAATGGCTTGGATCGGCGTGTGCTGCGTCATCAATCTCAGGAAGTTTTCCTTGATTGGCCTGCGAATCGCTCTGCCCCGCGTAGGTGCCGAACCGATGATCGAAGTGGTGCAGCATCTTCGCCTCGATCAACGGGACCATGACAGATCCACCTCGAAGGAAGCGGTTTCCAACCGCGAGCCATCCCTCACAGAGGAGAGCCTGCGCAGTACGGAATGCGCCCGCATCCTCTGCCATGTGCCAAAGTCGACTGTGGATGCGAAAAGTCCATGGGTCGCCATCGGCTCGGTCATCGCGTAGCAACACTCCCGCCGAGCGATAGATCGCCAGATTGATACCAGCGTCGCGCCGAAATCGAAATGTGGGGCACGTTCGCGTGTTGGGATTTAGGACTTCAAGGTCGTCGGGGGATAGGGAGAAGTGCCGGGTAGGGTCAGAGAGGTCGGTCACACCTCGTGCAAAGAACACGAGATCTGCGGATTCGATGTTCCCAGCGGGTGCGAGCGTCAGGAGTGCGAACTTGAACGCATGGTGCACCCCTGGGAAGACAAACTCCTCATTCTCGAAGCTGTAGAACCGAACAAGCTCGCGCCGACTCATCACAGTGCCGAAGTAATCTTTCGTCGTGTCGTCCGTTGCAAGACCCGTAGGGACGATGAAGCCACTCCGCCCTCGCGTTCCGAGCGCGCTCCTATTGTGTTCGGCGAAAACCGCATACGTGTTCACATCGCCTTTACCGCACAGCGGGTAGCGTCCGGAGCGCCGGAGGAACTGGCTTTCGCCCTCAGCCCTCCGACTGGCATCGCACCACTCACGCCAGAGTTGCGGAGCATCGGCCGGCAGCCTGGCGATAAGCTCCTTCCGCGCTGCGGCATTTTCGGCTACCGCGATCTCGTCGCTGCGGGACGCGAAGAACTCCTGTTCCTGCAGCTTCACGCGCTCCCACGGCGGATTCCCGAGCACTACATCGAACCCACCCTTCCCGAACACTTGCGGGAACTGCAGGTGCCAGTGGAAGAAGCCGTACTCCTCGGCGAGCTCGTTTACCTTCTTCGTCGTGAGCGGCGGAGGCTGACCCTGCCCATCGCGAAGTTGGCGCCATAGTTCGTTTGTCGGCGCCGCATCGGCGAGCTCACCCGACTGCTTCGGCCACACGAAGGCTGCGCACCAGGCATCGGCTACCAGCTTCTGGTGTCGGTACTCGCCCGAACGGAGGATGGCGCCCCACTGTGCCTCTTTTTTCGTGAGTGCCTCGGGGTTCGCGTCGGAGGCCACCTCAAGCTCGGACACGGCGCGCGCCACGACTTGTGCGTCTGCGTCGCTCGGCTTCGACCACTGCGTGTCGAATCCGCGCTGGCCAGCGCGGGCGTTCTTGTTCCGCTTCTTGAGTGCGCTAGCGGTCTTCCGGTCGTCGCCCTCGATGGGGTCCCAGCCGGCATCCGGAATGCCGTCAGCCATCAGCTCGGACGTCGTGCCAAGCAGGGCGTTGCCGTGCTGGATGTGCGAGTCGAGGAAGGTGAGCGGCAATCCCGGCTCGACGGCCTCCATCCAGAGGCTCACCTTGCAGAGCTCGACGGCCATCGGGTTCAGGTCGACGCCGAAGAGGCAGCGGCCGACTACCTGGCGAAGAGCGTGACGGTACTCGGCCGCCGAGGGTGTGCCGTTTGCCTGCAGGCGTGCAACGTGCGACGCCAGCCGGCGCGCTGCAGCCACGAGGAAGTGCCCCGAGCCGCAGGCGGGATCGACGATGGATAGGCTGAGCAATGCTTCAACGGGTCTGTTCGAGTTCCTCGCGATTGTGTCGGCGATGACCGGCTCGAGCGCGCTATCGAGCAGCACCTGCACGAGGCTGTCGGGCGTGTAGTAGCTGCCAGTGATCTTGCGCGCGTTGCCCTTGGTCTCGCCGCCGGTCGCGAACACGAACTGTCGCCCGTCCTTCGTGATCTGCGGAACGAGCTCGAGCAGGCTCTCGTAGACGCTGCCGAGCTCCTCGGGCCCCATGTCGCGCCAGTTCACACGTGCGAGGCTGCCGTCGTCGCGCAGCCACGCGAGCTTGAACACCGCGAGCAGGAGCGCACGATTCTCGAGGCTCGCGGTGTCGAGCGCGGTGCACTGGCTCCTGGCGAAGATGCCCGCGAGTGCAGGCAGCCCAAGCCGTGGCTCGCTGGTCGCGACGCCTCGGAAGACGATCTTCGTCGCTTCCCAGAGGTCGGAGAAGCGGTCGTGCGCGCTGCGTTTGACCGAGCGCTCGCGCAGGCGCCGCAACCCGTAGCCCTGGCCGTAGAGAGCGCGCGCCGACTCGCTCGTGGCCGCGGGGTGAAGCAGGCTGCGTTCCTCGACGGTGAGCAGGAAGATCAGTCGGTAGACGAGGCGCAAGAGCTGGTTGAAATAGTCCTTCGTCGTGAGTTCACCGCTCTGGAGGTCAGCGCGCAGCGCCTGGTTCTCGCGATGCGCAAGGAACCCTTGCCCGAGTGCGAGAAGCGCCTCCTCGACCCCGCGACGAAGGTGCTCGCGCGCACGCGTCCCCTCCTCGCGCCCAGCGTTCCGCCAGGTCTCGAGCGCACACTCGGTGACCGGCTGTCCGTCGCGACCGAAGCGCGTCTCGTGAGCGAGGAGCCACAACGCGGCGAAGTCGGCGTAACGCTCCTCGGTGAAGATGCGCTGGAGGTCCGCCTCTATCCAGGCGGGTCGAGTGAGGCTCGCGTTGTCGCGGACGATGCGGAGCGTCAGCCCATCCGAGGCGACGCCCCACAAGGCGCTCTCCTGGGCGTTCAGGTACTCCTGCGCGAGTCCGAAGGCACTACGCCGTCGTCCGCCGTCGCCGAGCGCGGGAGCGAGCACGTCGAGGCCGCTCCCCGCCGGTGCGATAACCACTGGCACGCGGCCCGAGCCGGCGACGTGGCCGATCGGGTAGCGGCGGTCGGCGACGACCGTCGGCTCGACACCAGAGAGCGAGGTGAAACCGAAGCTCTCCCTCAGAAGCGAGGTGACGAACCGGACGGCGAGCCCCGTCGGTTCGGCCCTCGCGCTACGGCCCGTGGCGAAGTCGGCCCAGTATGCCTGTGCGATCCGCCAGTAGCGGCCGATCTCGTCCCGGAGGTTGAGGCCTTTTGGGATGAGGTAGTCGGCTTCGCCCTGTGCACCCGCAGCGAGCTGCGCCACGCGCGATAGCCACTCAGGGGAAAGGAGGCCCCCCTCGATCGAAAGGGCCTCGAAGGCGAGCTGTGCCTCTCGGGCACCAGAGCGTCGGCGAGCTGCTGCCATGGTCAGGCGACGCGCGGGAGCAGAACGAACAGGCCGATCACGTCAGCGGGAACAAGCGCCCTCACGCTGTAGCTCCCACGCGAATCGGCTGCTTCACGTACGCGCCGGTGATCGGCCAGCAGTGCTTGCGCCCGCCGTTCGGCGTGGGCGTCGAGCTCGCCGAGCCGCGCGTCGAGCAGCGCGAGCGCCTGCGACAGCGCACGCTCGCGGACGTGCGGCGGCGGATCGGCGAACGGCACCGGTTGCAGCAGAGCGAGGGCATCAGGGCCTTCAAGCGGTACGCCGGCGCCAACCCAGGCGAGCGCGGTCGCTTCCTCGACAAGGAGCGTCGAAGCGTGCAGTCCCCGCTGCGTATGGAGCTGGTGCCGGAGGCGGACCAGGGCGACCACCGCACGAGACGTGACGCCCTCCGCCACCCAGCAACCCATGCGGCCAAGGATGCCGGGGTCAGCCCCGGCGCCCGCTGGACCCGCTCCGAGGGTGCGCTCGAGCAGCGTCTCGGCGAGAACAGATACGAGAGGATGGCTGCGTTGCACGGGCCGACAGCGCGGCGCGGGCGGGTAGTCGAAGTCGACGAGCACGGTGCCCGTGAGCCCTTCCAAGTCGAGGCGCTCTCGCACGTCCTCCGGAAGGGCAGAGAGCGGCGTTTTGAAGCCGCCGTCGTGGCCCGGCCTACCCAGCGGTTCGAGCGCACCACCGAGCCGTGCGAGGGCGCGACCTGTGAACCGCTGGACGTCCTCCTTGCCGCCGAGCGCTGCGAGGGACTTCCGCCACTCGGGCAGCACGTCTTCGGGCTTGAGGCGTCGTTGCGCGAAGACCGTGCGGTTCTTCTTCGCGCTCTCAGCCGCATCGCGCCATCGCTTCTCGATCGCCTTCGCTTCGTCGAGCTCCATGAACGAGAATGTCTGCTGGCGGCTCGCGTCGCGCTCACCTTTCCGCAAGAGCACCGCCTTCATCAGGGCTTGGCTCAGCGTGTGGCCGTCGTCGGGCAGCGGCACAAGGACGCCGAGCTCCTCGCGGATCTTCTCGGCCTTCCGCAGGATGACTTCGAGCACGGCGCCGTCGACCGGGTTGTTGGCGCCGTAGAGCAGCGTGGCGCGGACGACGCCGCGCTTCTGGCCGAAGCGATCCACTCGACCCTCGCGCTGCTCATGGCGCGTCGGGTTCCACGAGAGGTCGTAATGGACGACTGCGTCGAAGTGATCCTGGAGGTTGACGCCCTCGGACAGGCAGTCCGTCGCGACGAGGATCCGGCGCTCGGCGTCTCCGAGTAGCTCGACCTTCTCCCTACGCTCGTCCGAGGTGAACTCGCCCGTCACGACCTCGACGGTCACGTCTTTGAGCGCACGGACGAGGTGCTTGCCGAGATAGTGCGCCGTCGCGATGTAGCGGCAGAACACGACGGGAT
>CAYVDO010000284.1:0-10798 GCA_964450125.1 uncultured bacterium
CGATCGAGGGCTTGCTCGAAGGTGAGGACATCCTCTCCACGGCAGCCGCCATGCTCGAAGCGCTCTTCGCATCCTTCGCCCTCGTCTTCATGAGCGAGATGGGTGACAAGACCCAGCTCCTCGCGTTCTCGCTGGCGACCCGCTTCCGCAAGCCGGGCACGGTGCTCGCCGGAATCGCCGCCGCCACCATCGTCCTCAACCTGCTGGCATCGACGCTCGGCGTGTGGATCGGCGCGCACCTCGACCGCAAGCTGCTCAGCCTCGGCGTCGCCCTGGTGTTCATCGGCTTCGGCTTCTGGACGCTCCTCGGCAAGGAGGACGATGAAGCCACGAGCGAACCGGTCTCGGCGCGTGGCGCCTTCCTGACGACCGCCACGCTCTTCTTCTTCGCCGAGCTCGGCGACAAGACGCAGCTCGCGGCGATCGGGCTGGCGGCGAAGTTCGGTTCGATCGTCGCCGTCACCGCGGGCGCCACCCTGGGGATGCTGGTCGCCGACGGCCTCGCGGTGCTCCTCGGCCAGCGCCTCGCGGACAGGCTGCCGCAGCGACTCGTGAAGCGCGGCGCCGCAGCGCTGTTTTTCGTGTTCGGTGTGCTGGCCGGCCTCGACTACCTGCGCCAAGGATGACGTGGACGGAGAAACGCCGTCGTCGCACCACGAACGATTCCAGATCACCTCAGTGGCCCGCTACTGTCGCGGGGAGCGGTTCACGTTCCGCGGGACGCATCGGTCGCGTCGCGCCACTCCGGGGACGCGTCGCGGGATCGTTGCGCAGATGACGGCAGCGCACGTACGATCGGTGAAGTCGTCCTCACTTTCCAACGCTGGGTGTCGAACCAACACCCGGGTGAGTTCCGTCATGCCCACTCGGTCGAGATCCGTTCGTGTGCCTCGAACGTGCGTCCTCCTTCCGGCGCTCACGGCTTGCCTGTTGCCGATCGTCGCCTCTGCATCGGGGCCCGGGGTTCCGAACCTCACCTACCCGCCGTCCGAGGTGTTCCACATCGTCGGTACGATCCAAGGACCCGAGGCGCCGACCGAGCACGGCACCGCGGTGATGCACGACGGCTACCTGGTGATCCCGTTCGCCGACAACACCCACGACGGCGGCTTCGCCTTCTACGACATCTCGAACCCGTACGCGCCGCGGCACGTCCATTCGATCTTCGACCCGGACATCCGCGAGGGGCATGCGATGGGCTTCTCGTACAGCTACCCGGGGCTCTACGCGGTCACTCAGGGCAGCTACGGGATCGTGTTCTGGGACTGGTCCGACGTGGCAAACCCCGTGGAGTTGAAGGAGCTGGTGCTCCCCGGCATCGAGCCCAGCGACTACGACAACGGCGTGTGGTGGCTCTTCTGGCAGGCGCCCTACGTGTACGTGAGTGGATCGAGTCGCGGTCTCTTCGTGGTGGACGCCACCGATCCCTCGAATCCACAGGTTTTGAACCAGATCCCGGTGAGCCAGCTCGGCATGCAGCGCGCCGGCAGCGTGTTCGCGATCGGCAATCTCTTGGTGCTCGCCGGCAACGACGTTCCCGGGCTCGCCACCTTCGACATCGGCGATCCAGCGCACCCAGCGCTGCTCGACACCGACAACACCAAGATCCAGTACAGCGCCATGGTGAACGGCGACCGGATCCTCCTCGCGGGATCGGCGCTCTCGAACGGCCTGCAGGTGTTCTCGATCGCCAACCCGTCCCAGATCACGTTCAGCGCCGGCAAGTTCCTGCTCGACAAGGGCGGCTATCTCACCGTGCAGGACAACAAGGCGCACCTCGGCGTGAGCGGCCTCGGTTACCACAAGCTCGATCTGTCGAGCGCGTTTCTACCGGTGCTCGGCACCGGCGATTTCTCCGAGCCCGAGGTGGATCTCGATTTCGTCTCCGCCGTCGGGAATCTCGCGATCCTGAGCGACGACCACGGTTACGGCACGCGGATCATGCCGCACCAGTCCGCGCCGGACACGACACCACCCGCGGTCAACATGCTCAATCCGGCGGCCAACGCTACCGGGCAGCCCGTGACCAGCCGCGTGGGCGTCACCTTCACCGACGCCATCGACCTGCGTACGGTCACCGCAGCGACCTTCATCGTCGAGAAGGTCGGTGGCGGTCCGGTCGCCGGGAAATACAGCGGCCAGACCGGCATCGTGAACTTTGCACCCACCACGCCGCTCGAGCCGGACGCCACTTACCGAATCCGGATCCCCGCCGGCGGCATCCACGACGTGGCCGGCAACGCGACGGCTGGCGATTTCGTCGCGTTCTTCTCCACCGGACCCGAGATCACCCCGGTCGCGTGTGATCCGCCGATCCATCCCGCCGCTTCCGTGGTGAACCAACCGGTGCTCTTCCAGGCGCAGTGCACGGGCCCGAGCCTGGAATACTCGTGGGACTTCGGCGACGGCACTCCGCCCACGCCGTACACGAGCGGCGCGTCGATCGCCCACGCCTTCGCGAGCGCCGGTCACTACAGCGTGATCGTCCGCGCCAACGACGGTGCAGTCGTGAACACCGCCACCGCACGTCACACGGTGCACCATCCGCTGACGTCGGTCGCGCCGGTGTCGGCGGCGAGCATCGTGCTCGACCCGAGCCGCGATCGAGCGTGGGCCGTGAACCCCGACGCCGACACGGTGGCGCTGATCGACGCGGCGGCGCTCACGAAAATCCTGGAGACCCCGGTTGGCGCCGATCCGCGCGGCGTGGCGCTGACGCCGAACGGCGAGGTGTGGGTCACGAACACCGACGACGCAACGCTCACGATCCTCGACGCCACGGACGCCCACGTCATCGACACGGTGACGCTGCCGCGTGCGTCGCGCCCGCACGACGTCGTGATCTCGCCGTCCGGCAGCGACGCCTACGTGACCCTGGAAGCGAGCGGGGAGGTCGTGCGCATGGACGTCGCGAGCCGGGCACTGGTGGAGCGCGCGGCCATCGGCGGGCCACCACGCGGCCTGGCGCTCAGCGGCGACGGGGGGCGGCTCTTCGTGGGGCGCTTCGTCTCGCCCGTCGATCACGGCGAGGTCGTGGAGCTCACCGCCGGCGGCCTGACGGAGGTGCGGCGCTTCGGGCTCGTGGTCGATCCAGGCCCGGACACCGAATCCAGCGGGCGCGGTGTACCCAACTACTTGCTGTCGCTGGCACTCTCGCCCGACGGCCGCCGACTGTGGGTGCCATCGAAGAAAGACAACGTGGTGCGCGGGCTCTACCGAACCGGCGAGGCGCTCACGTTCGAGAACACGGTGCGCGCCATCGTCTCGCGCATCGACCTCGAGAACGACTCGGCACCGCTCGCCGACCGCATCGACCTCGACAACCGGTCCTTGCCGTCCGCTATCGCTTTCAGCCCGCTCGGCGACTACGCGTTCGTGAGCACTCTCGGTTCGAACGCGGTGGACGTCGTGGATGCCTACACCGGCGCCAAGATCACGGCCCACGAAAGCGTGGGACTGGCGCCGCTTGGCCTGGCGTACGACTCCGCGCGCGAGCGGCTCTTCGTCCACGACTACATGTCGCGTGACGTGCACGTGCTCGATGTGTCGCAAGTCGGCGGCTCGAACGACGTCTCCACGCTGGCCACCATCGAGACCGTCGCTCACGATCTGCTCGACCCCGGTACGCTGCGCGGCAAGCAGATCTTCTACGACGCCGCCGACGCACGCATGTCGCGCGACGCCTACCTTTCGTGTGCCACCTGCCACCTCGACGGCGGCTCCGACCAGCGCACCTTCGACTTCACCGATCGTGGCGAAGGCTTCCGCAACACCACCCTGCTGCGCGGACGCGCGGGCATGGGCCACGGCCCCGTCCACTGGAGCGCCAACTTCGACGAGATCCAGGACTTCGAGGGCGACATCCGCAACTTCTTCGGCGGCAAGGGATTCATGGCCGATGCCGTCTATTTCCAGGGCACGCGATCGCAACCGCTCGGCGATCCGAAGGTCTGGAAGAGCGGCGAGCTCGATCAGCTCACCACTTACGTGAACTCGCTCAAGAAGGTGCATCCGAGCCCACATCGGAACCCGGACGGCTCGATGACCGACGAAGCCAAGGCCGGCGAAGCGATCTTCCGAAGCAGCGAGACGGGCTGCATCGATTGCCACACGGGTAGCCGCCTGACCGACAGCTCCGCGTGCGCGATCCCGTACGTGCTCCACGACGTGGGCACCCTCAAGCCGAGCTCGGGCGATCGCTTGGGCGCGCCGCTCACCGGCATCGACACACCGACGCTCGAAGGCGTGTGGGAGACGGCTCCTTATCTCCACGACGGTTCTGCGGAGACGCTGCGCGACGTGCTCACCACGGCCAATTCCGGCGATCGGCACGGACACACGTCGCATCTCTCGAGCACGGCGATCGATCAGCTCGTGTCCTACCTCGAGCAGATCGAGGCCCCGCCGCAAGCGCCACCGCCGTGCGGTGATCCGTGCGGCGGTGTGGTGCCCGCATCGGGCGCGCCGCTGCGCGGCCTGGCGGTCGTCGCTTCGCTCGCGCTCGCGCGGCTCCTGGGCCGCCGGCGCCGCTCACGTTGGTGAAACGGGCGCGGCCTCGCCGCTACGGGCGCGCTCGCGTTCGAGCGCCTCGCGAATGGGCTGGAACGTGTCGCGCACCTCACGAACGAGGTCCGCTGCGCTCACACGAGCCCTCGAACGAGCAAGCCTAGAATCGGTTCTGGTTGCTGCGTGCGACGAGTGGCACGCGCCAGCGGCGCGCCGCGAGCGCAGCCTGGCGACTTGCGCCTGAGGCCCCGGGGAAACCGCGCTTTCGTGGGACGGGGATGCGTCGAGGTCCCCGAGGAATCATCGACAGGCTCGAAGAACCCGCCGTGGCGAGTCGTTCAGCAGCCTGTGAGCTCGGTCGTCAGCGAATCGAAGGGCACGAGCGCCCGGACCGGATTGGGCACGCTACGCGAACCTGGACGCGCTCGTGGGCGATCAGGCGGTCGATCGCTCAGGAAATACGCACGCGCGAAGACTCGGAAGGCGCGGACGCTCGAGCCCCATGGCGACGTAGCCGAGTTCGCACTGCAACGCCGCGTGACAGGATCACGCAGCCAGGCGGGACATCGCGTCGAGGCTGGGCACGATCCGCACGCGGCGCCCGGCAAGATCGCCCTGGAACTTGACCGCTCCTGCGTTCACGAGCGTGCCGACCGCAGATGCTACGGCGGCGTCGTTATCGAGCACGCTACCGAGCGCCTGGACGAGGTCGAGCAGCGTCAGTGGCTGGGCCTGAATGGTGGTGGTGTTCATCGTGAGCTCCCCCCGGAGGGTCATTCGTTCGAATCGATGTGAGTCCGATCGCTCCATTGGACGTACGAAACATGGTCATGCTTCGGTCTCGCACGTTTCATGCCGCGTGTGCGGCACCAGGCGGGATCGAGCTCCGAACGAACCAGCATCGGTGAGCGGAGCAACAAATGAATGATTTCAAGCATGTGGCCGGCGCACCGCGATCCGCTGTGCCGAGGTCGAGGCCAGCGTGACCAACGCCCGTGCAAGATTCGCGCAGCGCCGGCGCAAACCTGCCCGGTCGCATCGAGCCCCCGGGGCCCCTGCCGGGTCGAACCGAACCGGAATCCGCCTCTGCAAAGAACCTGCGCTCCGCTTCGGTCGGGTAGCGCGACGTCTCGATCGCCATCACCTGCCTTGCGGGACTCGCGGGGAGGCCGAAATGGCGACACGTGCCGCTCGTGGGCGTGGAGCGATCTCGGGTCGTGCCTTGGCAGGTCCACCGGGCCGCGTCGTGTCGCTCCTCGACCATCTGACATCGGCGTTCGCCGGAACGAGCTCTCTGCCGGCTTCCCGATGAGCAGAGCACGACGCTGCGGGAACGACGTCCACGACTGCAGCGCGCCAGGAGTGCGAATCCCCCAGGGCCGCACTCGCAGCCCCGGGGGATCCGATCGCGCGTGGCGCGGTCGAGGCTCAGACGTCGAAATAGAGCGTGAACTCGTACGGGTGCGGCCGCATGTTGACCGGTGTCACTTCCTTCTCACGCTTGTACTCGAGCCAGGTGCTGATGACGTCCTCGGTGAACACGTCACCCTTGAGCAGAAACTCGTGGTCCGCCTCGAGGTTGTTGAGCGCCTGCTCCAGCGAGCCCGGCATGGTGGGCACGTTGGAGAGCTCTTCCGGCGAGAGCGCGTAGATGTCCTTGTCGAGCGGCTCGCCCGGATCGATCTTCTTCTCGATGCCGTCGAGACCAGCCATGAGCATCGCCGAGAACGCGAGGTAGCCGTTGCACGACGGGTCGGGGAAGCGAACCTCGATGCGCTTCGCCTTGGGGCTCTGCGAGTACATCGGGATGCGCACCGACGCCGAGCGATTGCGGCTCGAGTACGCCAGGTTCACCGGCGCTTCGAAACCCGGCACCAGACGCTTGTAGGAGTTCGTGCCCGGGTTGGTGAAGGCGGCGAGCGCCTTGGCGTGCTTGAGGATGCCGCCGATGTACCAGAGCGCCATCTGGCTCAGGCCGGCGTACTCATCGCCCGCGAACAGCGGCTTACCGCCCTTCCAAATCGACTGGTGGCAGTGCATGCCCGTGCCGTTGTCGCCATAGAGCGGCTTGGGCATGAACGTCACGGTCTTGCCGTTGCGGCGCGCGACGTTCTTGAGGATGTACTTGTACCACATGAGCTTGTCGCCCATTTCCACCAGGGGCGAGAAGCGCATGTCGATCTCGCACTGGCCGCCGGTGGCGACCTCGTGGTGCTGGGCCTCGATCTCGATGCCGACCTTCTCGAGCTCCATCACCATCTCGCAGCGCAGATCGTTGAGCGAGTCGGTGGGCGGAACCGGGAAATAGCCTTCTTTGTAGCGCGGCTTGTAGCCGAGGTTCGGGGAGCCGTCGATCTCCGTCGGACGACCCGAGTTCCACTGGCCTTCCGACGAATCCAGGAAGTAGTGGGCGGCGTTGACGCCCGACTCGAAATGGACCTGCTCGAAGATGAAGAACTCGGCCTCGGGCCCGAAGTAGCAGGTGTCACCGATGCCGGTCGACTTCAGGTAGGCCTCGGCCTTGCGCGCGATGTTGCGCGGATCGCGCGAGTAGTCCTGCTTGGTGACCGGGTCGACGATGTTGCAGATCAACGACAGCGTCGCGGTCTTCGAGAACGGATCGATGAGGGCGGTTTTGGCATCCGGGATGATGAGCATGTCGGAGGCGTGGATGGCCTGCCAGCCACGGATGCTCGAACCGTCGAAGCCGAAGCCTTCGTCAAAGCTGTCTTCCTTGAGCTGGCTGATGGGCACACCGAAGTGCTGCCAGATGCCAAGCAGGTCGATGAACTTCAGATCGACCATCTTGATGTCGTTCTTCTTCGCGAACTCCAGTACTTCCTTGGGCTTCATGCTCTCGTCCTCCTCACCCTTTCTACGATTCCGAGTCGTCTCGACTGCGGTGGTTGTACCTCGGGCTCTCTCCCCGCCGAGACCACTCGGCGGACTCGAACGAACACTCGAATGGGGCTGCGGTCGGCGGATGCGGCGCGGCGGCGCGGGCCGAAGCCCTCAGAGTGCCTTCTCGCCGAGGTCGCCAGTGCGGATGCGGATCACTTCCTCGACCGGTAGCACGAAGATCTTACCGTCGCCGATCTTCCCGGTCTTGGCCGCTTGCAGGATGGTGTCGACCACCTGCTTGGCCATGTCGTCGCGAACGATCACTTCGAGCTTCACCTTCGGCAGGAAGTCGACGACGTATTCCGCACCACGGTAGAGCTCGGTGTGTCCCTTCTGACGCCCGAAGCCCTTGACCTCGCTGACGGTCAGCCCCTGGACGCCAATCTCGTTGAGCGCTTCTTTCACTTCATCGAGCTTGAACGGCTTGATGATCGCCTCGACCTTCTTCATGGACCTGCCTCCAGGGATATCGCGGATTAGTCCCTCACCGAGCAAGCACGGTGCCACTCATCGCCACCCGCGCCACCGATGATTCAGAAGTGATTTCGACGGCTTGTACTCGTAGGCATTGAACGTCGGGATTCTCACTCCTGCACCATCTTTGGGCAACGCCTAGAAACTAGGCATCGCGGCGCGTTCGCTCGCTGCCGAAGCGAGGCTCCTCACCCCGCAGCAACCGCGCCAGGTTCGCCTGGTGGCGCGCGATGATGAGCACGGCGACCAATGCAGCGGCGGCGGTCACGGGTCTCGTGACCGGTTGGCTGGCCAACACGATCGGCAACGCCGCCGTCGCCAACACCGAGCTCAGCGACACGATGCGCGTGGCCACGAACGTGAGCGCGAACACGAGCGCGGCGGCCAACGCCGCGAGCGGTGTCAGCGCCAGGAATGCGCCCAGCCCCGTCGCCACGCCCTTCCCACCTCGAAACCGCAGAAAGATCGATGCGACGTGCCCGAGCACCCCTGCAGCCGCCACGGCGGAGAGCGGCGCGAGCGCGAGACCCGCGAAGCGCCCGACGAGCACCGGCAGCGCGCCCTTGGCGGCGTCCCCGATCAGGGTGAGCACGCCCATGCGCTTACCCAACGTGCGGGCGACGTTGGTGGCGCCGATGTTGCCGCTTCCGCTGGTGCGCGGATCCGGCAGCCCCTTCCAGCGGGCCAGCAGCACGCCAGTTGGGATCGAGCCGACGAGATAGGCACCGATCAGCAGGAAAGCGAGCTTCACGGACATGATCGATGGGCTAGAGCAAACCGAGAGTGGGACGCTGCCTCACCGTGCCTCGCCAGCGACGCCGGCAACCAAGACTCGTCGCGAGGTCTCACGAATCCCTCGGTGCTGGAGTGAAAACGAGCGGCTGCGGAAGTCCCGAAGCCGCTCGCGTGTGGGTCGGGGCGACTGGATTTGAACCAGCGACCCCACGGTCCCGAACCGTGTGCTCTACCAGGCTGAGCCACGCCCCGTCGCTGCACCTGGCTCATCACGAAGCGATCGATTTCGCGCAACCGCGATTCGAGACGCCATGCCTTGCCGTGCGGTGCATTCGAGCTGCGCTCTACGAGCGCCACTCGAACCGTCGTGAGCTACCACCGATGCCGAAGGGGTGTCAAACGCCGCCACGCGCTCGGATGCGAACGCGAGGGCGCGGTGACGCGCCCTCGAGGGCGCGTAGGCACCCATCGCGGTCGCGAAAAGCGTTGCCATCGTGGGGCCCGACGATCGCGGCGCGCCGGCACGCACATTGCCCGAGGACGTTCGCCTACGGCGGCACGAGCGATCGCGACCCGGCGAGCTCGTGGCGCGGCGTGGAGGCAAGCGATGAATCGCCACGATCACGGACACCGACTCCGCCGAACTCCCTGGGCTTGCGCGCTCCTCGCCTGGTTCGTGAGCGGCAGCGCGGCGAACGCCCGCGAGGTTCTGCTCTGGTCGCGAAGCGCCGACGGACGGCTCGAGGTCCGCCAGCAACTCACGGGGCACTTCGACTCCCGCGCAAGCGTGCCGAACGCCGGAAGCCTGCAGCGGCTGCCGATGCCCGCACCTCCGGGCCCGAGCGCATTCGATCGTGCCCTCGAGCGCGAGCGCGAACGCGTGACCCAGCGCCGTGCCGCCGAACGCGCCGCGCGCGAACGGCTCGCCGACGCGGCGCGACGGAGCGAGACGAGAAACCGTGCCGAGGCAGAAGCGCTCGCGGCAGAACGGCGTGCATCACGCGCCGCCCGCCTCAACGAAGCCGACGCGAAGTCGAGCTCCTCCCAGCGCAAAGGACGACCGAAAGCCGCAGCACGCGATCGAGCGCCGAAACGGGAAGCAGCCAGCGAAGCAGAACCGGCAGACTGAGCCGCGCGGCGCACGCCACGACGAGCGGAGCTCAGTCGACCGTCGCGAGCTCGGCGCGCACGGCGCGGATCGTCCCCGGATAGTCCCCGCTGCCGAAGATCGCGTTTCCCGCCACGAACGCCCTCACCCCGGCACGCGCGAGGCGCGCGATGTTGGCGACGCCCACGCCACCGTCGATCTCGAGGCGGACGGGCTTGCCGGTACGGGCGATCGCGGCGGCAAGCATGGTGGCGCGCTCGACGCTCGATTCGATGAACGATTGGCCGCCGAACCCAGGGTTCACGCTCATCAGCAACACGAGATCGACGTCAGCCAAGATCGGCAGCACCGATTCGACGGGCGTCGCCGGGTTGAGGCTCACGCCCGCGCGCGCACCGAGGCGCTTGATCTCCTGGATGGTGCGGTGCAGATGCACGCACGCCTCGACGTGCACCGTCAGCACGTCCGCGCCCGCCTTCACGAAGCTCTCGAGGTAGCGATCGGGCTCCTCGATCATGAGGTGGACGTCGAAGGGCTTGTCCGAGACCTTGCGCAGCGAACCGATCACCGGCCAACCGATCGTCAGGTTGGGCACGAAGTGGCCGTCCATCACGTCGACGTGGATCCAATCCGCTCCGGCCGCTTCCACCGCGCGGATCTCGCGGGCCAGCTCACCGAAATCCGCCGACAGGATCGACGGCGCGATCACGAACTTGGGCTCGGTCCCGAACCTCGATTCAGCCACGAGCACTCCTCCGTAAGCGCGCAGCGAAGAAGCCGTCGAGCCCTTCGCCGTGGGGATAGGTCTTGAGAAAGCCGTCCTCCGCAACCAGCGGTGCGAACGGCGCGGGTAGCCAATCGCGGGCGCTCTCCACATTCAAGCTCGGGTGCTGACGAAGCACCGCGCGGACCACGTCCTCGTTCTCCTCGGGCTCGGTGCTGCAGGTGCTGTAGACGAGGACGCCCCCGGGGCAGAGCGCCCGCACCGCTTGGGTCAGAAGCGCTCGTTGCACCTCCGCGAGCCGAGCAGGATCCGCGGCGGCGCGACGCCACTTGATCTCGGGGTGGCGCCGC
>CAYVDO010000285.1:0-10796 GCA_964450125.1 uncultured bacterium
CGGGCGCCTCGACGTAGAAGAGGTAGCGTGGCATCTGGCCGGCCAGGTCGACGGACACCGTGAAGCCGGCCAGGGAAACGCCGCTCGAGCGCTGGACGTTCCGCATCGCCTCGACCACGTGGGATTCGCCGAGCTTCTCGCCGGTGATGGAGATCATGTTCCCGCCCTTGTGCAGGAACTTGAGCTTGGGGGCGCGGTTGAAGAACCCGGTGACCTCGACGAGGTCGTTGATGTCGTAACGATAGAGCCCCGCCGAGGTGGTGAGCAGGGTGAAGTAGCGGGCACCCACTTCCACCCGGGACGCATCCACCGCGGCGGCGAAGTCGCCTCGATCGCGGGCATCCTCCGGCAAGAACTCGACGAAGGCCGCGGGAATCACCAGCACACCGTCGTTGCCTTGCGCCGAGAGCGGCACCGTGAAGCTTCCCTCGGTGGCGGCGTAGCCGATCTCGTGCACAGGGAGATCGTCACCGAACCAGTGCGGGAACTGCTGCAAGTAGAACGGTGCGCTGCCGCCTTTCCAGCACAGCACCGCGGCGAACTCGTCCCATACGTCCGTAGGGCGAAGATGGCCGCGGGTGCCTTTGGCGCGCCGGATCTTCTCGGCGAGAGCGCGATTTGGTCCCTTGATGCGCTTTCGGATCGCGGCGACCAGCGCGGGGTCGAGGCCGTCACAGCGCTCGGCGGTTCCCTGCTCGAGATCGCGCACCAGCGCGTCGGCGTACGCGTCGAGCTTTCGCGCCAAGAGCACCACGGTGCTGGGATTGGCGGTGTGGATGCGGGTGATGCGGTTCTCGAGAGCGAGCCTGAGCAGCAGGTAGTACTTGCGCTCGAAGTCTTCACACTCGAAGAGCCCGAGCGGATAGGTGTCGCCCTCGCGCACCCATTTCGGCTTCGCCGCCTCGATCTTGCCGGTGATCGAGCCGAAGGGAACCCCGCCCGGCGTGTGGCCTTGCACCTTGGGGCTCGCCATGCCGAGCTCGGCACCGTCGGCGAGCTGCGGCAGGTTCTCGGCCAGCGCCCGGGCGAAGAGCGTGCGGCCGAAGATGAACTCCTTGAAGTAGCTGGGCGTGATGGGGATGAGCTTGGGCTTGCCGGTGGTGCCGCTCGATTGGCCGAACCAGGTGGGCTCGTCGGCGGTGAGCACGGCGCGCTCGCCGCCGACCACCCGATCCAGCCACGGCGAGAGGCCCTCGAAGTCGCGAGGCGGAACCGCACGCTGGTAGTCCGCGATGGCGCGGATCGCGGCGAAGCCGTGCTCGCGGCCGAACGCGGTGTCGCGATTGCGTCCGACGATCTCGAGGAGCTTGGCGGTGGCAGCTTCGCGTGGGGCCTCACTCGCGGACACGAGCTTCTTCCAGGCACCGTGCGTCGCCAGGCGCGCCGCGGCGCGGAACAGCGTGGCGCGCGTCGAGAGTGGACGGCGAAGCGGCGCAGGCTCGAAGGGCGAACGAGGATCGGTCACCGCGCGCCTCTCACTCGTAGCGCAGCGCTTCGATGGGATCGAGCTCGGCCGCCTTCTTGGCCGGATAGACGCCGAAGAAGATGCCGACGGCGAACGCGAACGTGAACGCCACCGTCACCGACCACGCCGTGGTGCGCACGGGTAGCGAGGGATAGAGGGCATGCGCCGTTTGCGCGCCGAGGATGCCGAGAACGATGCCCACGATTCCACCCACTACGCTCAGCGTCACCGCCTCGATCAGGAACTGCAGCAGCACGTCTTGCTTGCGTGCCCCCACGGCCTTGCGAATGCCGATCTCGCGGGTGCGCTCGCGGACGCTCACCAGCATGATGTTCATGATGCCGATTCCACCGACCAAGAGCGAGATGCCGGCGATCGCCGCGAGGGTATAGGTGAGCGCCTGAGTGATGCTGTCGAGCTTGGCGAGGATCGCCGATTGGCTCTGGATGGTGAAATCCTCGCGGCCGCCGAAGCGCGTCTTCAGCACCTCGGTGATCTGCTTGATGGTGGACTCGACGGGCGCCCCCGGCCGCGGCGTCACGAAGATCTGATTGATGCCCTCGATCTGGAAGAGCTCTTGCGCCGCCGGCAGCGGCACGTAGATGCGCTCGTCGGGGTTTTGGCCGAGGGATCGCCCACCCTCCGCCATCACGCCGATCACCTGGAACGGCGTGTCGTCGATCTTGATTCGGCTGCCGAGCGGGTTGGCCGAGCCGAAGAGCTGGCGCGCCACCTCGGAGCCGATGGCTGCGACCCGCCGCTCGCCTTCCATGTCGGCTTCGTTGATGAATACGCCAGTTGCGAGGCGGGTGCTGCGCAGCCGTTTGTAGGACGGAGTGACGCCCAGGATCGATGCGGTGAAGCGCTTGGCACCGACCCGTGCCGAGGCCGAGCCCGTGACGATCGCCGCCACCTCCTCCACCGACGCCGCGCGGCGTTCGATCGCCTTGGCGTCCTCGAGCTTGAATTTGACCACCGTGGCACGTCCGCCGTGGATCTGGCCCGGGATGACCCAGATCAGATCGCTGCCGAGCTCCTGGATCTGCCCGGTCACGAAATCGCTCGCGCCCTGGCCCACGGCCACCAGCAGGATCACGCTCAGCACGCCGATGATCACGCCCAGCATCGTGAGCACCGAGCGCACGCGATTGGCGCGCAGCGCTTCGAGCGCGGTGCGGAAGCTCTCCCAGAAGCTCACGTTGGACGGTCCTCGACGATCAGCCCGTCGCGTACCCGCACCAGCCGGCGCGCGTGCGCAGCGACGTCGTTGTCGTGCGTCACGATCACGAGGGTCACGTTCTGCTCGTGATTCAAACGCTCGAAGAGCTGGATGATCTCCGCGCCCACCTTGCTGTCCAGGTTCCCGGTGGGCTCGTCGGCGAGCACGATCGACGGCGCGTTCACGAGCGCACGGGCGATGGCCACGCGCTGCCGCTGTCCGCCCGAGAGCTCGTTGGGCGAGTGATTCATGCGGTCCGTGAGATCGACGAGCGCGAGCGCGCGCTCGGCGCGCTCGCGCCGCTCACCCACCGGCACACCGCCGTAGACCAGCGGCAGCTCGACGTTCTTGAGCGCCGACATGCGCGGCATCAGGTTGAACGTCTGGAACACGAAGCCGACACGGCGGTTGCGGAACTTGGCGAGTGCGTCGTCGTCGAGGTGCGAGACCTCCTCGCCGTCGAGGTGGTAGGTGCCGGAGGTGGGCGAGTCGAGGCAGCCCAGGATGTTCATGAGCGTGGATTTCCCCGAGCCCGATGGTCCGATGATGGCGACGTACTCGCCCCCGTCGATGCGTAGATCGATCCCCGCGAGGGCGCGCACCACCTCGCCGCCCATCGGGTACACCTTGGTGACGCCACGCAGTTCGATCATGGGGCGCCAGCCACGACGATCGGTGATCGGCTCAGTGGCTACCCAGCTCGGCGGTGTGCCGGCCGCGGATCTTGAGCCCGTCAGCGAGGCGATCGTCGGCGTTGGTCACCACGAGATCGCCCTCGGCGAGCCCGCTTTGGACCTCGTCCTGGTTGAACGTGCGAATGCCGAGCCCGACTGGCTTTGCGACCGCGCGCCCGTACTTCCGCCAGCGCTTGTCGAAGACGAACACCGTGGGCTTGCCGTCGCGATCGACCACCGCATTGGCGGGGATCGCCAAGGTGTTCTCGGCCTGGCCGACCTGGATCTCGATGTCGACGCTCATGCCCACCCGGAGCGCGGCGATCGAGCCGTCGATCTCGATCCGCACCTCGACACCGCGGCTGGCGCGCTTCGAGAGCGAGACCACCGGCGACACCCACGCGAGCCGCCCCTGGAACTCCTGGTTGGGCAGCGCATCGGCGGTGATGCGCACCGTTTGGCCGACGCGCAGTTTGCGTGCGTCGGATTCGTCGATCACCGCCTCGATCTGGAGCTTCGACGCATCCATCACCTCGAACGCAGGCTGCTTGGGCAAGAGCATCTGCCCTGGCTCGACGGTGACCGTCTTGAGCGTGCCCGCGACCGGTGCCGTGAGGTCGGTCTCGGTGAGCTTGCGTCGCGCGATGTCGATCGAGCGCTTGAGCTTGTCGATGTTGATCTCGACGGTTTCGACCTCGCTCTTCGATGCGCGCCACGCGAGGGCTGCGGCCTCGGCCTGTTTGCGCGAGAAGATGCCGCGCTGGAAGAGGTCGTACGCCTTTCCGTAGTCGTTGCCCGTCTGGTCGCGACGCACCGTAGCCTCGCGAAGCTGGGTTTGCGCGACGCGCAGGTTGCCTTCCTCGATGCGCAACCGGTCGTCGAGATCGCCGGGGTCGAGCTTCACGACGAGGTCACCGGCGGCGACGGCGTCACCGGCTTGCTTGGCGACCTCGATCACGCTGCCGCCAGTCTCCGAGGTGACCGCGCGCGACTCGCGAGGCTCGAGCGTGCCGGACGACACGCTGGTGACGATGTCGACGACGGTGCCGCGCGTCACCGGGGCCACCACGTATTCGGGGGGCTTCTCTCGCGTGAATCCCCAGATGAGCAGCACCGCCACCACGACGATGACGCCCCATTTCACTCGATTGCGCGTCGACACGTCGGATGGGCCTCGCTGGACGAGCATCGGGCGGCGCGGCCGCTCGTGAGGTGCGTCGGCGCGCGACACGAAAACGCCGGAGCGTACGAGAACCCCTGGGGGGCGTCAAACCCGCTCCGAGCAGAGAACGGGCCGAAATCGCGAGGTTTTCACTTCGAGTATAGAATCGACCGCCATGAGCACCGAGGCTTTGGCGCGCAGCGAGCGCGTGCCCGCGGGGATGCGCCTCTTGAACGTCGGCTTCGACGTCGTGACGGCTGCGCAGGGCATCGGCCTGGTCGAGGTGAGCTTCGAAGCGACCGAGGCGCTCCGCGCGAGGCTCGCCGCAGAGCAGGGAATGCGGGTCTCGAACGCGCTCGTGTTCGTGAAGGCGGTCGCGCACGCGCTCGCGCGAGTGCCCCAGGCCCATGCGTTCCTCGAAGGCGGAAAGCTCATCCATCCGGCGCACGTCGACGTGGGCGTGTCGGTGGCGGGGAAGGGCAACTACGCCCCGGTGGCGGTGCTGGAAGCCGTCGAAACGAAGTCGCTGGCCCAGCTCGGCGAGGAGCTGCGAGCGCTCGCGGCCCAGAAACGCGCCGAGGAAGATCAGGCGATCCGACTCTTCGGAGTCCTGTACTGGGTGCTCGGATTCGACTTCGTTCGGCGGGCGGCGTTGCGCTTGGGGCTGCGTCGCTTCGCCATCGCGCGCAAGCTGGTCGGCACCATCCAGGTGAGCACGCTGCCCAACCTCGACCTCTTCTGGCCGCTGCGCTTCAGCTCGTCGGCAGTGGTGGCGCTGGGCAGTGTCGAGCCGCGGCCCTGGGTCGAGGACGGCGTGCTCAAGGTGGCGCCGGTGGGGCGGGCGACGATCGCCATCGACCATCGGGTTCTCGATGGCTGGAAAGCGGATCAACTCCTCGCCGAGGTGAAGCGCATCCTCGAAGACCCGCGCGAGCTCGCGAGCTTCGTGTGATTCGTGTGGCGAGGCCGCCGCGGTGAGACGGAGCGTCGGCCTGGCACTCGCTCTCGCGGGCTTGCTCGTGGCGACGAGCGTGGGTGCGTCGCGCGCCGTGGAGGCGGCCGCTGAAGGAGGCGGGGCGGCGTTGCACGTCCTCTCGGTTCTCGACGACGACGTCACCGACTGGATCGTCGCCGATTTCACCGCGCACACCGGGATTCGCGTCGAGCGACCACTCGGGAGACGTTCCAGCCTCGAGGCCTTCACGTACTTCGAACAGCGTCGCGGATCGCCGGAGGTGAGCGTGATCCTGGGCGGACCGGGTGTCGCGTGGGCCGGAGCCGCCGCGAACGGCCTGCTCGAGCGCTACGACTCGCCGGAGCTCGCCGCGTTCGGCCCGCCCGCCGATCCGGAACACCGTTGGTTCGGTTTTTATCGCGGCACGCTGGCGTTCGTGACGCTCCGCGAGGGTGGAATCCCGGCGCCACGGGTGTGGTCGGATCTGTTGCGTACGGACGGACCCGAGCTGCGCGTGGCGCTCGCCAACCCCGCCACGTCGGGTACGGCGTTGGCGGTGGTCACGTCGCTGGTCACGCTCATGGGCGAGGACGCAGCGTTTCGCTACCTCGCCGCTGTCGACCGCCGCGTGATCGAGCATCCGTCCGCGGGCGCCGCGGTGATCCATCTGGTCAGCGAAGGAATCGCCAACGTCGGCATCGCGCTCGACCACGACGTCGCGCGCGAGATGCGCCGCGGTGTACCGCTGGTGATCTCGTATCCCGCCGATGGCGCGGCTGCCGAGATCGGTGGCGTGGGGATCCTTCGCGAAGCACCCGAGCCGGACGCGGCGAGGCGATTCGTCGATCGTCTGCTCTCGCGCGAGTTCCAAGAGCAGCTGGCTTCGAGCGACGTGGTGCTATTCGAGCCACTGCGCGAAGGTGTCGGGTCCCAGCGTTGGCGACGCGACCTACCGCAGCCACGGCGGGTGCTGATGGAGCCATCGACGGCAGCCGGAGCGCGCGAGCGGCTCCTGGAGCGGTGGAATCGCGAGATCGTCGCCGTTCGCGCCGCCGAGCAACCCGCGCCGGCGATGCGGCTCGAACCGGTCGTGGCCCGTACGGCTCCTGGGGCGCGCGCCGTGGATGGCGAGCTGGTGCTCGATCTCGCCGTGGTGGCGTCGGCGCTGGCGGTCTACGGTCTGCTGCGCCGCCGCACCACGCTCGTGCCGCGCTTCCTCACGCTGGTGCTGCTGGCCGTGCTGATCACGGCGCTGGGAATCGATCGATTCGCCGTTCGACTCGAACGGCGCGCGAGCCAGGAGCATCGCGAAGTGCAGGCGCGCACCGCGACCGAGCTTCTCGCCGAGGAATCGGCCGTGGATCTGATCGCTCGCAACGTGGCGGCGATCGCCGCACGAGTGGAGAAACTCTTCCGCTATTTCCCGGGCGAGCTGGCGGAGGTGGAGATCGTGGACGCGTCTGGCGCGCGGCTCATGCGTGCCATCTGGCACGGCGAACGGGAAGGCGGACGCGTCGAGTGGCTGCAGCGCAGCGGGCCGCAGCGCGACCTCGCCCCGGTCACGAGCGCGGCGAGTGGGCAGGCAGCCACCCGGCTCGCCGCCTCGTTCGACCCTCGCCGCGGCCGCGAGATGTTGTTGGTGGTGGCGCCGATGGTCGCATACGACGCCCGTCGCGGTGAGGTGCGCGCGACGTTCGAGCCGAGCGCGTCCGAGCCCATGGCGCGCACCAGCACGCGGAATCTGCTGTGGGTCGCCCTCGCTGCGAGCCTGGTCGGGGCACTCGCCATCAGCTTGTTCGTCGGCCGCGAGATCGTGGCGCCACTCGGCCGGCTGCGGGAGTGCATGGCGCGGGTGGCCGGCGGCGATCTCGCCGCCGAGGTGGATCGTCGCGACCGTGTGCGGCGAGACGAGATCGCCCTGGTCGCGACCGCGTTCGGAGGGCTGCTCGCGGCTTTCCGCAACGTCGTCGCCGACACGGGCCTGGCTTCGGCGGAGCTCGAGGTGTCGGTGGCCGAGCTCGAACGTCATGCTGCGGTGCTCGACTCGCGAGGCGGGCGGCAGCGGCGCGAGGGCGAGCTCGAATCCGGGGATCAAGAAGTGTTGGCGGAGCGCCTCGCGACCTTGCGTTGCTCACTCGGGGAGATCCGGCACGGGCTCGGGGAGGCGCAGGCGTTCGTCGAGGACGGCGAGCACGCGTTCCGTCACGCAAGCGAGATCCTCGGTCGTGCCGTCGCCGGAAGCGCGACGGCGGGTTCCGCGTTCAGCGAAGTGGCTGCCGCTGCGCCGCGAGTCGACGAGGGCTTGCAGGTGATAGCGACACGGGCGCGCGAGGCCGGCGAGACGATCGGTGTCGCGCTCAACGGCGTGGCGCTGCTGGTCGACCGCTCCCGCGCGCTCGCCGAAACGCGCGGGGAAGCGCAGGGCAGCCTCATCCGCAGTCGCATGCTGTTGCACTCGACCCTCGACGGACTTTCGAGCGCCGCTGGCACCATCTCGGAGTTCGTCACGTTGGGTCGCGAGCTCGGCACCCGCGCGTATCAGGTGGGATATCTGGTCAAGCTCATCGGGGAGGCGAGCGAGGAGATCGGCGTGCTGGCGCTCAACGCGGCGATCCTGGCGGCGCAAGCGGGGCCGGATGGCGCGAGCTTCGGCGTGGTCGCGGAGGAGATGCGCGTGCTGGCGGCGCGTGCCGAGCAAGAAGCGCTCGATGCCGACGCGATCTTGCACGCCGTCGAGCGTGACGTGGAGCGCGCCATGACCGCCGCCGCCGAAGGCCAGCAGAGCGTGGGGCTGGCATTGGGTGCGGCGAACCAGATGGACGTGAGCCTCGATGCGGTCGAGTCGCGCATGACCGAGGCGGTTGGGTTGGTGGGCGCCATCAGCGCATCCACGGAGGATCAAGAGCGAGGCGGGCGGTCGCTGCTCGAGGCCGTCCACGAGATCGAGGATCGAGCCGAGAGCACGTTCGCCGAGAGCCGCCGTCACGTTGCGGCGCTCGACGAGCTTCGGGTCGCAGTCGCCACGGTCGCTCAAGCCGTGCGCGATGCGGCGGAGGCGGCGCGGCGCGAAGCGGAGCGCGGCGGTCCGGCACGAGAGGGGCTCCAGCGCGCTGGCGCGCAGGGGCTCGCCGCGGAAACCACGGTGGACGAGGTCTCCTCCCTCGTCGGGCGCAGCCGAGATCGAGCTATGCTCGGCGCTTCGTGGGCGGCGGAGCAGCACGAGTTGGCGCGAACGGTTGCCACGACGACGCAGCGGCTGGCGCGTGGTTCGGAGCGGCTGCGGGCAATCGTGGCGCGCTTCGCGTCGCGGGGCTGATCTTCGCTGCGTGTAGCCGATTCGACCTTCGCGAGCGAGGAACCGAGCGTCGGCCGGTCGGTGTGAGTCGGCCCGTCGCGCGAAGCGAGTAGACGAGTGAAGAAGACGAACGACGACGAGATGGGAGAGCCAGCGCTGGTGTCGCGGGGACTGACGCGGCGCTTTGGCGATTTCACGGCCGTGGACGGCATCGACCTCGAGCTGGGGCGTGGCGAGATCTTCGGATTTCTCGGACCCAACGGCGCCGGGAAGACCACCACGATCCGCATCCTGTGCGGCATCCTGGCGCCCACCACCGGCAGCGCCACCGTGCTCGGCTACGACGTGGCCCGCGATCCGGAAGCGGTCAAGCGCCGCATCGGCTACGTGTCGCAGCAATTCGGGCTCTACGGCGATCTCTCGGTGGACGAGAACGTGCGCTTCTACGCCGACATCTACGGCGCCACCGATCGCGACTACCGAGAGCATCTGCTCGAGCACTACGGCTTCGCGGACAAACGCCGACGGCTGGCGGGCGCCCTCTCCGGCGGCTTCAAGCAGCGCTTGGCGCTGGTGTGTGCGCTCACCCACAAGCCCAAGCTCGTGTTCCTCGACGAGCCGACGGCCGGCGTCGATCCCGTGACCCGCAAGGAGCTCTGGGATCTCTTTTACAGCCTCACCGGCGACGGTACGACCCTCTTCGTGACCACCCACTACATGGAAGAAGCCGAGCGCTGCGATCGCGTCGCGTTCATCTTCCGCGGCCGGCTGGTGCTCAACGACGCACCCGATCGCGTGAAGGCGCACCTCGGCGAGCGCGATCTATTCCACGTCCGCTGTCGATACGATCCCGGTCTCGTGGAGCGCGCCCGCGCGCTCCCGGGTGTGGAGACGGTGAACCAGTTCGGGACCACGCTCAGGCTGGTGGTGGAGCGGGGACGCTACACGCCGGCGAGCCTCGCCCGAGATCTCGCTCACCGCGAGGTCACGGCGCAGCACATCTATCCCACCGAGCCCACCATGGAGGACGTGTTCGTGAATCTCACGAGCCGACTCGCCGCGGAAGCCGAGGCCGCGTCATGACCCTCGGCTACCTCGCGGTGGTGCGGAAGGAGTTCACGCACATTCGGCGCGAGCCGCGAATGCTCTCGTTCATCTTCATGGGACCGCTGCTCTTCCTGCTGCTCTTCGGCTACGCGCTGCGGCTGCAGCTCGAAAACGTGCCGATGGCGGTCTGGAACCAAGACCCGAAGAGCATTCTGTCGATGCAGATCGAGGATCGGCTGGCCGGCACGGGTTACTTCCGGCTTCATCCGGTGACGAGCCTGGAAGAGCTCGAGCACGAGCTGCTCGATGGACGCGCCCGCGCTGCCATCCACATCCCGCCGGACCTGTCGGAAAAGCTCTTCGACGGGGAGCGCGCCACGGTGACGCTCTACGTCGATGGCACGATGCCGGCGATCGCCACTGCAACCAAGGGCGAGGGCGGCGTTCTCGCTGGCGACGAGCTCAGCGCACAGCTCCACTTCGATCCGCCCGATGCGCCGCCGCGCAAGCTCGCCAAACGGCCGCTGATCGTGGAGCAGAAGGTCCTCTACAACCCCGATCTGCGCGACCAGGATTTCTTCCTGCCGGGCGTGATCGGCTTGCTCATCATGCAGGTGGCGCTGGTGCTCACCTCGACCGCGCTGGTGCGCGAGCGCGAGTACAAGACCTTCGAGCAGCTCATCGTGACGCCGGTGAGCGGCACCGGCCTGATACTCGGCAAGATCACACCGTACGCAGTGATCGCGTTCCTCGACGCCGTGCTGGTGGTATCGGTCGCGCACTTCTGGTTCCACGTTCCGATCGCGGGGAGCGTCGTGCTCCTGGGGCTCTTGGTGGTGCTCTTCGTGGCCGGAATCCTGTCTCTCGGCATGGTGCTCTCGAGCTTCGCCGAGACGCAGCAGCAGGCGATGTTCTACGCGGTCTTCGTGCTCATCCCGTCGCTGCTGCTCTCCGGCTTCGTGTTCCCGATCGAAGCGAT
>CAYVDO010000286.1:0-10762 GCA_964450125.1 uncultured bacterium
CCAGCGCCGCGCCGCCAGCGACGATCGCGATGGCGCCCGCGGCCACGCCGGCGAGTCCGTCGGTGCGCGTGGACTCGGGCGTGGATCGCATCGCTTTGCTGCGCTCGATCGTGACCGAGCGCACCGGCTATCCGCCCGAGATGCTCGAGCTCGAGGCGGGGCTCGAGTCGGACCTCGGCATCGATTCGATCAAACGCGTCGAGATCATCGCGGCATTTCGCAAGGCGATCGTGCCGCACATCGCCGAGCCGCCGGCGTGGTTCATGGAGGCCATGGGAAGCGCCGCAACGCTTCAGGCGATCCTCGACGGCGTCGCGCGGCTCGCAGGTGAGGGATCGTCAGCTGGCGTCGTGGCCGCCGTCGGTCTGGCCGCCGCAGCGCAGGCTGTGCCCGGCCTCGCGAGCGCGGCCGCGGCACCTGCGGAGAACGATCGCAGCGAGTTGCTCAAGTCGATCGTGTCGGATCGGACCGGCTATCCGGTCGAGATGCTCGATCTCGGCGCCGGCCTGGAATCGGATCTCGGCATCGACTCGATCAAACGAGTCGAGATCATCGCGGCGTTCCGGCGTGCGGTCGTTCCCGCCGTCGTCGAGCCGCCTGCGTGGTTCATGGAGGACATGAGCGCCGCCAGCACGCTGGAGCGGATCCTCGCCGGTGTGGCACGTCTCGAGAGCGAGACCGCGAGCGCGGCGGCAGCACCTGCCGCTGCGGCGGCGTCTGCCGCGCGACACGCGGAACCGGCTGCAGCGACGTCGGGTGATGCGGATCGTGTCGAGCTTTTGCGTGCGATCGTGTCGGAACGAACGGGTTACCCCGTCGAGATGCTCGATCTCGACGCGGGCCTCGAATCCGACCTCGGCATCGACTCGATCAAGCGCGTCGAGATCATCGCCGCATTTCGGCGCACGGTCGTCCCGGAAGTGGTGGAGCCGCCGGCGTGGTTCATGGAGTCGATGTCGGCAGCCACGACGCTGCGCGCCATCCTCGACGGCGTCGCCAAGCTCGAGCGCGAGCGACGCGCAGTCGCCGCGGCCGCGCCCTCAGCCGAGGCTGCCGCAGTTGCGCCATCCGCCGAGATCGAATCGGAAGGCGCTCTCGAGGCCTTCTCCGACGAGTCCATCCACGTACCGCGCTCGGTGGTGCGAGTGGAGGAGCTTCCTCTCGAGGCCGGGTCCTCGCGCGAGCTGCCGCGAGGGACTTGGGTGCTGACCGACGATGGTGCGGGTCTCGCGCAGGCGCTTGGGACCTTGCTGCGCGCCCGCGGTGTGCCGATGGTGGTGCTCGAGCCGGACGACCTCGCAAGCCGTGCGAAGGCCGAAGCGGCTTTTGCACGCATTCGCACCAGCGTCGGGTCGATCGGAGCGGTGCTGCATCTCTTGCCGCTTCGCGACGCACCCGCGTTCCCTGGTATCCACGTCGCGGATTGGCATCGTCACCTGGCCGAAGAGCTCCGGGGCGCGCTCTTCTTGCTGCAGGCGTTTGCGCCCGAGCTCAAGGCCGGTGGCGCCGCCGCTCCGTTGCTGGCAGCCCTCACCCGCGGCGGTGGAGACTTCGATCTCGGCCGCGCCGAGGATTCGGCGCAACCGTGGCGCGGCGGATTGGCGGGCCTGCTCAAGTCGGCGGCCCAGGAGTGGCCGAAGGCGCGTTTCCGCACCGTCGATTACGACCGGGTGCCGGATGCGAGCGCGTTGCTACGAGAGCTCGCCGCCGAGGGACCCGTCGAGATCGGCTACAGGGAATCGCGCCGGCTCGGGCTGCGCGCCGTGCGCGCGGACTTGCCCAACGGGCACGACCGCAAGCCGACCTTCGATCTCGGCCCCAAGACCGTGATCCTGGCGACGGGAGGTGCACGCGGCATCACGGCGGAGATCGTCCACGAGATCGCCCGCCACTCGCGCGCCTCGGTGGTGCTCGTGGGGCGCTCGCCGCTTCCCGAGCACGACGAGGACCCGGAGTCGGTGGGCGTGGTCGACCGCGCCGAGATCCGCCGCCGATTGCTGGCGCGGTTGCGTGCCGAAGGCGGCACCGTCGCGCTCACGCCCAAGGCCGTCGAGGAGCGCATCTCGCGAATCCTGCAGGCCCGCGAGATGCGTCGGAACTTGGGCAGCATCCGCGAGGTTGCATCGCACGTCGAGTACCGCGTGTGCGACGTGCGCGATCCGCTCCAGCTCACGGGCTTGGTGCACGAGATCGCCGATCGCTTCGGTGGCATCGACGTGGTGTTGCACGGTGCGGGCGTCATCGAGGACAAGTACATCGTCGACAAGACCGCCGAGTCCTTCGATCGCGTGCTCGGCACCAAGCTCGACCCGATGCTCACGCTCAGCGGCCTCTTGGATCCCGCGCGCATCAAGTTGGTGATGCTCTTCAGCTCGGTGGCAGGGATTTTCGGCAACGTCGGCCAGGCGGACTATGCGACCGCCAACGAAGTACTGAATCGCATGGCGCGTCGCCTACGAGCGGGCTGGCGCGGCAAGGTCGTGTCGATGAACTGGGGCCCGTGGGTCGGCGCCGGCAGCATGGTCACACCCGAGGTCGCGGAGCGGCTCGCGTCACGTCAGTTCGGGCTGGTGAGTGTCCCCGTGGGACGGCAGGCGGCATGGCTCGAATTCCTGCACGCACCCGATCGCGACGTGCGGGTGGTGGTGGGTACCGGTGGTTGGGTCGACGACCCGCCGGCGGCAGATCGAGAGCGTTCCACGGCGCGAGCTGCCGGATCTGCTGGCGATCGATGAGGCACGGCGCGATCCACGACGGGGCGGCGCGACCACGCCAGCCCCGGCACCGAACGATCGTCCGCGAGAGACGCTGACTCATGGAAGACATTGCGATCGTCGGCATGTCCTGCCTGTTTCCCGGCGCGGGGGATACCCGCGCCTTCTGGCAGAACGTGGTCGGTGCGGTGGACGCCATCACCGAGGCACCTGCGGATTGGTGGCCCGACCGCTACGGTCGCAGCGACGAGGTCGCATCGAGAGAAGGCAAGCCGAACGATCGGGTCTACACCACCAAGGGTGGTTATCTCGGTCCGCTGAGCCGTTTCAAGGCCGCGCGCTACGGAGTGATGCCTTCGAGCGTGGACGGAGCCGAGCCGGACCACTTCCTCGCGCTGCGCTGTGCGTTCGAGGCGTTGGCCGATGCCGGCATTCCCGAGCGGCCGCTTCACCGCAAGCGCACCGGCGTGATTTTGGCGCGCGGGCTCTACGTGAACCGCGGCACGCTGAGCTGGGTATCGCACGGCTGGGCGGTGGACCAGGTGATGGCGGTGATCGCGCGCCTGCACCCCGAGCTCGACCGCGACACGCTCGCCGCGATCAAGGGCGACGTGAAGGCGGCGCTACCGCCCTTCAACGCCGAGATCGTCCCAGGGCTCGTCAACAGCGTCATGTGCGGGCGCATCGCGAACCGTCTCGACCTGATGGGGCCGGCCTACACGATCGACGCCGCTTGCGCGTCGACGTTGATCGCCGTCGAGAACGGCATGCGCGAGCTCTCGGCGGGCCGCTGCGACGCGGTGCTGGTGGGCGGCGTGCAGGTGTCGACACCTGGTCCGATCCACCTCCTCTTCAGCAACCTGGACGCAGCGAGCCATTCCGGCCGCATCGCACCCTTCGGCGCTCAAGCGGACGGCACCCTGCTCGGTGAGGGCTGCGGCATCCTGCTGCTCAAGCGTCGTGCGGACGCGGAGCGCGACGGCCACCGGATCTACGCGCTCTTGCGCGGTGTGGGCACGGCTTCGGACGGCCGTGGCCTCGGGCTCCTGGCGCCGCGCTTCGAGGGGCAGGTGCTGGCGCTCGATCGCGCCTACGAATCCTCGGGCATCGATCCCGCGAGCATCGGGCTCATCGAAGCCCACGGCACGGCCACCGCCCGTGGCGACGCCACCGAGGTGCAGTCCTTGGTGGCCTGCTTCGGCCGGCGCAAGGGCGAACGCGCGACCATCGCCCTCGGCGCCGTGAAGTCGATGATCGGCCACTTGCTTCCGGCTGCCGGCGCGGCGTCGATCATCAAGACCGCGCTCGCGCTCCATCATCGCGTGCTCCCGCCCACGCTCCACGCCGACGAGCCGAACGCGGCGCTCAAGCTCGAGGACACGCCGTTTCATCTCTCGACGCGCGCGCGGCCGTGGATCCACGGTGATCGGTGCACGCCGCGCCGCGCAGGTGTGAACGCGTTTGGCTTCGGCGGCATCAACGCCCACGCGATCTTGGAAGAGTACGTCGGTGGCGACGAGCGCACGCTCGAGCGCCTGGAGCGGTGTTGGCCCGTGGAGCTGGTGGTGGTGTCGGCGGCGGATCGCGTGGCGCTCGTCGAGCGTGCCGCCAGCCTCGCCGGAGGGTTGGAGGAGAACGCCGATCTGGCACTTCTCGACGTGGCCGCGGCGAGCAACCGCGAAGCGGGTGCCGCGCGGCTCGCGATCGTCGCCAAGGATTGCGCCGATCTCGTCAAGAAGCTCAAGCAGGCCGTGAAGCTCCTGGGCCAGCCCGATCGCGAGAAGATCCAGGATCGCACCGGCGTCTTCTGGTATCAGCAGCCGCTCGCGCGCGAGGGCCGGGTCGCATGGCTCTTTCCAGGCGAGGGTGCGCAGTACGTGAACATGCTCGCCGATCTGGCGCGGCATTTCCCGGAAGTGCGCCGCGAATTCGACGTCACCGACGACGGCTTCGCTAGCCGCGCCGGTGGCAAGCCCGTCAGCCCGCTCATCTTCCCGTTGCCCGGCGAAGAGCAGCGAGCCGAGGAGGCGCTGCTCGGTTTGGAGGGCGCGGTCGGCACCGTGATCGCTGCGGAGCGCGCGCTGATGGCGTTGCTGGCGCGGCTCGGCGTGCCAGCGCATGCGATCGTCGGCCACTCGAGCGGCGAGTTCATGGCGCTCGAGGCTGCGGGAGCGCACGTCGTCGAGGGTGAGGACGCACGAGTCCGCGCCATCGCCTACGGTGCCGACGTGGCGACGCGCATCGCAGGCCAGGGTCTCGCGAAGGCAGCGGTGCTCACGTCCGTGGGCGGTGCCGATCCCATCGCGGTGCACGAGGTGCTGGAGCGCTCGAATGGCCGGCTGGTGGTGGCGATGGACAATTGCCCCAGCCAGCTCGTGATCTCGGGCGACGAGGACGCCACGCGCGAGGCCCTCGATGGGCTGCGCGGCAAGGGCGGCCTTTGCGAGCGGCTGCCGTGGGGCCGCGCCTACCACACCGAGGGCTTTCGCGCCGCCTGCCCGATTCTGGCCGAGTACTACGAGACCGTTGGCGTCGGCACTCCCAAGGTCGAGCTTTGGTCGTGCGCGACCGCCGCCAAATTCCCCACCGAGCCCAGCGCCGTGCGCGAGCTCGCGGTCCGGCAATGGCATTCCAAAGTGCGTTTCCGCGAGACCATCGAGGCCATGCACGCGGATGGCATTCGCGTCTTCCTCGAGGTCGGTCCACGCGGCAACCTCACGAACTTCGTGTCCGACACGCTGGGAGCGCGGCCGCACGCGGCGGTGGCGCTCGACGTGCGCCGCAAGAACGGAGTGGAGCAGCTCTGCCGTGCGCTGGCGCAGCTCGTGGCCCACGGCGTGGATGTGAGGCTCGAGGCGCTCACGGCGAACCGCATGCCGCGCGAGCTGGCGCTGGGCGAGGTGCTGCCCCGCTTGCCCGAGGATCCGCCGCTCGAGTTCGCGCTTCCCGAGCTCACGCTCACGGATGCGACGGTGGCGCGAGTGCAAGAGCGGATCGGCCGTGTGTCACCGCCCTTGCGCGCCGATGGTCCGCGGTCGAGCCGCGTCGATCGCGGCAGCGCCAGCACCTCGGTGTCGTCGGCGCGTCCGCTGGTGCGTGGGCTGATGCGTGCCGGGGCCGTGACCGGGGCGCCGGCACGGCCGTACCCGGCGGCGGCGTTGGGGACGAGCGCGACCGCAGCGCCGGTGCCTGTCGAGCTCGGCGGCGCGGCGCAGGGGGGCGAACCGATTCCGGTTGCAGGACCTGGCTCGGGGGCATCGCGGTCGCGGCGGCGCGCCCTCGTCGACTATCAGGAGACGATGCGGCTTTTCCTCGATACGCAGGAGCGCGTGATGCAGATCGCGCTGGGGCGGGGGCGGCCGAACGACGTGCTCCCCGCCCCGGCTCCGAAGGTGGAGCCCCAGAGCCTGACCACGGGCCTCGCTGCCGTCGTCGATGAACCCATGCCTTCACCGCGTCGCACCACGGTTGCGCCGCTGGTCACGCGAGTCATCGAGCATGAGCCAGGACAGCGGATTCTCGTGGAGTGTGAGCTCGACTCGGATCAGCTCGGCTTCTTGATCGATCACACGTTCTTCGGTCGCGAGCTCTCGGTGCGTGACCCGTCGCTGCGCGGCTTGCCGATCATGGCGCTGGCCATGTCCGAGGAGCTGATCGCCGAGGCGGCGTTGCTGCTCCATCCCGGGCAGGTGGTGACGGCGCTCGCGGAGGTGAAGACCTCGGGCTGGCTCGTCTTCGATCCGCCGGAACGAACGATCCGCGTCGAGGTGGTGAGCGAGGGCGATGGCCGCGCCCGCGGTCGCGTGCTGGGCGGAGAAGGATCTGCGGCGCCGGCGACGATCGTCGAGGCCGTGGTCGAGCTCGGTACGTCACTGCCCGAGCTGGGCGCGGCGGTCGTGCCCGATCAGGCGAGAGCACCCGGTCGGATCCGCCCCGAGGACATGTACGGCCGGATGCTCTTTCACGGACGGGCTTTCGCCGGCATCGTCTCGGCGGAGCGCTGTGATTCGAACGGCGTCGCGGCGACCGTGGTGCAGCCGGACCCCGACCTGCTCTTCGTGCCGGAGACGCCCGGTGTCCCAGCCATTCCCGCCGCTCTCATCGATACCGCCGGTCACGTGCCTGGGCTCGAGATCCTCGGTCCGTGGCAGGACGAAGACCCGACGATCACGCTCATCTTCCCCAACGGCTACAGGCGCGTGGAGTGGGGGAGGCTCACCGATCCCCGGGTGCCGCTCACCACGATCTCCACCGTGGGTCGCGAGGGCACCCGCGTCCTTTCGGACGTCGAGATGCGCGAGCCCAGTGGACGCGTGGTGCTTCGCGTTCTCGGGCGCGTCGACGAGACGGTCGAGCTGCCGACAGCGCTCTACCACTACGGATCCGCGCCGCGAGCGCCGGTGATGACCCGCGACGTCACGGGGCTCTTCGCCGGCGTGCCAGGGATCGAGCACGCGTTGATCGCGGAGATCGGCAGCATCGGTAGCCCCATCATCGTGAAGCACCTGTGGCAGCGGGTACTCGCCCACATGATCCTGAGCCGTGCCGAGCGCGCCACCTTCGAGACCTTGAAGCGCCCGCCGGTGCTGCTCGCGGGCTGGCTTTTCGGCCGCGTCGTCGCCAAGGACGCGGTGCGCCGCTTTGGAGGTCTCGACGTGTGCATGGCGGACGTCGAGATCGTGAACGACGCCAACGGCGCGCCGCGCGTGGTGCTGCCGGGCGCCCGGCTTCCGGCGCTCAGCTTGGCGCACACCGGCTTCGCCGCTGTGGCCGTGGCCGCCGATCCCAGGCGGTTCGCCGGCGTCGGCATCGACGTCGAGCCCGTGGGGACGATGGACGTGGCGCTGGTGAACGACGCGTTCAATCCGTCTGAGCGCGCGTTGTTGCTGAGCGCCGCTCGCACCACCGGCGAGTCACAGGACTCGTGGCTGATCGCGGCGTGGGGCGCCAAAGAGGCCGTAGGCAAGGCGCTCGGCAGCGGTGTGAAGGGTGGGCCGCGCGCCGTCGAGGTGGTCGCTGCAGACGGAGCCCAGGGGCGCATCACGGTCGAGCTTCGCAGCACGATGGCGGAAGCATTCCCGGGCTGGGCGCGACGCAAGGTTCACGCGTACCGACGCATCACATCCACGGAGACCCACTCGGTCACGTTGTGCTTACTCACTCACGAGGCGTCCTGAGACGCCTGCGCGAGCAACGGGCGAAGCGGGATCGCAGCGCGGGGGCGCGATCCTTCGCCGGGACCCACGGCTCGAGGAAAGGACCATGAAGACCATTCTCTTCGGACTCGACGGCGCGACCTACACGGTGCTCGACCACATGGTGGCCCAGGGCGTCATGCCCAATTTTCAGAAGTTCCGCGAGGAATCCACCTCGTGCCGGCTGCGCTCGACGCCGCTTCCGATCACGCCGCAGGCGTGGACCACGCTCGCCACCGGGCGCAGCGCGGGCCACCACGGCATGCACGACTTCCTGCGCTACGAGCCCACCCAGGACGGCGTCTACTTCCGCGTCAACGACTACCGCACCATCGCCGTCGAGACCATCTGGCAATACGTCTCCGACCTCGGCAAGCGCGTCACGGTTCTCAACTTCTTCGGCACGGCACCTCCGCCGAAGATCAACGGCCACGTGATGCCGGGCTTCGTGCCGCCGAAGCACCTGAGGCGCTCGAGCCATCCGTCGGACCTCTTCGCCAAGCTTCAGCACGTCGACGGCTTCGACGTGAACGTGCTCGGTCTCGACACCAACATCGAGAAGATGGGACTGCAGAAGCTCGACCCGGATCAGTGGGTGGAGTGGATCGATCTGCACATCCGGCGCGAGAAGGCCTGGTACGGCATCCTCGATCACCTGATGCGTAACGAGCCGAGCGACCTGACCGCGATCGTCTTCGACGGCGTGGACAAGATCCAGCACCTCGCGTATCGCTACCTGGACCCGTCGACGATTCCCGACAAGCCGCTCGACTGGGAGAAGAAGGTCATCGAGCGCTGCAAGATCTATTTCAAGCAGATCGACGATTTCCTGGGCGCGGTGGTGAAGCGCGCCGGCAAGTGGGCGCGGATCTTCATCGCTTCCGACCACGGCTTCACGGTTACCACCGAGATCGTGTACGTGAACAAGTTCCTGGCCGACCACGGTTACCTCACGTGGCGCGGCGAGGTCGCCGAAGACGCGAAGGAAGCGGTGTTCGTCGACAAGCTGCCGAACCTGGTGAGCGCCATCGACCTCAAGAAGACCAAGGCGTTCGCCATGACGCCGAGCTGCAACGGCATCTACATCAACCGCCAGCATCTCAGCGCGGAAGCGGCGAACCAGGTCCGCGACGAGCTGATCGAGAAGCTCTACAAGCTCCAGGGGCCGGACGGTGGGCTGGTGGTGTCCGAGATCAAGAAGCGCGAGGATTGGTGGCCCGGCCCGTACACGGAGCGCGCCCCCGACCTCACGCTCACGCTGCGTGACCACGGCCTGATCTCGATCCTGAACGGCAAGGCACAGGTCGTACCCCGCGAGGAGCCGGCGGGAACGCACCATCCCCACGGCGTGCTGCTCGGTCGCGGTCCCGGCATCGTCGAAGGGCAGGAGCTCGAAGTGCGCGACATCATCGAGGTGCCGCAGCTGCTGTTGCACAGTCTGGGTCTCGAGATCCCCGCGGACTACGAGGGCACGTTCCCCGCGGCTTTCTACGAGCCCGAGTACCTGACGAGCGATCCGCCGCGCCAGGCGCAAGCGCCGGTGGCTCCTGCCGCCGCCACGTCGAGCACCGACGAGGCCTCGCTGGACGAGGACGAGGAGGCGGCGATCATGGAGCGGTTGCGCGGCCTCGGCTACCTCGAGTGACGCGCCGTCCCCGGGCGTCGCGCGCGCGGATCTCGTTCACGACGGGGATGCCTTGAGCTCGCGCGCCGTCGCCGCGCTCTCGCCTCAGCCCGTGACGGCGAGCGCTGCCTCCGCTTCGTCGGTGGGGGCGCCGCGCCCGTTGGCGCTCAGCGCAGGGCATTTCCGCTGCGTCGCCAAGCGTGGCTTCGGCGATGGTCGCAACTCGTACGCGTGGGGCTGCGCCTGGTACAAGAATCATCTCTACGTGGGCACGAACCGGCACATGCTGGTGCTGATGAAGGCCCGCTTTCCGTACACGGTGCCGACCGAGATCTGGCCGGTGCGGATGCCGGCGTCGGTCTTCGACCTCGATCTCGCCGGTGAGGTGTGGCGCTACGACGTCGACGCCGACGTGTGGAAGCGCGTCTACAAGAGTCCCATGACGGTCGGCACCAACGGCAAGCCGGTGCCGGTGGCCTACGGCTTTCGCAACATGGGGGTGTTCCAGGGCACGAGCGATCCCGAGCCCGTGCTCTACACGATTCCTTCGTGTGGTTCCTATGGTCAGGGCCCAGTGCTCTTGCGTTGCGAGGACGGCGAGCACTTCGAGCAGGTGAGCGAGCCGGGGCTCGGCCTCGACGACCCCAACGTGGTGTCGTACCGCGGCGTCGTTCCCTTCAAGGGCAACCTCTTCATCACGCCCTCGGGCTCGCGCGGAGGTCTGTGCAACGAGGCGTTCAACACCTCGGTGCTCTGCACCGACGATCCGGTGCGCGGGCGCTGGCGGGTCTCGAACCCGCCGTTCTTCGGCGATCCCACCAATCGCGGCATCTTCGATCTGGGTGTGGCCAACGGCTTTCTCTACGCCGGCACCATCAACGTTCGCCACGGCGCACAGCTCTGGAAGACGGACGGGGAGGGCCCACCGCCGCATCGCTGGACGTGTGTCGCGGATCGCGGCTTCGATCGCGGGCCGCACGACGAGATGGTGCTGTGTTTCGCCGAGCACCGTGGTGCCCTCTACGTGGGCACCGGCATCCAGAATGGTGGTCACGATCGCATCAACAACGTGGGGCGCGCGGCGTGCGAGATCGTGCGCGTGTGGCCGGACGATCGCTTCGAGGTGGTGATGGGCGAGCCGCGCATGACGCGGTTCGGGTTCCAGTCTCCGACCAGCGGCCTCGGCCCAGGATTCGACAACTTCTTCGCCGGCTACCTGTGGAGGATGC
>CAYVDO010000287.1:0-10749 GCA_964450125.1 uncultured bacterium
GCCCGCCGACGAGTCCCCAGACCCTCGCGACTGCACCGGCGCATGCCTGGCAAACTGACCCACTACCGAATCGCGCCATTCCTTGACGCGTGCGGAGACCCACGGCTAGAGTCGCGCGTCTCGCATCGGTCGTGGTGCAGCACGCGTCGGTCGTATTGTCGGACGCATCGCACGCGCTTTCGGCCTCCTCGCCCGCCTCCTACCGCCGAATCATCGTGACCCTTTCCGCGATCGCTGCCATCGTCGCCGCGCTCGCGCTCGGGCTCGGAGTCTTCGCGTTTGCGCGACTGGCGCGACTTCCGGCGACGATGCGCGAAGTGCATGCGGAAGCCGCTCGGCTCAAGACGGCCGTCGCCGAGTTGCGCGAGTCGAGCCGCAGATCGATCCTCGAGGTCGTGCCCGCGATCAACCGCATCGCGAAGCATCCCATCCCGCTCGTGACCTATCTCAAACCCGTGCACCGTCAGGTGCCGCTCCTGCACGACGTCAACCTGCTGAGGCTCGCCCTCGCCAACGACATCGGGCTCGCCACCGCGTGTGGTGGCATCGGCGACTGCGGGATGTGCGCGATCGACGTGCACGAAGGCCGCGACCGCCTGCCGCCGGTCAACGCGACCGAGGTGTCTTTCCTCGGCCCACAGCCCGAAGGCAAGCGGCGCCTCGCGTGTCAGTGCCAGCCCACCGGTGACATCGTCATCGAAGGCGTGAACTGATCGAAGGAGTCATGGCCATGCTCGCCCTCTTGCTCGCGGTGATTGCCCTGGGAGTGGCCGGCTATGCAGCCTGGCGCGCGAACGAGCTGACGAGCCTGGTGGACGATGCGACCACGCAGGTGCGCGACGCACGCAAGCTCGTCGATGCCCTCGCGACGGACCTGAAGAACGACGTCGAGGCGTTGCGCAAACACCTCTGAGCGGGGGACGCGCCGCGGTGCGCAGCGTTCCCCGACCGCGTCAGAGCGTTTCCCCGGTCATCGCTTTCCACAGCAAACGGTACTCGGCGAGCGTGCAGCCGAAGAACGCCTCCGCGTAGCCGCTGTTGCCGAAGGTGGCGCCCCAGCGATAGGCGTTGAGCCCCTTGGTCGTGGACACGAAGTCGATGTGGCGGATCTGGCTCTCGTACTGGCCGAGCGCCTGCCACTTGCGATCGGCGACATCGCGGATGTCGACCGTCCGATTGGCATGCAGCGGCGTCCAGGTCTCGTACGCCCAGCAGATCGGCCCCCCATCGCCGGGCCACAGACTCGCCGCCGCGTGCAGGAAGAGGCCGTTGGTCTCGAGGTGGTCCGGGTGCTTGTCGATCAGGAACGGCAGCAACAGCACTTGCGGCGACAGGCGCTCGAGCTCGGCCCGCAACCGGGCGACCGCCTCGGCGGTGGGCCGCACGCACGCGTCGGGCTGATCCAGGAACACGAGGGTCTTCACACCGAGGATCTCCGCTGCCCGCGCGGCCTCGGCTTTGCGACGCGACACCAGTCGATCCTCGGCCTCGCGCTGCTGCTTTTCGTCGAGCCCGCTTCGATAGATGTCGGGATCGCCGCGGCGGCCGTCGGTCACGACGATCACCGCGGTCTGCGCGCCGGCGTCGGCGTAGCGGCTGAGCACACCGCCGCAGCCGATGGTCTCGTCGTCGGCGTGCGGCGCCAGCACCACGATGCGCTCGGCGGCCGGTGGCGGCACCACTTCGGACGGGCCGCCGAAGCGCGTGTGGTACAGGAAGAAGTTGAGCGAACGCGAAAAGTTCTCGGAAGGGACGAGGGTCGGAACGTAGCGATAGACCTTGCGCCGCGCCCACGCCAGCATGCGGCGCACGCGTCCGTGGTGGGGCTCGGCGGCGGTGCCGCGCCGCACCTCCGCCAACGACCGTTCGCGAAGCTCGCGGGGGGCGCTGCTCACGAAGGCTGGGCGGACGTGGGCTTCTTGCCCCAGAGGATGAATTCCATCGCCACCGGATCGAACACCCGCGGGAGGCGCTTCGCCAGCCACTCCCAGGCGCGGGTCACGAAGCCCGGAAACACCCCCGGGGAATGGACGACCACGGACATGCCCACGTCGCGGAAGCCGCTGCGCTCGAGTGAAGCGGCGAAGGCCGGAATCGGCGTGATCTGCTCGTACGGTGAGCCTTCGAGGTAGCGGCGCTCGGTACCGAAGAGCCGGCGAATCCCGCGGCGGATGATGCGCTTCATGAAGCGCGGAAAGATCTTTCCTGGATAGGTGAAGACGTGCTGGTCGTTCACCTCGAGGACGTAGGGCGCGCCACCGGGCTTGGTGATGCGCGCCACCTCTCGCGTGGCGCGATCGATCGGCTGGACGTGGTGGATGCACTCCCAGCAGCACACGTGATCGAAGACGTCGTCGCGAAACGGAAGGCAGGAGAGATCGCCGCACACGCCCTGGAATCGCGGTCCGCCCTCGGTCTTGCGCCGAAGCTCGTGGGCGCGCCGCAGGTGCTTGATCATGCCCGGCACGATGTCGCAGCACACCACGGTGGCGCCGGCTTGCTGGAGGCGCCGCACCAGGTACACGTCCGCACCCGAGCCGGCATCCAGCACGAGGCGACCTTCGAGCGTACCCTCGCGTCCCAAGAGGTGCTTGAGAGCCCGGTCGTCACGGTCCTTCTCTCCGGACTCCTCGCGCTGCCAACTGATGCCGAAGCGCTCCGGCATCTGCTCCCAGTGCTCGCCGAAGTCGGCGACGGTGTGCTCGTAGAGCCGGACCTCCCACAGGTACCCGTCGGTGGACTCGTCGAGGCCTTCGGAGCGCGCGGCGTCGCGGAATCGCGACTTGTACGTCTCCTGGTCCTCGTCGATCAGCTCACGCTCGATTTGCTCGCGCTTGTCGAACCAGCGCTTGCGCTGGTCCTCGTCCACCTTCCGCATCGCCGCCGGCAAACAGATGGCGATGCCCTCCTCGATGCGGTACGTGGAACCACAATCCGCGCACGTGAGCTGCCCCGTGACGACGTCGCCGTCATCGGTCTCGGCGGCATTCACCGACAACGACTTGCCGTTGCAATCGACGCAGCGAAGTATCTTCGTGAGATCTGGCGTCACCGCGGAAACCTCCCTCGAGTGATCGTTCGGATGTCGGCGTGAGCCCTGCACCGCGAGGTGCCGTGCGGGCGGCGCCGCCACGACGACGATTCACGCTCATCGCGGGAATCGGAGCGCCACCGCGCACGCGAGCGTGCGTGATCCGCGAAAAAGACCGCTGATCGTATCACGGTGATTTCGCCGCGACCAAGGCAAGCCCGTGACCGGCGACGCGGTGCTGCCCCGAACGCGAACGGCGACGCACGCACGCCGAGGTCGGGGCGCCGTGTGACGTCAACCGCAGTTCGGGCGCGCCGGAACCGCCTCGAGGCGCACCGGCAGCTCGGCGACCGCGTCGGTGGGCAGCGACAGCAGCGCGTTCACGAACGGATCGTCCGTCATCGGAACCCGGGCGACACCCACGAGCAGCCCGACGCCATCGCCGTCGATCCGCTCACCGCGGTAGGTGGCGAACGCACCCTCGGCAACCTCGCTCGTCAGGTCGGTCACCACGGAGATGGCGGTGGGATACGGTCGATCGAAGAGCACGGGCCGGAACGTCGCGTCGAACGCGAAGTGCGTTTCGCCGCTGCAGAAATCGACGCTGCCCGCGAGATCCTCGGTCTCGATGTCGATTCGAATTAGATCACCGACGATGGTGAGTGGTGGGATCGCGAGCTCGTCGCCCGGGAATCGTAGGCTCGCGACGCCCCCAGCGCGCGCGGTGACGCGTCCCAGTCCGCCCGATCCCGCGCCATCGTAGGAAAAGGTTGGAAAGCGCGCGATCGTGAGCCGGCCGCCGCCGAGGACCGACATCCGGACCTCGGCGAGCACACCGGAATCCGCGCGTTCGTCGCCACAGCCGACGACGAGCAGCGCCAACATCCAAGCCGGCACCCGACTCGTGGAAAATCGTGGCATCGAGAGCTTCTCCCGTGTGATCGCCTCGCGGCGCGAGCCTACTCGACGGAGCAACGCGCATCCGCGTCCGTTCTCTTGCCTTCGACGTCCCGACGAACAAGCCTTTCGGACCCCGCGACCGTGTTTGCGCGCCTGGTCACGGCGCGAACGCGACGCACCCTCGTTCCCGGCGTCCCTCGCGGGACCGCCCCACGCGACGACCATGACAGCGGCGACCACCACCGGCCCGTTCACCAAGCTGCCCTCCGATCCCAGCTTCCCTGCCCTCGAGGAGGACGTGCTGGCGCTCTGGCAGCGCCTCGATGCATTCCGCGAGTCGAATCGCCGGCGCGGAGGCGGGCAGGAGTTCGTGTTCTACGACGGCCCGCCGTTCGCCACCGGAGCGCCCCACTACGGACACCTGCTCGCCGGCACCATCAAGGACATCGTGCCGCGCTATTGGTGCATGCGCGGCCATCGCGTCGAACGCCGCTTCGGTTGGGATTGCCACGGTCTGCCCATCGAAGCGCTGGCGCAGGAGGCGCTCGGCCTGACGGGAAGCGCCGACATCGTCGCGAGCGGTGTGGGCACGTTCAACGAGCAATGCCGCTCGATGGTGCTCACGTACGTGGAGGAATGGCGCAAGACCGTGACCCGCATGGGTCGCTGGGTCGACTTCGACGACGACTACAAGACCATGGACCCCGCGTTCATGGAGTCCGTGTGGTGGGTGTTCAAGCAGCTCTGGGAGAAGGGCCGCGTGTACCGCTCGCACCGCATCATGCCCTACAGCTGGAAGCTCACGACACCGCTCAGCAACTTCGAGGCGGGCAGCAACTACAAGGACGTCCAGGACCCCGCGATCACGCTTCGCTTCCGCGTGCGCGACGGCCACGAGCGGCTCGGGCTGCCGCGCGACCTCTACGTGCTCGCGTGGACGACCACGCCGTGGACGCTGCCGGCGAACCTGGCGCTCTGCGTAGGTCCGGCGATCGAGTACGTCGCCGTGCGCGACTCGGCGAGCGGAGATCACTACCTGCTGGCCGAGTCACGGCTCGCGACCTATTACCCGGGTGGAAAGGGCGCGGAGATCGTCGCCCGCGTCGCCGGCCGAGACCTCGCCGGCATCCGTTACGAGCCGCTCTTCCCGTACTTCGCCGCACAGCCCAACGCGTTCGTGGTGCTGGTCGACGACTTCGTCTCGACCAGCGATGGCACCGGCATCGTTCACATCGCGCCGGCCTACGGCGAGGACGACTTCCGCGTGGGCAAGGCCGCCGGGATCGGCCTGGTGGACCCGCTCGACGCTGAAGCGCGGTTCACTGCGGCCACACCCGATCTCGAAGGCCAGCAGTGCAAGGACGCCGATCGCGGCATCATCCGCCGCCTCAAGGACGAGGGGAAGATCGTCCGCCAAGAAACGGTGGTCCACGCCTACCCGTTCTGCTACCGCACCGAGACTCCGCTCATCTATCGCGCCATCGACGCCTGGTACGTGAAGGTGGCCGATCGCCGCGACGAGCTGGTAGCCGCCAACGACGCCGTGCACTGGATCCCGGAGGCGGTGGGCGCGGCGCGCTTCGGCAACTGGCTCCGCGAGGCGAACGACTGGAACGTGAGCCGCAACCGATTCTGGGGATCCTGCATTCCGGTGTGGATCGACGAGAACGATCCTCAGAATGCGATCTGCATCGGTAGCGTCGCCGAGCTGGAAGCGCTCTCCGGCGTACGCGTCACCGACCTCCACAAGCACGTCGTCGATCCCATCGTGATCCGGAAGGACGGCAAGACGTACCGCCGCACTCCCGAGGTCCTCGACTGCTGGTTCGAATCGGGTGCGATGCCATACGCGCAACAGCACTACCCGTTCGAGCACGGCGAGCGCTTCGACTCGTTCTTCCCTGCGCATTTCATCGCCGAAGGCCTCGACCAGACCCGCGGCTGGTTCTACACGCTGCTGGTGCTGGGCGTGTCGCTCTTCGGCCGCTCGCCCTACCGCAACGTGGTGGTGAACGGGCTCATCCTGGCGGAGGACGGCCAGAAGATGAGCAAGCGCAAGAAGAACTACCCCGATCCCAACGAAGTGCTCGCCAAGTACGGCGCCGACGCGTTGCGCGCTTATCTCATCGATTCACCGGTGGTGCGCGGCGAACCGCTGCGTTTCTCCGAGCGTGGTCTGCAGGAGATCGTGCGCAGCGTCGTGCTGCCGACCTGGCACGCGCTGCAGTTCTTCACGACCTACGCGAGCGTCGACGGCTGGGATCCGCGCGCCGCCGATCGGCCAGCACCCGCCAGTCGCCCCGACATCGATCGCTGGGTGCTGTCGACGCTTCAGCACCTGGCCCGCGACGTGAACCGCGAGATGGAGAGCTACCGGCTCTATGCCGTGGTGCCGCGGCTGATCGAGTTCATCGATGATCTCACCAATTGGTACATCCGCCGCTCGCGGCCGCGATTCTGGAAGAACGACGATCCCGTCGATCAGCACGCGGCCTACACCACGCTCTACGAGGTATTGGTCACGTTCGCGCGGTTGCTGGCACCCTTCATGCCGTTCCTCACCGAGACCATCCATCAGCGCCTGGTGCGCAGTGTGGACGCGAGAGCACCGGAAAGCGTCCACTTCTGCGACTACCCCCAGGCCGACGAGAGGCTCATCGACGTGGCGCTGGAAGAGCGCATGGCGGTGGCGCGCGAGGTGGCGTCGCTCACTCGCCGCATCCGCGAGGAGCACCGCATCCGCGTGCGCCAGCCGCTCGTGCGCGTGACCGTGGTCCATCGCGACGCGGCTGTGCGCGAGCGCGTGCTGGCCATGGCCTCGCTCATCCAAGACGAAGTGAACGTGAAGCAGGTGCACGTCGATGCCGACGAGAGCGCCTTCGCCACCGTCAGCGTCAAGCCAAACTTCAAGGCTCTCGGGAAGCGCTGCGGGCCGAAGCTCAAGTCGATCGGCGCCGTGCTCGCCACGTGGAGCTTCGCCGAGGTCGCGCGCCTGGAGGCCGGCGAGGAGATCGAGGTCGAGGGCGAGGCCCTTCGTCTCGAAGACCTGATCCTGCAACGCGCCACGCTCGCGGGCGCGGCTTCCGCGACCAACGGTCACATCACCGTGGTGCTCGACACCCGCCTCGATCCGGCGCTGCGCCGCGAAGGCCTCGCCCGCGAGGTCGTGAGCCTCTTGCAGTCGGCACGCAAGGACGCCGGCCTGGAAGTTTCGGACCGCATCCGCGTGCGCTGGGATACGGCCGACGCCGAGCTGGGCGCGGCGCTCGTGGAGCACCGCGAAGTGATCGCGCGAGAGATCCTGGCACTCGTTTTCGAGAGCGGCGAAGGCGCCGTCGAAGCGAGCGTCGACGGATCGGCGCTGCGCTACACGCTCACCAAGGCCTGACCGGCGCGCACGCAGCGCGAGCAGCTCGACTCACTCCACGACGTGGATCTTCTGGTTCCCGTGGAGCGTCGCGGGGAACGCCCATTCGATCGAGCCATCGTCGGGATCGAGCTTGATCGCGGTCGCCACGTGCGCGCCGAAACCCCCGTCGATCTTGCCGACCGCCACGACGGTCTCATCGCGCACCAGCAAGCGTTCGACGCGATCCAGATCCAGCACGCTCCCCACACCATCGAGCGCCTCGCTCCAGAGAATCCCGCCCTCGGAGTCGAGCTTCATGACTGCGAGATCCTTGCCGTAGTCGCGGTCCGAGAGGGTACCGGCGACGTACACGTCGCCGGTCGCGTCGGCGGCGAGCGCGAAGACCTCCTCGCCGCTGCGCGCGGTTCCCGGAAACCCCTGCTGCCAACGCTCCGAGCCGTCGGGCCCGAAGCTCGCGACGAAGCTCTCGTCGATCAGCCAGTCGTTGGCGACGGCCGCTTGCGCTCCGCCGTGGACCACCAAGTCGCCGGTGCGCAGCAACGCATTTGCACGATCGTAGCTCGGCGCGCCCTCGGGTAGCGCGGCGCCGAACGACCGAGTCCATGCGGTCGCGCCGCTGCCGTCGTACTTCACGAGCTCCGAATCCGAGGGCGAGGCAGCCCGCGGCGCACGCCGCCGAGAGCACGAACGATCGGATCTGCATGCTGCTCCTCGTCGTCACGGCAGTTGGTACTTCTAGAGAAACGCGAACATCGCGGGAAGCTGCGGATTCGCGTACGTGTTGTGCGCGGCGGGGGAGCATTGGTTCTGGCCGATTGCGAGCTCTGCGAGCACTGCGCGAGCACCTGCACCTTGTGGTGTCGGTGATCACGTCGACGGTATCGGCCACCGACCAGCCCGCACCGCGCAGCGCGCCCATCCCGCTCGCGACTTCACTGCACGGCACCAGCGGATCGCACTCGGCGTGGACCACCATCATTCCCGGGCGCCTGCTGACGGTGGGCAGTGGGACGGGGCATGGGCCACGGTCGAACGGATCGCCGTTGGTGAGCTTCGTGCCGTTCTTGCAAGCCGGCGCCACGACCTGGTCCGGACAGCTCGTATTCTGCGGCAAGAACTGCTCCCCGTTCGGGCCTAGGAAAAGCTCTCGCCCGGCGGGCTTCCGGTTGCCGGATCACACGACTGCGCCGCGATCGGAGTGGCCGAGCCCAGCCCGCACAGACCAGCGGCCACCACGGATGCGACGACCCTCGCGACGTGTCGTCGCCTCGTACCTCCACGGATCCCCATCGTCACGCCGCCCCCATCCCGCTCGTCTGGTGGCCCACGAGCCTCCGCTCGCGGACCGAATCAATCGTCGCGCCCGACATCGGCACGATGCTCTTTGCGTGTGGTCGTCTCTCGCCGGCCCTGGCGATGCGGGTCGCCGGCCTGCGATGGCCGACACGCCATCGCAACCGGCTGGCGTGTGGAACGAGTCGACTTTCAGCGAAGTGCGAAGATCATGGCCGGCACCACGACACGCGTTTCAACGGGACCAACGCAAGTCTCCGAGCGACCTCGCTCGGTGCCTGGAGCGCGCCGGACGCACTCAACGACGCCGGCGCCGGCGTCGCACGAGCGCCACCGGTGCCGCACCAGCCACCGACAGCGACGCGCCGCACCCCGATGCCTCGTACGCACCCACATCGCAACTACCGCTCGCGGGCATGGGACGAGCGATTCCCCGCTGGTCGGTCGCGGGGCAGTTGGCGGCGAGCCCAGCACCGACCGCCGCGTTGGTGTTCGCCGCGATCACCGCCTCACGCAGCGTACAGATCACGTTGGGCAGCGAGCTCGAGCTCTCGTCCGCGGTTCCGGTGACGTTGATCGTCGTGGCGTGCACGGGCATGGCCAACGCCCCCACGAGCGCCACCATCCGACCCGTTCCGACGACTCTCCGCGCCGAACGACGCACCGCGGCGCCGTGCCCACGAGCTCGCATGATCACCCCCTCTCGCTTGCTGCAATTGCCAATACGCGCTACTTGCGATCCTCTATCAACCGCACGGCTCGCAGCGCAAGTGCGCGGGACACGCACGGCATCCGACGCGTCCGGTGCGCGAGAGGCACCAGGAGCACCGCCACGGTGGAGGAACGATGACGCAGATCACGCGGTTATTCGGGCAGTTTCGATCTGCCCTCGCTGGCGTGCTCCTCCTCGCCGTCGCCGGGTGCGGGAACGATTCGAGCTCGGACGACGGCTTCTCCGGACCGGGCGTGCTCGCCGGTGTCTACGACGTCGTGTTCGACGCGACGCTCACGTTCACCGAGCCGGCCGACCTCGAGCCTCAGCCGTACGACGATTCGTCCGTGCTCACGATCACCCGCGGCGACCAGTCCGACATTCGTCTCACCGGCGTTTCGAATCGCACCGGTGGCGTGTGCTCGATTTCCCTCGATCGCATCGCCGACGCCACCGCCCAGATCCTTCCCGATCAGAGCTGCACCGGCTTCCTGGCGAGCGAGACCTTCCGCACCGTGACCCTCGGCGGCACGCTCTCGCTCGCAGGCAACACGCTCACCGCCGACATCTCGGGAGACCTTTCCGGCGCACGCGACGGCATCGCCTACGAGGGAACCTATGTCGGCACCTGGCAGGGAACGAAGCGCGCATCCTGAGCGCCCAGGCGACGCTCAACGGCCCGCCGTCGGCGCCGGAACGTCACGCTCCATGATCACGAGGTCGTAGTCGTCGGTCGCCTCGACGCGCACCTCGCGCCAGCCGAGGGCACGATAGAACGCACGTGCCCGCTGGTTGGCAGCGAGCACGTCCAGCCACGCGGTGGTCTCGCCGCGCGCACGGATCTCCGCGAGCGCCTCGGCGTCGAGCGCGCGCCCGACGCCGCGCCGCTGAAACGTCGGATCGACATACAGATGCCACAGATAATTCCGGTAGCCCGGATCGTCTGCTGCACCCAACGAGTAGAAACCCAATACCGCCGCGTCGCGCACGGCCACGCGCAGCTCGCGCCACCGCTTGTCGAACGCCCGCTCCAGCATCGCCGGCGCGTCCGCCACCACTTCTGTCGGGAGCAGCGACTCGTAAGCATCGAGCCACGAGCGCAGCGCCATGCCCAGAAAGCCCGCTCGATCGCCGAGCTCCGCCGGACGAATCACGAGACCCGCGATCGCCAGTTCACTCACGAGTCACCGCCAGCCCCGGGTCGAGGCTCGCCGGAGAACGCCTCACCGCGACCACCGAGCAACGCGAGCGCTGCGATACCCACCCATACTCCTACGGCACGACCGGTCACGACGAACGCAGCGTCGAACTGCGCCGCGTGGAATCTCGTCGAGCTCACGTCCTGCAACGTGCGCCTCGGCAGGTCGGGACCTCTGTGGCAACCGTGGGTCGTTCGAAACGTGGACAGCTTACGCCGCAATCCGCCGATACACGACTCCGAAC
>CAYVDO010000288.1:0-10744 GCA_964450125.1 uncultured bacterium
CCGCCACCGTGACCGCCGTCGTCGCCCCCGCCATGACCGTCACCGTCGTCATCGCCGTCGTCATCATCTCCGCCGTCGTGGCCGCCGCCATCGTCGCTTCCACCGCCGTCACTGCCGCCATCGTCACTGCCACCGCCACCACCGTCGTCGCTTCCGCCGCCGTTGCCGTCGTCGTTGCCGCCGCCCGACCCGGAGTCGTCGTCATCGCCGCCGTTGCCGTCGTCATCGCCGGGGCCACCGTTTCCACCGCCGTCACCGAGCTCGTCTTCGAGCTTCACTTTGCTGGCGATCCGATTGCCGCTCGCGTCGCGCGCTCCCTCGATCTCCACCCGTTGGCCCACCTGGATCTCGCTCGCGGAGATCGCGTTGCCCTGGTCGTCGAGAAAGCGAGTGCTGCCGGTGATCGTGAACACTTGACCGCCGACGGTGATCGAGCCGCCGTCGATGGCGTCGACGGTGCCGCGAAGCTCGACCTCGCCGCCAGCGTCGTCGCCGAGATCTTCCACGTGGATGCGCACCGCGGTGAGCGTGCCGCCGCGCGTTTCGCCCTTGACCTCGACGAAGCGGCCGACCACGACGTCGCCGAGCGGGATCGGCTGGTTGTGCGAGCCGGTGACCACGGTGTCGCTCGCGATCGCGAACGTGACGCTGCGCACCGTGATGCTGCCGCCGTCGATCGCCTCGACCGTGCCCGTGAGCTCGACCTCGTTCTCGCCCACGTCTGCCGTGTCCTCGGCCTTGACGCGGGTTGCGACCACGCTGCCGTCCGCCTGGCGCACGCCCTCGACCTCGACGGGCTCGCCGGTCTGGAACTCCGACGGCACGGTGGCGGCGCCGGAGCGATCCAGCCAGACGGTGCTGCCCGTGACGACGAAGGTGACGCCGCCGACGGTGATCGAATCGGCGCTCGAGGCGTCGATGACCCCGCGTGCTGCCACTTCCGAGGTCACTGGAACGGGTTGCTGGGTGTCGTCCGGCACGCCGTCGCCATCGTCGTCGGCGAAGCTCGAGTCACGCCCGTCCACGTGGCCATCGCCGTTGGTGTCGGGCGTGGTCTTGCCGGTGGCCGGATCGAGCGCCATGCGGTGGACTCGTTCGCCGTTGGCATCGCGCACGTAGCCGGCGAAGACGACTGCGTCGACTTGGCCGTCGGCGTTCAGGTCGGTGACCCCGAGATCTTCGACGAGTTGGGTGTCACCGCTCGCGGCCAACGTCGCCGCGACGGTGAGCCGAGGTGCTGTGCGGTTCGGAAGCGGGCGTGCCGACGACGGCAGCGTGAGCCGCAACGACACGTTGCCTGCGGCGAGATTGCTCATGGCGAAGCTGACGGCGCCGTCGCTGGTGGCCGAGGAGAGCACCCGTTCGCGGGCGTTCAGCACCTCGACGAGAACGCCGCTCGCTGGCGCGTTGCGCCGGGTTGCCCCGAGGGCACCCGAATCCGTGATGCTACCCACCACTGCAGGTGAGGCGCAGGTGCGGGGCGGGGCGCTCGAGTGAAAGAAAGGCCGGGCGCTGGAAACCGGAATGGCGGAGTCGAGACTCCGCCATTCGATCGATTGCGTCGACGTCCTGCCGAGGGAAGCCGAGGCGCGGGGAAGCGTTCAGTCTTCCACCTTGATCTCCTCCGCGACGAGGGTGCCGTCGACCTCACGTACGCCCTTCACCTCGACGGTGGCTCCCAGCGGAATTGCGCTCCACCCCACCTCGCCGGTGTCGTCGATGATCCGCGTGTCGGGCGCAATCACCCAGACGTTGCTGCCGACCGTGATCGACGTGCTGCTGATGGCGAAGACCGTCCCGGTCTCGTCGAAGCTCTCGGGCTCACTCGGTTCGCCGCCATCCTCGCTGCCACCCGCTCCATCGTCGGCACCGCCGCTGGAACCGTCGTCGTTGCCGCCGTCACTGCCTCCACCCGATCCGTCTTCGGATCCCCCTCCGGAACCGTCGTCACTGCCGCCGCCGGAGCCATCGTCGGTGCCTCCGCCCGATCCGTCATCGGATCCACCGTCGGAACCGTCATCGCTGCCTCCGCCCGATCCATCGTCCGTGCCGTCGTCAGATCCTCCGGAACCGTCGTCACTGCCTCCGCCGGCGCCATCACCGCTGCCACCTCCGGCGTCGTCGCCCGATCCGTCGTCGGATCCTCCGTCGGAGCCGCCATCCGATCCGCCTCCGGTGCCGCCGCTCGATCCGTCGTCGTCCTCGTTCCCAGACCCGCTGCCACCGCTGCGTGCACGGGTGGTGAATTGGCTACGGAACTCGCTCGCGAGGGCACGCCCGTCGGTGCTCTCGACGCCGGTGGTGATGATCACGGTGTACGTAGTGCTGGCGGCGAAGCCATCGCGTACCTCGATCTCGATGCGTCCGGCTTCCTCGCCGTCGCCCTCGTTCGCGATGCGGATCGGGATCGCTCCGTCGGGCCCTTCGATGCGCACCGTCGCGTCGCCGACGGTCGCCGGGTCTAGCGCCAGCGAGAAGCGAACCTCGATCTCTTCGTCGCGCTCGACGTCGGTCTCGCCGTCGGCGGGCTCGACGCGCAACACGCGCAGTGGATCGGTGTTCACCTGCTGAGAATCGGGTACGCCGTCGTCGTCTGCGTCCACGAAGTCGAGCGGGTTGGTGGTGGGGCTGACGCGGCCACCCGCGAGACGCAACTCGCCCAGCTCGATCGGCACCTCGGACGTGTCCACGAAGAGCGCGCTGGTATCCGGCGACCCCACGCCCGACGCAAACACCACGTCGCCCACCAGCACGCCGCCGCTGCGGGCCGGCGTGGGACCGTCGGTGACCTCGAGGAAGTACGTCTGCTCGACGGGCACCTCGATCTGTACACCTGCGGCGATGGCGCCGCTCACCGCGTTACCACTCACGGGAACCGCTTGCAGGTAGGGATCGGCGACGCCGGTGAGGCTGCCGTCGGCGGGTCGGGTCGCGGCGATCACACGCAACGGCGACACGGGGACGGGTGGAAGTCCGGCGCTGCCGCCTTCGCAGCCGAGCGCCAGCGCCAGAATCGCCGCAGCACGGCTGGCAGGCTTCCGAGAGATTCGCTCCGGCAAGATCTTCAGCAGCCCGCGAACGGGCTGCTGAAAGAGGCACGCGCCAGCGGTGCTTCGACGAGCGTAGCGAGTCGACATGGGGGTGGGGCCCTTTGAGTACCGCGCTTCTCGTAGGGCGGGGGTCTGGAACAGACCCCCGAGGAAACATAGGCAGGCGCGAAAAACTCGGCACGGCGAGTCTTTCTGCAGCCTGCCAACCCGCGTGGCGCGCGATCCGGAGTCCTTCGTCATCGGCTCTCCCATCCGTTCGGCCCGTCCAACGCTGCGGTGCGGGGATCCTCGGCACGCGTCGCCGGCGATTGCCCGATTCCGTAACGCTTGAGCAACCGGAACATCTGCGCTCGGTCCATGCCCAGCTCGCGCGCGGCCTTGCTCATGTTACCGCTGGCGCGCGCCAACGCGTCGCTCAGGATCTTTCGCTCGAAGGCCTGGACCTGCTCGCGGAAGTCGCCAGCCGTCGCCTCGCTCTCGGAGAGGGCGAGCGGCCCGCCTGCACGCGGGCGGATGGCGCGAAAGGCCGGGCTCGCGGCCAGATCGCCAGGCTGGATCACGTCCCCGCTCGCGAGCACCCGGGCCGTCTCGAGGACGCTCGCCAGCTCGCGCACGTTGCCCGGCCAGTCGTGGCGGAAGAGTAGCTCGAGCGCACCGCGGCTGAGTGCCGGCGCGGGCTTGCCCTCGCGTTCCGCCAGCTCGCCGAGTAGGTGGGAGGCGAGCAGTGGGATGTCTTCGCGGCGGTCGCGAAGTGGCGGCAGCTCGAGCACGATCACCTCCAGCCGGTAGAGGAGGTCTTGCCGGAAGTTGCCCTTCTCCACTTCGGCGCGCAGGTCGCGGTGGGTGGCCGCGACGATGCGTACGTTCACCTTCACCGGACGATCGGCGCCCACTGGCCGGATCTCGCCCTCTTGGATCGCGCGCAAGAGCCGCACCTGCATGGTGGGGCTCATGTCGCCGACCTCGTCGAGGAAGAGTGTCCCGCCGTTGGCCTCCTCGAAGAGCCCCGTGCGGCGCTCGGTGGCACCTGGGAAGGCACCGCGGCGATGGCCGAAGAGCGTGGCTTCGAGCAGCGTCTCGGGCAGCGCGCCGCAATTGAGCGACACGAACGGGCCCTTGGCGCGTGGGCCGTTGTAGTGGATGGCACGCGCGATCAGTTCCTTGCCGGTTCCGCTCTCGCCATAGACGAGGACCGTGGACTCGGTGTCGGTGACGCGATCGACGAGCTCGAGTACGTCGATCATCGCCGGTGAGCGGCCCACGATGCGGTCGTAGCGGTGGCGCAGCGCGTTCTCACGCTGCGCGTTCTCGAGCTCGTTTTCCACGGCCGCAACCCGTGCTCGCTCCGCCTCCGCTTCGCGCGCAAGCGCTCGGTTTTGCGCCTCGAGCTCGCCTTGGGCGCGCTCGAGGGCCGTGTTGCGGCGCGCCAGCTCGTCGGCGAGTCGCAGATTCTCGAGCCCGATGGCGGCCTGGTCGGCGATCGCCTCGACCAGCACGCGATCCTCGGCCCCGAAGGCGTCCGCCCAGAAACGGTGGTCCAGGTAGAGCGCTCCGACGACGCCCTTGTCACCGCGGCACGGCACGCACAAGACCGACCGCACGCGCAGGTCGTGGACGCTGCCCACGCTCGCGAGCCGGGTGTCGGCCATGGCGTCCGAGGAGTCGAAGGGCTCGCTCGACGCGAGGACGCGTTCGGCGATGGTGCGGCTGATGAGATGGCCGGGGCGCGCCAACGTCTCGCGGTCCAGGTTCCGCGCGACCGGGATCTCGAGCGTGCTTCCGTCACGCACGACCAGAAAGCCGCGCTCGGCTTCGGCAAGCTCGATGGCGCTGTCGAGGATCCGTTCGAGAAGGCGCTGGCGGTCGCGCTCGCTCGCGAGCCTGCGGTTGATCTCGAGCACGCGCATGAGGCGTGCGTCGAGGAGCGTGCGGTTCGCGGCTCGCACGTTGCGCGCGGCCTCGCCCTCCTTGGCCGCGTGCCGGACGTTGCGCTCGGCGGGCGCAGCACCCGAGTCGAGCGCCGCGAGCAGCTCGGCGTCGAAGTGGCGCGAGCGCAAGAAGAGCGGCCGATAGCGATCGGGCACCAAGCGCGCTTGCTCGCGAATCGCTTGGTGCGCGCGGGTGCGCAGCGCAGCCGCCTCGTCGGACGGATCGCCGCCTTCTTCCAGAAGTGCTGCCAGCGTGAGCGCCGACTCGGCGCGACCGATGCGCTCGCCCGTCTCGTCGAAGGTGGCGAGCGCGAGCCTGAGATCGGCTTCCCGCTCGGCGCGGGTACGGGTGCTCACGCGGCCGCGCGACAGGAAAGCTCGCGCCAGCAGGTCGCGGGCGTCGAGGCTGGCCGCGAGGGTCAGCACCTCGCCGAGCGTCGCCAGCGCCGCGGCGCCGTCGCCGCGGCGGCGCGCGGCTTCGGCCAGCACGCCGAGCGCGAGAGCACGCTCGCGGCTGCGCACCGGGCTCTGCTCGATCACCGTGCGGGCCGCGCGCTCGGCATCCTCGAGCTGGCCGTCCTCGACCGCGGCATTGGCGGCAACCAGCCACGGAAAGACGCTCGCGTGCGCGTCCGCGCCAGAAGGCAACGCGCCGCAGGCCTCTGCAGCGAGCGCACGCGCCGCACGCAGGTCGCCGAGGAACGCGAGCAAGCTGGCGCGGGACGCGAGGGCGTGCGCCAGCTCGCGCCGTGCGCCAGCGGCGCGCAGCTCCTCCGCCGCCTCCGCGTAAGTGGCCAGTGCACGCAGGATCTCGCCCTGGCCGTGGAGCGCCGCCGCCAGGTTGAGGCGGAACGTGGCGCGCTCGCGCACGCTCGATGCTCCGTCCGAGTCGGCGATCGCTTCCTGGAAGCGTTGCGCCGCGCGCGCGTGGTCGCCGGCGTGCATGGCGATGACGCCGAGTCCGCTGGCAGCGAGCGCGCGTGGCGGTCGCTCGCTGGCGCACTCGGGAGAGAGTGCAGCGCGCGCGCGCTCGAAGAGCTCGCTGGCTCGATCGTTCTGGCCGGTCGCGGCGTGGGCGTAGCCGCGCTGCACCCAGATTGCGGGAGTATCGAGAGGCGGTGTAGCGCCGGTGCTCGCCTCGGTCGCGGCCAGCGCTTCGAGCGGTCGCCCCGCGAGCGTCGCGAGCCGCATGCGCAGCTCGGCAACGCGTGGATCACCCGCGGTCGTGAGCGACGCCAACGTGGCGGTGGCGTCCGCGATGCGGCCGAGGGCCTTGAGCGCAGTTGCACGCGCCAGTGCCGCCTCGACGCGCTCGTTCTCGCCGGCTGCTCGAGCGGTGGCGTGATCCGCGCATTCGAGGGCAGTCGCCGGCTCGCCGCAGAGCTCGAGGGCGCGCGCCAGGAAGAGCCATTCGGCGCAGGTGGCATCGTGTGTGTCGAGCTGTCCGGAGGCTTCCGCGAGCAAGCTGGCCGCGCCGTAGATCGCGTGCTCGCGCGCCACGGTGTCCCAGGCGCGCTCGAGGGCGAGCACGCAGCGCCGGGGCTCGCGACCCCGCAGCCAATCGCGGGCGATCGCGAGCGGGCGGGCGGAAAGCGTGCCCTCCTCGCGGGCGTGTGCCGCGCGCTGGTGCCAGCGCGTCCGCTCATCCTCGTGGGCCGCCGTGAGCGCGGTCTCGGTGGCGAGGCCGTGGCAGGACTCCCAGCGTGATTCCCCGTTCGCCGTGGCCTCGACGAGACCGCGGGTCTGAAGGCGTCGCAACAGCACGTGAACGTCCGAAGCATCGATCTCGATGACGCGTGTGATCTCGTCGGCGCTGGCCGCGTCGTCGAGGATCGCGAGCGCCGCGAGCACCTGGCGCTCCGATTCGGGCAGTGCGCGAATGCGGTCCGTGAGCGCGTTCACGCCGCGGCCACGCTCGGGAAGGTCACGACCCGCGGCGCGTGCATTGACGAGCTCCAAGAGCAGCAACGGATTGCCGCCGCTGCGGCGTGCGATCGAGCCCCGCGCGGCGGTGCTTTCCTGGCTGGGGCTGACCCACGCGGCGAGCTCGTCGCAGGCCCGCTCTTCGAGCGGCCCGAGTGCGATCCAGAGTGCCGTCCGCGAAGAGCGCTGCTCCGCGAGGCACGAGCTCCACGCATGAGCGTCGTCCTCGCTCGCCGGCGCGCCCGCGATGCGCGGTGCGCAGCCGGCTGCCGCCGCGGTGCCGCCCTCGGAAAGCGCGGCGCGGATGGCGTGGCCGGTGCGAGAGAGCGGATGCGGCAGCGGATCGAAGACGGCGAGGACCTCCGAATCCAGCGCGGCGCTGCTGCGATCGCGATCGGCGCGGATGCGGGCGACGCGCGCGCCCGCGAGCCGCGCACGAGTCTCGATCTCGTCGAGGAACCGGCTCTTGCCGATGCCGATGGGGCCGTCGACGACGACGAGGCGTGCGCCGTTCGGGACCGCGGGCGATTCGCTGCCCGCGAGCCCGAGTTGGTCGAGCGCCTGATCGAGCTCGCGATCGCGGCCGAAGAGCGGCGCTTGGGCGATCGCCGGTGGATGTGCCGACGGAGCGCCGTCGTCGTTCAGGATGCGCGAGGCGGCGTGGGCGCTCGCGAGGCGCAGGCTGGGGTCACGCTGCCGCAATCCATCGCAGAGATCCGCGAGCGGCGCGGGAAGGCCGTCGGTGCGCCCGTTCCCGGGCAGCATGCCGGCGAGCAGCACGCCGGCCGCGTAGAGATCGGTGGCAGCGGAGCGAGGTGCGCCAGCGAGCACTTCCGGCGCGATGAAGCCCGGTGTGCCGGTGAGCTGCGCTGCGGGAAGCCAGCGAGCGAGCGCGCCCGAGAAATCGATCAGCCGCAGATAGGGTGCGCTGTCGCGATCCTCGATCAGCACGTTCGCCGGTTGGATATCGCCATGAACGACACCGCGCTCGTGGAGGAAGGCGAGGGTGTCGAGGAGCTGTCGTGCCAGCGTGGCGACGGCTTGGGCGTCGAGCGCCCGCGGCTCGTCGGCCGCTCGTATCGGGACGGGCCGGCCGCTCGACCATTCCTCCACGAGGTACCACCCACCCCGGGTATCGTCGTGACCGAAGTCGAAGACGCGGGTGAGATGTGGGTGATCGAGGGTGGCCAGCAGGTGGAACTCGCCCGCGAGCGCGGCGCGGCACGCGTCTGCGGTGGCGCGCGGAACGGGGCTCGCGGTCGTGGTGAGGCCGTCCGCATCGGAGCGCGCCGCGGTGCCACCCTGGATGGCGGTGGCGATCCACTTGAGGGCGCGTGGCGCGTCCTGGCTCATGATGTCGGTGACCAACCAGGTCTCGCCCGTGGTACCGCGCCCGAGGGCGCGGGTCGGCCGGTAGCGATTCGCGATCAGCGGCATGTCCATCCTGGTGGGCTCTCGCGCATTAGACTCGCTGTAATGGGGCGCTTCTGGGAATCCGACAGATGTCGAAGAGGCAACGCGTTGTAGTTTGGTCAACGATCTTTCGCTGTGGGATTCGGGAAGTGAGGGTGGCGCCGGTTCGGAGCTCATGCCGTCAGGCGGATTGTAAGATATTGTAATCATGATGATAATTGGTCATGTCTCACGCGTGCGGCTGCGTTGTGGGCTGGTCACGACTGAGGCCATGTGTTGACGGATAAGCGCATTTTTCGTACCACCTTACGTGGGCTGCGCACCGACGCCGGTCGAGCGGCCCGATTCCTGGGGCTGCCCGCGTGAGCTGGGAGCTGGTGAAGGTCGAGGCCTACGCCGGCGCCCGGGCCGGCGAGGAGCCGCGCGCTCTGGTCGTCGACGGCGAGCGGCGCCGGGTCGTCGAGGTGATGGATCGCTGGCTCGGAAGCTCAGCCCATCCCACCGACTCGCCCCAGGATTACTTCCGCGTTCGCACCGATCGCGACGAGGTCTGGCTCATCCGCTACAACCGGATCTTCGGCGCCTGGGCACTTCAGCGTTGATCCCGTGAGGGGCCGAACGCCCCCGGACCACCGAGCTGCGCGTCGCGGGCGACGTTGCTGCGGCGTTCACCCTGATTCGCATGCGCGTCGGGGACGCCGCAGCGCTCACCTTCGGCGAGCGACTTGCGGAGACCTCGTGGTGCCGGACCATCCACGTGGATGGCGCGTTGCGCGCCGAGGCGTGGAAGATCTTCGTTCGGTTTGCAGATCGGATGTTCTCGTTCACGGATTGCACGAGCTTTGCCGTGATGCGCGCCCTCGACCTCACCGAGGCGTTCACGTTCGAGGGTCGCGACTTCGGTGCGGCTGTCTTCACGCCGCTACCTCGATCGACCTGAGCCCTCGCCGCCGCGCGCGATTCGCCGGCGGTGTTTTCAGTCGCCGCGGTTTTCCCTCGCTGCTAGTCTCCGGCGCCCGCCGCGGGCGCTTCGGGAGTCGCGGTGGGCGTGCCATGGCGGAGCCCACCGAACCCGTACGGGTCGACGACGAGAGCTTCGACGCCTCCGAGCTTCGCGAGGCGTGGACGGTGCTCTCCGAGGAGGACCGTTTCGAGGGATTCCGGCTGCTGCCGAGGGTGGAGGCCGAGGATTTCTTCATGGCGCTCTCGGCACTCGATCAGGCGACGTTGCTCGCGCGCATCCCCGCCGACGAGCGCCGCTCGTGGGTGCGGCTCTTGCCGCCCGACGACGTTGCGGACCTCGTGCAAGAGGTGCCGGTCGAGGAGCGCGACTCGATCCTGACGCTTCTCGACGCCGTCACGCGCAAGGAAGTGACGGCGCTGCTGCTCTACGCCGAGGACGAAGCGGGCGGCCTCATGAGCCCCCGTTATGCGCGCGTCCGTCCGGACATGACCGCCGACGAGGCCATCCGTTACCTGCGGCGTCAGGTGCGCGAGCATCCCGAGACGCTCTACTACGCATACGCCCTCGACGCCGAGCAACGTCCCATCGGCGTGCTGTCGCTGCGCGAGCTCTTCATGGCGCCTCCCGACAGCCTGGTGGGCGACGTGATGCAGTCGGACCTGGTGTTGGCGAGCGACGACCTGGATCAGGAAGCGCTCAGCCAGCTCTTTCGCGACTCCGACCTCGTGGCGATCCCGGTCGTCGACAGCGACGGCAAGATGAAGGGAATCGTCACGGCCGACGACATCCTCGACGTCGTCGAGGAAGAGGCCACCGAAGACATGCAGAAGTACGGCGGTGTCGAGGCCCTCGACGCGCCGTATCTCAACGTCGGTTTCTTCACCATGATCCGCAAGCGCGCCGGCTGGCTGGTGGTGCTCTTCGTCGGCGAGATGCTCACCGCCACCGCGATGGGCTACTTCGAGCACGAGATCGCGCGCGCCGTGGTGCTGGCGCTCTTCATCCCGCTCATCATCTCGAGCGGCGGCAACACGGGATCGCAAGCCTCCACGTTGGTGATCCGTGCCATGGCGCTGGGGGAGGTGCGGCTCGCCGATTGGTGGCGGGTCATGCGCCGCGAGATCGCTGCGGGGCTCACGCTCGGCGGCATTCTCGGCGGGATCGGCTTCATCCGAATCTTGGTGTGGCCGAGTCGCGACACGCTCTACGGCGAGCACTATCTGCTGATCGCGTTCACGGTGTCCGCGAGCTTGGTGGGAGTGGTGCTGTGGGGCGCGCTCTCGGGCTCGATGCTGCCGCTGGTGCTCAGGCGGGTGGGCTTCGACCCGGCGAGCGCCTCGGCGCCGTTCGTGGCCACGCTCGTCGACGTGAGCGGCATCATCATCTACTTCACGTTCGCGAGCCTGTTCCTGCGCGGCACGCTGCTCTGAGGTTGTCCGGGGGGCTTTTCAAGCCCCCCGCCCACA
>CAYVDO010000289.1:0-10738 GCA_964450125.1 uncultured bacterium
AACAAGGTAGCCGTAGGGGAACCTGCGGCTGGATCACCTCCTTTCTAAGGAGTATCGTGGCCTGATGGCCTTCGCGGTCGCAGGCAGCGACACTTCGTTCGGTCAGCCGTCGGCAGCGCAGCGCGCCGTCGACGAACGGCCGCCAAACCCGACACTCTGCGTACTATCTAGTCTTGAGAGACCGATGCGCCCCAGCTTTGTTCTAACGGCTTTGCCGGGGCGCGAAACATAGGGCATGGCTTCTGCGTCGTGCCGTCGGGCCTTGAAGTAGTCTTGAATTAGCCACCGCTCTCGCACTCGCGAGATTCGGGCCTATAGCTCAGTTGGTCAGAGCGCACGCCTGATAAGCGTGAGGTCGGTAGTTCAAATCTACCTAGGCCCACCCAGTAGCAACGCAGTCACGAAATAGTGACGAGCGGCCACTTGCCCCGTGCATGACGGCAGCGCGAGACGCCTAGGGCGGCATCAGACGTACTCGCTGTACACTGACACCTCCGTAACGCTGCGGGGCTGTAGCTCAGTTGGGAGAGCGCCGCCCTTGCAAGGCGGAGGCCGTCGGTTCGATTCCGATCAGCTCCACCCTGAACTTAGTGAGCGAGTGTAATACTCGACTCTAATGCTGACGTGCATCGGTCTTTGACAATTGGGCAAGGGTCATGAAAGCGTTGAGGTACCGAGCGATCTTAGGATTGGCAATCAAGCTACTAAGGGCGTACGGTGGATGCCTTGGCGCCGGGAGACGAAGAAGGACGTAGAAAGTTGCGATAAGCCTCGGGGAGCCGCTAAACAGGCTTCGATCCGGGGATCTCCGAATGGGGAAACCCACACGCCGTCATGGGCGTGGATCCGCCCCTGAATCCATAGGGGGTTGGAAGTGAACGGGGTGAATTGAACCATCTCAGTAACCCCAGGAAAAGAAATCAAACGAGATTCCCCTAGTAGTGGCGAGCGAACGGGGAACAGCCCAAACCGAGCCAACGCATAGCCTGCAGGCGTTGTTGACTCGGGGTTGTGGGGCGGCGACGGACACCACTGCAGCGGTGTCGGGAAGTCAAAAACTGCGATCGTAGCCGAATGGTTTGGGAAATCCAGCCGAAGAGGGTGAAAGCCCCGTAAGCGAAACGGCCGCAGCTTCCTGGTTGTCGTACCCGAGTACCGCGGGACACGTGAAACCCTGCGGGAATCTGGGAGGACCATCTTCCAAGGCTAAATACTACCCGGCGACCGATAGCGAACAAGTACCGTGAGGGAAAGGTGAAAAGCACCCCAGTGCGGGGAGTGAAATAGTACCTGAAACCGTGCGCCTACAAGCAGTGGGAGCCCGTTGAACCCGTCAGGGTTCTGGGTGACCGCGTACCTTTTGCATAATGAGCCTGCGAGTTGCTCTACGCAGCAAGGTTAAGCCGTGACAGGTGGAGCCGAAGCGAAAGCGAGTCCGAACGGGGCGTTGAGTTGCGTGGAGCAGACCCGAAGCCGGGTGATCTACCCATGGCCAGGGTGAAGCCTCGGTAAAACGAGGTGGAGGCCCGAACCGGGAGAGGTTGAAAACTCTTCGGATGAGCTGTGGGTAGGGGTGAAAGGCCAATCAAACCCGGCGATAGCTGGTTCTCCCCGAAACATATTTAGGTATGGCCTCGCGTGGTGACCGTCGGAGGTAGAGCACTGGATGGGCTAGGGGTCCTACCAGATTACCAAACCCAACCAAACTCCGAATGCCGACGAGTTCAAGCGCGGGAGACAGACTGCGGGTGATAAGGTCCGTAGTCGAGAGGGAAAGAGCCCAGACCGCCAGCTAAGGCCCCCAAATACGTGCTAAGTGGAAAAGGAAGTGGAAGCGCTGAGACAGCCAGGAGGTTGGCTTAGAAGCAGCCATCCTTTGAAGAAAGCGTAACAGCTCACTGGTCAAGCGAGTCTGCGCCGAAGATGTAACGGGGCTCAAGCACGTTGCCGAAGCTGCGGGTTCGATGGAGCTGCGGCTACATCGAGCGGTAGGGGAGCATTCCAGTCGCCGACGAAGGCAGACCGCGAGGACTGCTGGAGGTCCTGGAAGAGAGAATGCAGGCATGAGTAGCGATAAAGCGGGTGAAAAGCCCGCTCGCCGTAAGCCCAAGGTTTCCTGGGGAAGGTTAATCCGCTCAGGGTTAGTCGGTTCCTAAGCCGAGGCCAAATGGCGTAGGTGATGGAAAACAGGTCAACATTCCTGTACCACTAGGTTCACGTTTGAGCGAAGGGGGGACGGAGAAGGGTAGGCCATCCCACTACTGGATGTGGGTCCAAGCCTGTAGGAGGACGCCTTAGGCAAATCCGGGGCGTCGTCAACTCCGAGAGGTGATGGGGAGTCCCTGTCGGGACGCAAACTGGTTGATCCCATGCTTCCAAGAAAAGCCTCGTAGCGAGTGGATCTGGTGACCGTACCGTAAACCGACTCTGGTGGGCGAGGAGAGAATCCTAAGGCGCTTGAGATAACCCTGGTTAAGGAACTCGGCCAATTGGCACCGTAACTTCGGAAGAAGGTGCGCCCTCGCTAGGTGAAGCGGCTTGCCCGTGGAGCCGATGAGGGTCGCAGTGGCCAGGGGGTAGCGACTGTTTACTAAAAACACAGGTCTGTGCGAAGTCGCGAGACGACGTATACGGACTGACGCCTGCCCAGTGCCGGAAGGTTAAGGGGACTTGTCAGCGGGGTAACCTGCAAAGCAACGAACCGAAGCCCCGGTAAACGGCGGCCGTAACTATAACGGTCCTAAGGTAGCGAAATTCCTTGTCGGGTAAGTTCCGACCTGCACGAATGGCGTAACGACTTCCCCACTGTCTCAACCAGGGACTCAGTGAAATTGATTAGGGGGTGAAAAAGCCCTCTACCCGCGGCTAGACGGAAAGACCCTGTGCACCTTTACTATAGCTTGACACTGACCTTCGGGGTCGCATGTAGAGGATAGGTGGGAGGCTTTGAAGCGGGGGCGCTAGTTCTCGTGGAGCCAACCTTGGAATACCACCCTTGTGACTCTGGAGTTCTAACCTAGGCCCGTCACCCGGGTCGGGGACACTGTCTGGTGGGTAGTTTGACTGGGGCGGTCGCCTCCCAAAAAGTAACGGAGGCGCGCGATGGTTCCCTCAGGCCGATTGGAAACCGGCCGTCGAGTGCAAAGGCATAAGGGAGCTTGACTGCGAGACCGACGGGTCGAGCAGGTGCGAAAGCAGGTCTTAGTGATCCGGTGGTTCCGTATGGAAGGGCCATCGCTCAACGGATAAAAGGTACGCCAGGGATAACAGGCTGATCTCCCCCAAGAGTCCATATCGACGGGGAGGTTTGGCACCTCGATGTCGGCTCATCACATCCTGGGGCTGAAGCAGGTCCCAAGGGTTCGGCTGTTCGCCGATTAAAGTGGTACGCGAGCTGGGTTTAGAACGTCGTGAGACAGTTCGGTCCCTATCTACCGTGGGCGCAGGAGATTTGAGGGGAGCTGTCCCTAGTACGAGAGGACCGGGATGGACGGACCTCTGGTGCACCAGTTGTCCCGCCAGGGGCACCGCTGGGTAGCTATGTCCGGAAGGGATAACCGCTGAAAGCATCTAAGCGGGAAGCCCACCCCAAGATGAGATCTCCCGAGGGAGCGATCCCTCTTAAGGCCCCTTGGAGACTACGAGGTTGATAGGCCGGAGGTGGAAGGGGGGTTAACCCCTGCAGCCGACCGGTACTAATAGGCCGTAAGGCTTGATTGCCTTACTTCCAAACCTGAGACCGATCGGTGCTTGACGTGTTTCATGGCCCTTGCCCAGTTGTCGAGAGACGATGTTTGTATTTTCTCTGAGATTGACGAAGTATCCGGTGGCCATAGCGAGGGGGTCACACCCGTTCCCATTCCGAACACGGCCGTTAAGCCCCTCCACGCCGATGGTACTGCCAGGGAGACCTGGTGGGAGAGTAGGTCGCTGCCGGGTTTGAACTTGAGCCTCCCCGACGAACCTGTCGGGGAGGCTCTACTTTTTTGTAGCGGACGAAGCCGTGAGCCATCGTGTTCTCGTCGTCGACGACGATCGCCTGCTACGTGAGAACGTCGCACGAATTCTCAAGCCCTTGGATCTCGAGGTAGCACAAGCCGAAGACGGTCTCGACGCGATGGAGCGCATTCGTTGCGACCAGCCCGACCTCGTGATAACCGACCTAGAGATGCCTCGGATCGGCGGCCTCCAGCTCGTACAGTGGATTCGCCGCTCCACGGATCTCGCCAGCACCCTTGTAATGATCCTCACGTCGCGCGCATCGCTGGGCGACAAGTTGCGAGGACTCGAGGGCGCGGACGACTACATAACCAAGCCGTTCGAGCCTCTCGAGTTGCGCGCCCGGGTCAAGGTCATGATGCGACTCAAAGAGGCGCTCGACACCGCCGTCGAGCGCCAAAAGAAGCTCGAAGCGATTACCATCACCGACGAGTTGACCGGCATATACAACCGACGTTTCCTGAACGCCCGAGCGGAGGAGGAAGTTGCCAAGGCCGTTCGGCACGACGCTCCGTTGACTTGCCTGCTGCTCGATCTCGACCACTTCAAGCTGGTCAACGATAACTACGGCCACGCGTGGGGCGACTTCGTCCTTCGCGAGTTCGCAGCGCTCGTGCGCGCCCGCCTACGACAGGGTGATCTCTTCGCTCGCTACGGTGGCGAGGAATTTGTCCTGCTCCTTCCCCTCACGACGGGCGACGAGGGCGGGCAGCTTGCCGATGATCTACGCTCCAGGATCGCGAGCCATCGCTTCGTCAACGGCGGCCTTTCGCTCGGTCTCACAGTCAGTATCGGTGTCGCGTCGATGCCAAATCGCGAGATCCGTTCGGCTGCCGACATTCTCGCTGCGGCCGATGCGGCCCTCTACCGCGCGAAGGAAGCGGGCCGCAATCGAATCGCCGGCGCACCCGACGAGGACTCTCCATGAACTCGATCTTCGAGCCCGTGCCCAATCCGCGTCCCGAGCGCGATTACCTGATCCAAATCCGCGCGCCGGAGTTCACGTGTCTCTGCCCGCGCACGGGTCAACCCGACTTCGCGACGATCGAGATCGACTACGTTCCGAACGCATACATCATCGAGCTCAAGAGCTTGAAGCTCTATCTCCAATCGTTCCGGAATCAAGGGACTTTCCACGAGGCCGTCACCAATCGGATTCTCGACGACCTCATCCAGTGTCTCGAGCCATGCCGCATGGAAGTCCGCGGCGTGTTCGGCGTCCGAGGGGGTATCTCGACCACCATCGTCGCCCGCTACGATCGGGAGCAGAGCGGTAAGCCGTCGAGTCGGTTGCGTCGAGCTCGACGTCCGCCACCAGCAAAGCGCGGCTGACGCTCAGCTGAGAGCTCGTGTCACCAGATCCCCCACCTCGGCGGTGGAGTAGCCCATCTTTCCCGCATCGAGGCTTGCCAGCTTCGTGCCCGTGACGGTCATCACAGCGTTCTCGATCGCCTCCGCCGCGTCCCGCTCGCCCAGGTGTTCCAGCATCATGCCTGCCGAACAGATCGCGGCGAGGGGGTTGATCACCCCCTTCCCCGTGTACTTCGGCGCGCTTCCACCGATCGGCTCGAACATGCTGACGCCCTCGGGATTGATGTTCCCGCCGGCCGCGATACCCATGCCACCCTGAATCATTGCGCCCAGGTCCGTGATGATGTCGCCGAACATGTTGTCGGTGACGATCACGTCGAACCACTCGGGATTCTTGACCATCCACATGGTGGTCGCGTCGACGTGCGCATACTCGCGCTTCACGTCCGGGTAGTCGGCCGCGCCGATCTCGTTGAACGCGCGCCACCACAGGTCGAACGCGAACGTGAGCACATTGGTCTTGCCGCAGAGGGTGAGCGTCTTGCGCGGCCGACGACGAGCGAGATCGAACGCGTAGCGCAGACACCGTTCCACTCCGTGGCGAGTGGCGCACAGGATCTGCGTCGCGACCTCGTTGGCGGTGCCTTTGTATTGAATGCCTCCCATGCCGCCGTACAGGCCTTCGGTGTTCTCGCGTACCACGACGAAGTCGATGTGCTCCGGTCCCTTGTCACGTAACGGTGTCTTCACACCGGGATAAAGCTTCACTGGACGAAGATTCACGTACTGATCCAGCGCGAATCGCGCCTTGAGGAGAATGCCCTTCTCGAGGATCCCCGGCGCCACGTCCGGGTGCCCGATCGCCCCGAGCAGGATCGCCCGATAGCCGCGCAGCTCGTCCAAGACTGCGTCCGGTAGCGTCTCACCCGTGCGCTTGTAGCGCTCTCCACCGAGATCGTATTCCGTCGTCGAGAGCGTAAAGCCGAACCTCGTGCCTGCCGCGCGGGCCACCTTCAGTGCTTCGGCAACCACCTCGGGACCAGTGCCGTCTCCGGGAATTACCGCGATCTGGTACGACCGTGACATCTCGACCTCCTGGGTTCCGGGCACCCGCCGTTCGGGTACGCCGCTTCAGACGAATCTCACCTTCAGGTGGCGTCGCTTGCCGACCTGGAGCAGATGAGTTCCGTGGGGCTCTACGCCGACCTCGGCGTTGGCGAGTCGCTCGCCATCCAGACGCACCCCACCTCCCTCGATCAGACGACGGGCTTCGCTGGTCGACGTCACCAGACCGACGTCCTTGAGCAACTTGCAGATCCACACGCGTTCGGGACCGGTCGGAAGTTCTCGTTCCTCGATCGCGCTTGGCAGCTCGCGCTGGCTGAACTGCTTGAGCCACTCGGCTTCGGCAGCCTCGGCGGCCGCGTCGCCGTGGAAACGTGCCACCATCTCGCGGCCCAGGCCTCGCTTGGCATGCATCGGATTGAGCGATCCGGTGAGCATCGCGTTGCTCATCGCCTTCAGCTCGTCGTTGGGCACCCCGCTGAGGAGTTCGAAGTAACGCATCATGAGGTCGTCGCTGATCGACATCAGCTTGCCGAACATCTCCAACGGCGGCTCATCGATCCCGACGTAGTTCCCCAGCGACTTGCTCATCTTCTGTACGCCGTCGAGCCCCTCGAGCAGCGGCATCATCAGCGCCACCTGCGGCTCGACGCCGTAGTCCCGCTGAATCTCCCGCGCCAACAGCAGATTGAACTTCTGATCCGTACCCCCGAGCTCGACATCCGCCTTCAACGCCACAGAGTCGTACGCCTGAAGCAACGGATACAGGAACTCGTGCACGCTGATCGGCTTTTCGTCTTGGTAGCGCTTCGCGAAGTCGTCGCGCTCGAGCATCCGCGCTACCGTCTGCTTCGCCATCAGGCGCACCAGATCCATCGGTGAAAGCGCGTATGTCCAGCTGCTGTTGAAGGCGATTTGCGTCCGCGTTGGCTCGAGCACCTTGAAGATCTGACGCTCGTAAGTTCGAGCGTTGGCGGCGACCTGCTCCGCGGTGAGCTGGGGTCGCGTTTCGTTCTTGCCGCTCGGGTCGCCGATCATCCCGGTGAAGTCGCCGATCAGGAATACAACCTGGTGACCGAGATCCTGAAACTGCTTGAGCTTGTGGATGACGACGGAGTGGCCCAAGTGCAGATCTGGCGCCGTGGGATCGAAACCCGCCTTGATGATGAGAGGATCACCCGTTCGTGCGCTCTTCTCGAGTTTCGCACGCAACGCGCCCTCGGGGAGAATCTCGACAGCCCCTCTTTCGAGAAGCCGGAGGGCCGAATCGATATCGGTGGCGGGGGAGCGAGTCACGGATCGTCCAGGAAGCGAGAGGGGCGCCGACGGCACGCGGATCGGCGTCGGCAAGCCGGAGCAAGAGGCTAGTTCCTCCGGCGGAGCACGAAAAGAGCGAGCTTGGAGGTCTCGGCGACGGCACGCGGGCACGGACGGGCGCGTCGTCGCGACCCCGTGTGCTCAGCGGGCGTAGTGTACCGATCGCGTTTCGCGAACGACTGTCACCTTGATCTGACCCGGGAATGTCATCTCGTCCTCGATCTTTTTCGCAATGTCGCGCGCGATGACGAGCGCACCATCGTCGGTGACTCTCTGGCTCTGCACGATCACGCGCAGCTCGCGGCCGGCCTGGATTGCGTAGGACTTCTCGATTCCTTCGAAGCTGCCAGCGATACGCTCGAGATCCTCGAGGCGCTGAATGTAGCTGGCGAGCATCTCGCGCCGCGCTCCCGGACGTGCACCGCTGATCGCGTCGGCTGCTTGTACGAGTACCGGCAAGATGCCCTCCTGCGGAATGTCCTCGTGGTGAGCCGCGATCGCGTGCACGATGTCGCTTTGTTCGTGGAACTTCTGTGCGATCTCGCCGCCGATGACAGCGTGCGATCCCTCCACCTCGTGAGACACGGCCTTGCCGATGTCGTGCAACAACGCGGCGCGCCGCGCCTTGCGCGGGTCGAGCCCGAGCTCGGCCGCCATCGCGCCACACAGGAATGCCGCCTCGATCGAGTGCTGCAGCACGTTCTGCGTGTAGCTGGTGCGGTACTTGAGCATGCCGAGCGTTCGGACGATCTCCGGATGCACCCCCCGCACGCCGACTTCGTAGAGCGCTTGCTCGCCGGCTTCCTTGACGCTCGCTTCGACCTCCGCGCTCACTTTCGCGACCGTGTCCTCGATGCGCGTTGGGTGAATTCGCCCATCCGCAATGAGGGCCTCGAGCGTGCGTCGCGCAACCTCTCGCCGAATGGGATTGTGGCAGGAGATGATGACCGTCTCGGGGGTGTCGTCGACGATGAGGTCGACCCCCGTCGCCGCCTCGATCGCGCGGATGTTGCGACCTTCCCGCCCGATGATTCGCCCCTTGAGCTCGTCGCTGGGCAACGGAAACACCGTGACCGTGCGCTCGGCCACGTACTCACCCGCGTAGCGTTGGATCGCTTGGCCGATGATCCACTTGGCCTTTTGCTCCGCGTTTTCGCGCGCCTCGTCCTCGATCTTGCGGACCAGCTTGACGCTCTCGTGCTTTGCCTCCCCGATGACGCGATCGACGATCTGGCGCTTCGCTTCGTCGGCGCTCATGCCCGCCGCTTCCTCCAGCTTCTCGAGCGCCTTGCGGTGCAGTTCGTCCACCTCTGCGGCACGTGTGCTCACCGACTGATCCTTTTGTTTCACCGCAGCGTCGCGCTTGTCGAGATCCGCAAGGCGGGTGTCCACCTGATCCATCTTCCGATCGAGGTGCTCCTCGCGCTGCAGCAAGCGCTTCTCGAGCGCCTGGATCTCGCGCCGCTCATCTCGCGTCTGCTCCTCGAACTCGGACTTGGCTCGGAAGATGAAGTCCTTCGCCTGCAGCTCGGCCTCGCGCCGGCGCGTCTCCGCCTCCCGCTCCGCCTGCGCGACTAGGTCCCGTGCACGCTGCCGTTCGGCCTCGAGCTTCTCTCGCTCAGCCTCGACCTGTGCTCCCGATACCGTCTGCTTGAGCCAGAACCCCACCCCGCCACCCACGGCGAGCCCGGCCAAGAGAACCAACGCCACTCCTGCAAAGTCCATCGTCACACCTCCTCCGCCACCGAGGGCGTGCGTGCGAGCGCCGCCGACTCGATGCGATTCGGAGAGAAGGCCCACGATTCCGTCACGACCCAGTCCATCGGCTCGTCGTCCGCGTCGTGCGGAAGCTCGTCGAGGACCTGAAAGTCGAATGCTAGCCCCACCACGCAACGTGGTCGCGTCGTGCGATGTCCCAGCAGTCGATCGTAGTACCCACCCCCATAGCCCAAGCGATGCCCGCGGCGATCGAACGCCACTCCGGGAACCGCGATAACGTCGATCGATCCTGGATCCACCCGTGTGTGCGGGAGGTCGTCCGGCTCGAGTATGCCGAATGCCCCGGGCGCGAGATCCGACCAAGCACGCACCGAATGGAACTGCAGCCGTCGCTTCGGGCGCTCGACCCTCGGGAAGCTCACCCGCTTGCCGCTGGCGAGCGCGCTCGCGAGCACTTGCTCGGTTGCGACTTCACCACGCGTCGCGGCGTAGAGTGCCAGCGCCTCGCCGGATTCGAAGGCGTCCAGGGCGAGGAAACGCGCCTGCACCCGTGCCGAGAGCGCGGCCTGTAGGAGCGCATCCTGCGCCTCGCGTGCGCGCAGAAGCTGGTGCCGGACCTCTACTTTCGATCTGCCGATCACCGGCCCTCCCGGGGCGGCGATCGCGAGCCCGACGGCTCCCTAGGGACGCATCCGGGGTGAGCGTCTCAGCGGCGAATCTCCGATCCTCGGCGCGGCTTCACGTGACCCGCGGCGCACCGACCCAGCCGTCGAGGAGAACCCCTCCCCTGCTGAGATCCCGGCCGCGTGGCGACACCCCGTGGTGTGGCCTGTCCTCTGCGCCATTCGATCGTTCGTTTCCTTCGCTGTCCTTCGACGAGAATCGAATCGCCCCTTCCAGATCGATCTGCTCGGTTTCGAGCGGGTCCGTCACTCGAGCTCACGATCCGAGGAAGACCGTCGGCGTACTCCGCGGCTACCGCGTTGCGATTCTCGTCGCCCCATCCTTCATCCTGGAGGACCGTCCTCGGGCGGCATTCACTCACCGCCCTCGTCACGATCGCTTCACCTACCTGAACCTTCGCGCACGACTCGAGCCGTGCTGAAAAGTGTTCCCCCGCAATCTGCCGTGTCGAAGTGTCCGTTGAACCATCAACGTGACGTGGGCACCATGTCACCGTTCCGGCGATCCCGACGTGCGGGCCCCACCTTTCCGGCGAGTGACGGCTCCCTGGGACTGAAATGTTGGTTCTAACGTCTCCCAATCGATCACGAACAGCGCAGGGGAACGATTCCTAGTTGCTCGCAACGACTCCATCCATCTCCTG
>CAYVDO010000290.1:0-10734 GCA_964450125.1 uncultured bacterium
GAGCGCCTTGCGGATCAGGTGGGCTTCCATCTCCTCGAGACTCAGCTCGTCGAGACCGAGCACCTGGCGCAGTCGCTCGCCGACCTCCCTGCGACTGCGCTCGACGCCGATTCGATCCTCGACCGGGCCCAGGTGCTGGGAGTCCTGGAGGCCGACCTCCACGACTGGCGCGAGGTGCGCACCCACACGTGGAACCCGGCCATCTACCCGGAGACGGCAATCTACGCGTGCTACCTACTCGCCGTCCGCGAGTCCCGCCCGATCATCGACAGGCTCGAAGCGATCTCCGCACGCCTGGTCGAGATTCCCAGGCTGCTCACCGAAGGAGTCGCGAATCTCGATCGTCCCGCGCGGCTGCTCGCCGAGAACGCCATCGAGGCCTGTAGTGGCGCTCGTCCGTTCCTCACCGAAACCATCCCCGCCCTCGCCGCCACGGCACCCACCAAGCTGCAGAACGCCGTCGCCCACGGTTGTGCGACGGCGATGCGCGCCTTCGAAGCCTATGCGACCCACCTGCGCGAACGGCTCGCGTCCGGCGAGGCGAACCGTTCCGCAGCGCTCGGCGAGGACGCATTCACCTACCGTTTCGCCAAGGCCCACGGCCTCGCCATCAGCACCGACCAGCTCCTCGCCCTCGCCGCGCGGGTACGCCGTGACACGGAGGCGCGGCTCCGCGAGGTCGCCGCACGGCTCGATGCCGACCGAGGCTGGAGCGAGCTTTGGCGCGAGCAGGGCCACGACCATCCCCCACCTGACGCGATCCTGCCCGCCTACCGCGAAGAAGTGGCGCGCGTGCGCGCGTTCCTCGCCGAGCGCGAGCTGGTCACCCTCACCGACGACGAGCTCGCCATCGTCGAGACCCCCGCCTTCGAGCGACCGCTGATCCCGATCGCCGCGTATCTGCCGCCCGCCGTGCTCGAATCCGGGGGACGTGGCCTCTTCTACGTCACACCCGTACCCGAGCAACTGGACGCGGACGCCCGCGAGGCTTGGCTTGCACATCACGCCCGGCCCACCCTGACCCAGCTCGTCGTGCACGAGGCTTACCCGGGCCATCACCTGCAGCTCGCTCACGCCAAGCGAGCGGGAGCATCGGCGCGATCGCTCTACGGAACGCCGCTGCTTTGCGAGGGATGGGCGCTCTACGCGGAGCAGATGATGGTCGAGGAAGGGCTGAGCGACGATCCGCGTGTCGAGCTGACCCAGCTTCGCGACGCACTCTTCCGTACCTGGCGCGTGGACGTCGACGTGCGCCTGCATCGCGGCGAGTGGTCGCCCGAGGAAGCCGTCGCGCGCCTCGTCGAAAGGGTCGGTCTCGATCCCGACACCGCGCGCGCCGAGGTTCGGCGTTATGCGGCATGGCCCACGCAGGCGTCGACGTATCTCGTCGGTCGCGAGCTCTTGCTCGACTTGCGCGCACGGCTCCGCGAACGCGAAGGCGCTGCGTTCCGGCTCCGCACCTTCCACGATCGCTTGTTGAGCTTCGGCAGCCTCTCGCCTGCGCTCACCCGATTCGCACTTCTCGGCAACGTACCCTTTCCCTGATCGCGCGTCCGTCCGTGGCCCCGGCGCCTGACAGCCGCCGCGCACACCCCGGTCGATTGGCCCAATTCCGGGACCGTGGTGGTAGCATGGCGACGATCCGGGACCGCGTTCGTCCCGCTCGCACCCCATGGACATCCGCCTACATCGTGCCGAGGAACGTCGCCTCATGCGCGGCTTCGTGCTGAGCCTGGCAGCACTCCTCGCCGGCGTGGTGCTGGCGGCGATCCTGATGTGGTGGGCGAATCTTTGGGCAGCGGGAGCCCAACGCAGCGCCACGGGTTCGAGCGTCACCGCCACGACCGTCGCAGCGTGGCTCGCCGTGCCCGGCGGGGCATAACCCGCACCCCGAGTGTCGGCGTGCGAGTGCTGCTCGCCGTCCCGCCGCGTCCGCGTGGCCAGGTACTTCAGATCCTGCCGCCACTGGGGCTGGGTTATCTCGCCTCGGCGCTCAGGTGTGCAGGCCACGAGCCACGCGTCCTCGACCTGACGCTCGAACGCGGCACGCTCGACGACTGGCGCGAAGCCCTCGAGCGATTTCGCCCGGAGCTGGTGGGGCTCACGGCCTTCACATCCGATGTCGTGAACGTAGGGCCGCTCTGCGAGGTCGTTCGCGACGTTCGGCCGGGGGTGCCGACGATCCTCGGCGGCCCACACGCATCGGCAGCGGCCGGCGAGACGCTTCTCACCACACCTGCCTTGGATCTGGCATTTCGTGGTGAGGCCGAACGGGGCATCGTGGCGATCGCCGACCGACTCGCGAACGGCCGGCCCCTCGATCCAGCCGAGATCCCCGGGCTGACGATGCGCCGCGGCGACGGGATCACATCCTCGGAACCGCACTTCGTCGAAGAGCTCGACACGCTCGGCTACCCCGATTGGTCGTCCATCGACCCCGCTCGATATCAGCAATTCCCCCCGACCCTCTTCGTGCGGCAGCGACCCTTCGCTCCGATCATCGTGACCCGCGGCTGCCCGTATCGCTGTACGTTCTGCGCCGGATTCACCGTCACCGGCCGCGCCATGCGCACGCGATCGATCGAGCACGTGATGAGCGAGATCGAGCACCTGCACCGCCGTCACGGAATCCGCGAGATCCACATCGAGGACGACAACTTCACGTGGGACCGCGAGTACGTGATCCGCTTCAGCCGCGCGCTCCGCGCGAGCGGGCTCGGCATCACCTGGACGATGCCCAACGGCGTGCGGCTCGAGACGCTGGAGCGCGAGATGCTGCGCGAGATGCGCGGCGGCGGCTGCTACGCGCTCGTGGTCGGCATCGAGTCCGGATCCCCGCGCATCTTGAAGCACATGCGCAAGGCACTCTCCGTCGAGCTGATCGAGGAGAAGGTAAAACTGGCGCGCAGCGAGGGGTTCCCGGTGCACGGCTTCTTCATGCTCGGTTACCCGGACGAGGAGCCCGACGACGTGCGAGCCACGCTCGAACTGGCGCTCAAGCTCGACCTCACCGGAGCCAACTTCCACGGCTTCCGTCCACTGCCGGGCACCCGGTCGGGGGAAGAGCTCAAGAGCCTCGGACGAATCGAAGGCTGGGCATCCGACCCCGGGCGTGGCAGCTTCTCGAACCCCGTGGCGAGCCGGGGAACGCTGTCGGTGACGTGGCTCAAGTCGATGCAGCGCACCATGCTGATCCGCTTCTACGCACGACCGCGGATTCTGTGGCAGACCTTGCGATACGCATGGAGTTCGGGAGCAACGTATCCGCTGCTGCGCAAAGCCTTCACGTATCTGACATGATTCGAAGCACGCACGCCTGCATCGCACTCACTCGACGCCTTCCGAGAGGACCATGCCGCTCCAACTGGCCGTGATCGGCGCCGGCACTTGCGACGGCGCCGTCTATGCACTCGCCATGGAGGTCGGCCGCGAGGTGGCGCGGGCCGGCCACGTGCTTCTCTGTGGGGGACTCGGTGGTGTCATGGAGGCGGCTGCGAGAGGTGCCCGTCAAGAGCGCGGCCTGACCGTGGGCATCTTGCCCACCCCCACCCGGCATCGGGCGAACCCGCACATCCAGATCGCCATCGCCACCAACATGGGTCACGCACGGAACGTGGTGCTGGCCCACAGCGCCGACGCATTCATCGCCGTGGCCGGTGAGTACGGCACGCTCTCCGAAATCGCCATCGCGCTCAAGCTCGGCAAGCGCGTCGTCGGCCTCAACACCTGGGATCTTCCTGGCGTGATCCGTGCCGAGGACCCTGTGGAAGCGATTCGGCTCGCCGTCAGCGGCCTGGACGAACGCGGCGCCAGCTGAGCGTCCCACGCCTCGACTGCGGTTCCTCTCGAACCCTCGCACTCCCGGGGGAGCGATCATGACCTCGCGACTGTGGACGCCCAGCCCTGAACGCATCGCCGCGTCCAACCTGACGCGCTACCAGGCCCGGCTCGAAGCACGCCTGGGTCGCCGCTTCGCCGACGATCACGCTCTTTGGCAGTGGTCGATCGACGAACGCGCCACGTTCTGGGAATCCATCTGGGAGCTCGCCGAAGTTCGTGCCACGCGTCCCTGGGACGCGGTCCTCGTCGACGGCAACGGAATGCTGGGCGCGCGTTGGTTCACCGGGGCGCGCCTCAACTTCGCCGAGAACCTGCTGCGGCGCCGCGACGATCACCCGGCACTCGTCGCACGCGCCGAGGACGGTCGCCGGCGGGTCGTGAGCTACGCAGAGCTTCACGCTGCCGTCGCGGGGCTCGCGGCGTGGCTCGCGGATGCTGGCGTGGGTGTAGGTGATCGTGTCGCGGGCTTCGTGCCGAACGTCCCGGAGGCCGTGATCGCGATGCTCGCGACCACTAGCTTGGGCGCCGTTTGGTCGTCGTGCTCGCCGGACTTCGGGCTGCGCGGCGTGGTCGATCGATTCGGTCAGATCGAGCCCAAGGTGCTCGTCACCGCTGATGCGTATCCCTACGGGGGCAAGAGTCACGACTGTCTAGAGCGCGTGCGCGGTCTGGTGCGCGAGGTTCCGTCGATCGAGCGGGTGCTCGTGATCCCCTACGCGTCACCGAACCCGATCGTCGGTGACCTGGGCGTCCCAGTCGAGCGTTTCGACGCTGCGATCACCGCCAAAGCGGGCCGTCCGCTCGCGTTCGCGGCGCTACCTTTCGAGCACCCGATCTACATCCTGTACTCGTCCGGCACCACGGGCGTACCCAAGTGCATCGTCCACGGCGCAGGCGGCACGCTGCTGCAGCACGTCAAGGAGCAGTGGCTGCACGTCGACCTCGAGGCCGACGACCGCTTCTTCTACTTCACGACCTGCGGCTGGATGATGTGGAACTGGCTCACTTCCGGACTAGCCGCCGGTGCAACGTTGGTGCTCTGGGACGGCTCGCCCTTTCACCCCGGCCCCGATGCGCTCTGGCGCATGGCGGCCGAGGAGCGCGTGTCGATCTTCGGCACCAGCGCCAAGTACCTGGCCGCCGTCGAGAAAGAAGGTGTCCGTCCCGGCGCGAGCCACGATCTGAGGGCGTTGCGAACGGTGCTCTCGACGGGGTCGCCACTGCTCCACGAGAGCTTCGAGTACGTGTACCGCGACGTGAAGCAGGACGTGCATCTGGCCTCGATCTCGGGCGGTACGGACATCGTCTCGTGCTTCGTCCTGGGCAACCCGCGCCTGCCGGTAGTCGCGCCGGAGATCCAGTGCCGTGGGCTCGGGATGGCGGTGTACGCATTCGACGAAGCGGGCGCGCCGGTGGTCGGCCGCCCGGGCGAGCTGGTCTGCACCCGGGCGTTTCCATCGATGCCCGTGGGCTTCTGGAACGATCCTGATGACCGGCGCTATCGCGCCGCGTACTTCGAGCGCTTCCCGGGCGTGTGGACGCACGGCGACCTGATCGAGATCACCGAGGGCGGCGGTGTGGTCGTTTACGGGCGTTCCGACGCGACGCTGAATCCCGGCGGCGTGCGGATCGGCACCGCGGAGATCTACCGCCCCGTCGAGAGCTTGCCCGAGGTCGCCGACAGCTTGGTGATCGGCCAAGACTGGCAGGGCGACGTCCGTGTCGTGCTCTTCGTCAAGACTCGGCCCCACGTGCGCTTCGACTCCGCGCTCGAGGCGAAGATCCGCAAGACCATCCGCGACAACGCCAGCCCGCGCCACGTGCCCGCGAAGATCGTCCCGGTCGCCGACATTCCGTATACGCGCTCCGGCAAGAAGGTCGAGCTTGCGGTTCGCAACCTGATCCACGGCAAGCCGGTCGACAACCGCGAGGCGCTGGCCAACCCAGAGGCGCTCGAGCTCTATCGCGACTTGGCGATCCTGGGCGGCTGAGCGCAGGCGAAAACCGCCGCGCGGGGATGGGCATGGGTTGCGCTACGGTCTATGCTCGCGCGCCATGCGCAGCCGAGCTCGTGGGCTCCTTCTCGTCGCATGCGGCCTGGTCGCGGACGCCCTCGCGGGCGTCCCGTGCGAAGCGGGCTACATCGAGACCATCGGCTTCGGCCCGCGTGAAGCGGGCATGGGTGGCGCGGCGACCGCCGTCGCAGACAGCGCCTCGGCCTGGTACTACAACCCCGCCGGCCTCGGCCAGCTCGACCGCGAGGACATCCAGGAGGTCGGGCTTTCGCAGGTGGTGCTGCCCTTCGTGACCCAGCGTTCCTCCGCCGCCGAAGGCGGCTCCAGCCACGACGTCACGCCGCCCATCTACAACGTCTACTTCCCGGGCACGTTCCGAGCCGGCATTCCCGGGCTGGTCTTCGATCTGGGCGGCGGCACGACGTGGGGCACGGCGATCGAGTGGGACCAGACTCGTGGCCCGCTGCGCTATTCCGCCTACGAGACCAGCACCTTCGTCGAGACGCTTTCTCCCGCAGTCGGTTATCGGATCGGCGACTCAGGCTTCTACGTCGGCGCCACGTTCAACGTGAGCGCGCTGCGTCAGATGGAAAATCGGCAGAAGCTCGGCGACGGATTCTTCACCGATGCCGCCATCGCGGACATCGGCGTGGACATCCCGCTCCTGCGTGACCTGCTCGACTCCGAGAACGGTGTCGATGACGGCAAGTTCGAGATCCAGAGCGATCAGGAATTCCCCACGGGGCTCGCCCCCTCCAACACTCTCGACATCGACTTCGCGCACTTCAACTACCACCTGGGCTTGATGTACCGGAAGCCAGGCGTGCCGTTCAGCTACGGCATCACGTATCGCGACCTCATGGCGGTGGATTACGAAGGGCGCGCCGCGGTGATCTGGGCCGACGACGTGAAGCAGCTGGTGAACGACAACCCGTTGCTCGTGAGCCTGAACGGTGGGCCGCTCGCCGACGAGGCGACTCGCTTCCGCTATCGCATCATCTTCCCGCGTCAGGTGGCGGTGGGTGTCGCGTACCGTCCTTCCGAAGAGCTGCTGGTCGCCATCGATGGGGTGTGGACCAACTGGGCCACCGCTTGGAACAAGCAACGCATCCAGTTCCTCGGAGACGGGCTGTTGGGCATGAAAGAGCAGGTCTTTCAGCGCCAATTCAACGACACGTTCTCGGTGCGCGCCGGCGTCGAGTACCGGGTGACGGCCGACGTTCGGGTTCAGGCGGGGTTCTGGTTCGATCCCACGCCGGTACCGAAGACCACCGTCGATTCCGGCACGCTCGATGGCAACCGTTTCATCTACAGCGCGGGCGTCACGTGGCGGGAATTCTTGAACCGCACCTTCGACGAGCCCGCGCTCGCCGGTCTCGACCTGTCGACGATGGTGCAGTTGCTCCACTACCCGTCACGGAAGTTCGCGGTTGGTCAGAGCGTCAACCTGGGCGGCACCAAGTACTTCTCGACCACCGTGAACGACTTCCCGCTCGAGCTCCAGGCATTGGCCCTGTCGCTGGGCGCCACGCTCATCTACCGCTACTGACGAAAGCCGGTCGGTCCAGCCTGCGACCGTCGAAGCGTGCCCCGGGCTCCCATTCGCCGACGATGAACCGCGACCCCAAGTCCACCCGCTCGCGCAGCGGTTCCGCCACACGCGAGCGGATCCTGGAAGAGGCGGAATCGGCGTTCTGCCGTAGCGGCTTCAGCGGCGCCAACCTCGCGGAGATCGCGGAGCGTGTGGGCATTCGCAAGGCATCGCTCTACTACCACTTCCCCACCAAGGCGGAGCTTTATTCCGAAGTGCTGCGGGCCATCCTGGGCCATCTCCAGGAGATGCTGGTCACGGCCATCCAACGGCCGGGAACCCCGGCCGAGCAAATCCAGCAACTCACCGACGCCTTCGTCGATCTCATCTCCCGCAAGCCCCAGTTCGCCATCCTCGCGTTCCGCGAGCTGGTGGATCGGAACGTCGACATCGCGAACCTGCTCCGCGAGCACGTCCATCCGATGCTGCGAGTCGTCACCGAATACGTGCGAGCAGGCCAGGAACGGGGCGTCTTTCAGCGCTTCGATCCGCCCACGGTGCTGATCGGCAGCGTCGGAATGATCCTGTTCCACTTCGCTGCGGCGCCGGTGGTGCTCGCCGGATACCTGCCAGTCGATCACGACACGAACGACGCGTCCGCAACGCTCAAGGACGAGGTCCGTCGGCTCGTACATCGGGCGGTGCTTGCCGAACCGGTCGATTGATCCCCGAAAACCCGACGTGCTCTCAGCGAGCAGGGCGCAGCCCGACACCTCACATCCACACTCCAACGTTCCGAACTCTCGAGAGAACCATGAGCTCGTCGACCCGCGTCCCGTCCGCTGCCAAGGGTTCCACCATCTTTGCCCCCGACCTCCTCGCCGGTCAGGTCGCCTTCGTCACCGGTGGCGGCACGGGTATCGGTCTCGCCATCGCGCGTGAGCTGGCGCAGCTCGGCGCGCGGGTCGTGATCGCGAGCCGCAAGCTCGACGTGGTGAAGACGGCTGCTGCCGAGCTCGCGGACGAGGGGCTCGCGTGCGACGCCATGGCGCTCGACATCCGGACCCCCGAGCGCGTGGCCGAGGTGGTGTCCACGATCCTCGCCCAACACGGACGCATCGACGTGCTGGTGAACAACGCCGGCGGTCAGTTTCCGTCACCCGCTGCGGCCATCAGCACCAACGGCTGGAACGCCGTGATCTCCACCAATCTGAACGGCACCTGGTACGTGACACAGGAGGTCGCGCGCCAGTGGATGCTCGCTCACGGGGGTAAGATCGTATCGATCGTCGCCGACATGTGGCGGGGCTTTCCGGGCATGGTCCACACGGGCGCCGCTCGCGCCGGGGTCGTGAACCTGACCAAGACGCTGGCGGTGGAATGGGCTCCATTCGGAGTGCGGATCAACGCGGTAGCGCCCGGCATCATCGCGTCGTCGGGACTCACGCGCTACCCACCCGAGGTGGCCGCCAATGCGTGGAAGAGCATCCCGATGAAGCGGCTCGGAACCGTCGACGAGATCGCATGGGCCGTCGCGTTCCTGGTCTCGCCAGCGGGCGGGTTCATCACCGGCGAGACGCTCAAGATCGACGGCGGCGGATCGCTGTGGGGCGACCGCTGGCCGGTGCCCGACCCGGAATGACCGATCGCGGTCATCGCATCCGAGGCGAGCCGGACATTCGGATCCGGCCCTCGTGCTGCGACTGGTAAGCTTGGCGTCCCCTTCCCTCGCCTGCGACGAGACCTCACGCATGTCCACCGCTTCACCAACTACCACGCACGCGACTCCGCGCGTCGCGGACGCGTTCTCGTTCCAACGCAACCTGCGAGCCTTGCTGGTGCCCTCGCCGGTCCAGATCGTAGCGCTCGATGGTTTGCGCGCGTTCTCCGTCGTGTGGGTGACCGCGTATCACGTCGCGTACGCCACCCAATTCTTCATCGATCCGGAGCGGTTCACGGCGATCGAGACGGCAGGCGTGTTGCTCCCCATCACCTACGGCGCCCATTACGCAATCGACATCTTTTTCGTTCTGAGCGGTTTCCTCATCGCACAGCTCTTGCTGACGGAGAAGGCTCGCTACGGCGGCATCTCGCTCGGCCGCTTCTACGCTCGCCGCGCGATGCGGTTACTTCCCGCCTACTACCCAGCGATGCTCTTCCTCTATCTGGTGGAGCCGGCGCAGGTGAGGGACGCGATCCTCGATTTCCGGCATCTTCTCGGCGTCGACTGGCAGATCGATCTCGGCATCCAGAACTTCTGGGCGAACGTCCTCTACTTCAACAACCTGCTGCCATGGGATCGGCAGTACATGGGCTGGTCGTGGACGTTGGCGATCGAAGAGCAGTTCTACATCACGTTTCCACTGCTCCTGCTGTTCCTGTTTCGGCGCAAGTGGAGCTTGCTGCCGGTGTTCTACGCGATGCTCGCGCTGGCCTTCGTGTCGCGCGCATTGGTGGCGATGTTCGTGTTGCCACACTCGGACGTGCAGAACGCGCTCTTCGTCAAGACGCACACTCGCTTCGGCAGCATCGTGCTCGGCGTGATTTGCGCGTATCACTACCTCGGCCGCACCGATGACGCCGCACGACGGCGGTTCACGCGCTGGCTGGGCCTCTGGCCCATCCTCGCCGCGGTGCTCATCATCCTCTGGAAGCGCACCGGAATCGCGCTGGGGATCCGCGAGATCGTGATTCGCTCCGCGCACCACTACATGGTGGGATCGATGGTGGCGTGGATCGTGATGCTGGTGGTGGCGAAGGAGAAGGGCTGGTTCGCGCGGCTCGTGTCACGCGTGCTCTCGAACCGCGTGCTGTTCGTGGTCGGCCAGGTTTCGTACTCCACCTACCTGCTCCACCTCACGATCATCGGCCTCGTCTATCGCTACGTCCACGAGCATCACCCGTTCGGTCTCGCGGTGCCCACGACCACCACGGGAGTGCTCTGGTGGTGCCTACCGATCGTCGTCATCAGTTGTCTCGCTGCCGTTCCGATGTATCTCTTCGTCGAGCACCCGTTCATGGTGCTGCGCAACATCTGGTTCCGGCGCCCGCAACCGCCCGCCGCCCCGCGGCTTCCCGGCTGAGCGAGCTGGCGCCGCCAGTCGTGAGCTACTGCGCCGGCTCCAAGATCACCGGCATCCCGTCCGAGGGCGCCAGCACCGTCGAGGTGCGCGTGGCGATCGGGATCGGCGAGAAAGATCGACTCGTTGCCCGCCACTGGCCCCGTGATGGCATTCGATACGCCGCCGAAAAAGACGTTGGGATCGCCGGCGAGGATCTCCTTCACTTGATCGGGATGGGAGAACACCACCGACGGTGGAGCGCCCGGGAAACGAATCGTGAAGGGCT
>CAYVDO010000291.1:0-10689 GCA_964450125.1 uncultured bacterium
CGAAGCTGCGCTCCGCCGGCCCGAGCCGTTCCCAAAGGGTCGTGCCGGCGAGGAATGTGTAGTCCTCGGGCATGTAGAGGTACGCATCGTCGATGGGTACGGACCAATCGATCGCGTCCCACGGATAGCAGCGGCGGGTGACGCTGGCGCGGTTGAGCTTCTCGCTGAAGGCGGGATCGACCTGGACCCGGATCATGGGACCTCCCGAGCAGGGTGTGCGTCTCAGGCGGAGTCGGGGGACTGAACCACGGCCGCCAGCTCCTGGCCGAGCCTGCCGAAGATCGTCAGCAGTTGGCGTTGCTCTCCCGCCGAGAGGCGCGCTACGGCGCGCCGCAGCAGGTCCATCGCCGTCGACGGCACGCGCCGCGCCAGCTCGCGGCCACGCGGCGTGAGGCGCACCCGTACCACGCGGCGATCGAGCTCGTCGTTCACGCGCTCCACCCAACCGTCGCGCACCATGCGGTCGACGATGCCGGTGACGGTGCTGGCGTGGGCGCGAAGGCGCTCACCGATCGTCGAGGTTCGAAGCTCGCCGCCCAGGCCGTTCAGAATCGTGAGGACGGCGAGCTGCGCGGAGGTGAGGCCGTAGGTGGCGGACTGCTCGGCGTGCAGCCGCCGGCCCTCCGAGTAGAGGTAGACGAAGGATTCGACGATCTCGTCCACCGTCGCGGTCTTTGGCTGCGTGGTCGCGGCACGTGACTCCGCCCGCGCCGGGCGGTGGCGGTCGCGACGCTGGAACGCCGTGCCGCGACGCGGGTGTCCAGGAGCGTTCGGTTCCGGGGGCATGGCTTCTCCGCGCGAAGACGCTGTCGAGCTACTTACCACAGCAATTGTTCGTACGCTAAGTTTCAGTCCCAAGCCAACGAGCCCATCGCAGCGCGAGCGCGGCGGCGGGGCCCCGAGAAGGAGCGTGCATGTTCGAGTGGACCGGAGAGCAGCGAATGGTTCGCGATCTGGCCCGCAGCTTCTGCGAGCGCGAGGTGGAACCCCACGTCGCGGCACTGGAAGCGGGCGAGATGTTGCCGTACGAGATCATGCGCAAGATGTCGGAGACCTTCGGGCTCGGCGCCATGGTCCGCGACTCGTTCGCGAAGGCGCAGGCAAGACGCGCCGCCGGTAAGGCCCAGGAAGGCGCCGAGGTGGGGCTCGGCGGTCGCGATCCTGCGCTCTCCGCGATCGTGGGAATCGAGCTGGCGCGCGTATGCCCGGGTGTGGCGCTGGCGCTCGGCGCGAGCGTCGGCCTCGCCGGCCAGACCCTGATGTCGAAGGGGACTCCCGAGCAGCAGGAGCGCTGGGGGCTCGGGCTGGTGTCGATGGAGACGATCGGAGCCTGGGGGCTCACGGAGCCCGATACCGGCTCGAATGCGTTCGCGCTGCGCACCACCGCGCGACCCGAGGGCGACGAGTACGTGCTGCATGGTTCCAAGACCTTGGTCACCAACGCGTCCTACGCGGACGTGTTGGTGGTTTACGCCAAGATCGACCGCGGCGACGACGCGCGACTGGTGCACGGTTTCGTCCTCGACAAAGGCATGCCGGGGCTCAGCGTCGGCTCGCCGTTCAAGAAGCTCGGCATGCACGCCTCGCCCACCGGCGAGATATTCCTCGACGACGTGCGCGTCGGCCGCGACCGGCTGATCGGTGGCCACGAGAAAGATCCTTCCAAGCGCCAGGCGGTGAGCATTCTGGAGGGAGAGCGAGCCGGCTCGCCGATCCTGGCGCTCGGTATCATCGAGCGCTGCATCGAAGAATCGGTTCGCTACGCCCGCGAACGAACCCAATTCGGCAAGCCGATCGGCGAGCATCAGCTCGTCCAGGCGATCTTGGCACGCATGTACATGCACCGTGCCGTGGTGCGGAACTTCGTGTTCCAGATGCTGTGGCTGCAGCGCGAGGGCAAGCGCTCGATGCTGGACGCGTGCGCCGCCAAGCTCTACTCGGGACGGGCCGCCACCGAGGTCGCCCTCGATGCCATTCAGCTTCGCGGGGGGCTTGGCTACCTCGCCGAGGGGAACGTGGAGCGCTTCATGCGCGACGCGAAGCTGCTCGAGATCGGTGGCGGCACCAACGAGATCCAGATGCTCACCATCGCCCGCCAGCTTCTCACCGACGATTTCTCGCTGAGTTGAGGATCCGGCGCTCGGCTCTGCGACGCGCGCCGGCGGTTCGGCGCGCGTCACATCCGAACGAGTTCAAGCCTCGGTTAGCAGGCTGCTGAAAAAGGCACGCGCCAGAGGCGCGCCGACGAGCGTAGCGAGTCGACTCGGGGGTGGGGCCCCACGAAAACCGCGCTTTTCGTGGGGCGGGGGTCTGGAACAGACCCCCGAGGAAGCATCGGCAGGCTCGAAAAACTCGCGACTGCGAGTTTCTCAGCAGCCTGTCAGCGAGGCTTGACCGCGTCCTTCACCTTGTCCACGAGCTTCTCGAACGTGGTTTTCACCTTGCCGACGGCTTGATCGGCCTTGCCTTCGGCTTTGAGCTTCTTGTCGTTCGTGAGCACGCCCACGGCCTCCTTCACGCGTCCCTTCGCCTGATCGGTCTTGCCGCCCATGGTCATGTCCTCCCCCCGGCGAGCGGGGTGTTGGGTAGGAACACCTCGAATGCATCTCGCGCAATCCGGATGCCGGACTGACGACGCGAAGCGCCGCCACGGAGATTTCCCGGCTCGCGACGACGGCGCCCGGAAAATCGAACGATTCCGCGGCGTGCCGCGCGCACGGGCGGTCGGTTCGTCATCCGTGCAGACGACTCGCGTGGGCGCGGCACGAATCGCCGTGACGCTTTGGTTGCACTCGCGTTCGGGCGCCGCCGAGCGGCGCTCTCGACCACGGCGCGGTGCCCGATCTCGGGTGGTGACCTGGCTCACTGCCCTGGTGCCCCGGATCCGGCAGGCTGCTCGCGTGCGCGCGACGAATCGGGTACGCGTGGTCTCGGCCGTCGCTGCATGGCCGCTCGCGATCGCGGTGGCCTGTGGCGGTGATCCACCTCACACCGCCGAGACCGGCGCGCTCGCCGTCGTGGCCGAACCGGCGATCACGACGCCCGCGCCCATTGGGCCCAATCCGGTCACGGGAGACGCGACGCCGGAGGCATTCCAGCACGCGGTCTACTACCGCTATCGGCTGAACCCGGGGCAACCCGTGCGCGCGGTGATCGTCCTGGTACCGGGCATCGCCTCTGGGGCCAGCGACTTCGATTACCTGGCGCGCGAGCTGCTCCGGCGCAGTGGCGGCACCGTCGAGGTGTGGGCGTTCGAGCGACGCCCGAATCGTCTCGAAGACCTCACCGGCATGGAGGAAGCCGAGCGTGTCGGTCGCGCCCCGATCGCTGCCGACTACTACTTCGCGGGGGGCGAGGTCGAAGGACGGCGGTTCGCGGGATTTCTCGCGCAGAGCGACGTGCCGTTCCTGAGCGAGTGGGGGATCGGCGTGGTGATGCGCGATCTGATGGCGGCGATCGCAGACGTGCCGGTGGATCGCCGGCGCACCAACGTGGTGCTGATCGGCCATTCGCTCGGTGTCGTCCAGGTGCTCGATTTTCTCGGCTGGGATTTCGATGGCGACGCGGCCACGACCGCCGACGCCGGCTACGCGCAGGTCGCGGCGAGCGCGCTCATCGACGCTCCCATCCTCGCGTCCGAGCCCAGCCTCGGTCGCGACGACTACACCGCGGCGCTCACTGCGATCCGCGATGGCCGCTCGCCCCGCTACGACGGCCTCTTACCCATGCTCAATCCCGAGGCGCTGGCTCTCGCCGAGATCCTCGGCATGCGCGCCCACCCACGCTTCGACGATCCCGCGGATCCCACCGATGGTCCTCGTGGAATGGCCGATTTCGCGAGCCTGCCATCCACGTCGTCGATCGAGTCGCTCTGGAACGTGCTCTTCGCGCAGGGATTGCCGGAAGCGTGGCTCGGGCTGCCGCCTCGCTACGGCGATTTCACGCTCACCAACGAGGCGCTCCTGGGGATGGTCTTCGACGACGACTTCCAGCCCTGGAATCCACTCCAGATCAGCGCCGGGTTCGTGACCCCGGCAGATCGGGTCGTGCGTCGCGCTTTCCCGCCGATCCCGCTCTTCCTCGACCCCGGGCTCGCGCTCGCGGACCCGAGCATCGGCTACGGCTGGACCCATCGCGATGAGCTGGCGGACGCCTCGCCGGGAGAAGTCGACGGCAAACCCGAGCTGACCGAGATCGAGCGCCTCGCGGAGGCCCAGTGGCGCGGTCCCAGCAACTACACGGAGTGGTACTTCGCGACGCGACCGATGCTCGATGGCAGCGCTCTCGGCACACTCGCCACGATCCGAGCCGACGACTGGCAGTCCGCCGAGTACGGTCTCGACCTCTTCCACACTGCCCGCATCGACGTGCCATTGCTGTCCCTGGGCGGCGGAGCGGGGATGGCGCCTACGCCCGCGCTCCACGAAGCGGTTCGCCACGCCGTCGCCGATCCCGCGCGAAACGGCCAACCGCGTTCGAGCGACGAAGCGTTCCGGGTGCGCATCTTCCCGGGCTACACCCACTTCGATCTGCTCCTGGCAGATGATTCGAGCGAGGACGGCAATCGGGTCTTCGAAGAGATCCTGTCGTTCGCCCTCGCGCACACCGAGGGCGAAGTGCTCGTGCCGTGATTCGGATCGCGCCAGCCAACCCTCACGCGCTCACTCGAGCGCTTGCAGCCCCCACGGCGGGGATGCATTCACGAGCCAGCCGGCGCGGCATTTCATCCGGACCTGGGTGAAGCGCACACCCGATTTGGTCGCCGTCCACGTGTAGTCCCCCGGCGGCACCTGCACGAACAGCACGCCGCCGTCGTCGCTGGTCTCGGTCAGGCTGGGATCGGGGAGCACGTTCGAGCCGAAGTAGATGGGGCCGTTCTGCGGTGGCAGCGGTGGATCGAGCGTGACCACCGCGCCCGCCTCGCCGTGAGCGCCCTCGTCGTAGAGCGATTTACCGACTCGCGTCACCGTCGTCACCATCTGGCAGCGGTTCTTCTCGTCGGGGATCATGCCGATGAGCAGTCCCATGCCCCAGTAGGTGAGCGGATCCACCGCTTGAAACGTCACGCGCTCGGCGCCGTCGCCGTCGAGACGGACGGTGCCGGTCTGGATGCGGTGATAGTCGGGATGCTCGAGCACGACGGTGGCGTCGCTGCCCACGGCGAGGCCGTCGAAGGCGAAGTGGCCGTCCTCGCCCGTGACCATCGTCTGCTCCGGGTGTTCGAGGAGCGAGATCGTGGCACCGGGAACGCGTGCCTCCGGGCTGACGTTGAACGGGATGGCGTCGCCGCTCAGCGTGACGAACCCGCCGCCGCTGCCGTCGCCGCAACCTCCGCTCGCACCCACCACGCCGAACAGCGCCAGGACGAGCAACGCCGGTACTCGTGTCTTCATGACCGCCCCTTTCGATCGCGCGCCCGAAGCGCCTGGCTCACGCGGGAGTGACGACGTAGTCGGCCAGGTTGGGCTCGCGTAGCTGTTTCCGGAGCTCCGCGATCGGCCACGGCCAGAGCACCGGCTGGCCGTGCGGATCGAGATACCAGCTCTGACATCCGCTCACCCACACGGTGCCCACCAGCGCGCGCTGCAACGCTTCGTTGAACGCGCGCGTCGCCTCCACGGTGGGTGCCAGGCTCGTGAGCGCGCCGCGCGTGTAGAGCTGGATGCAGCGCACGATGTAGGCCACTTGCACCTCGGAGACCGTGATCACCGAGTAGTTGCCGATCGGGCTGTGCGGGCCGCACACCAGGAAGAAGTTCGGGAACCGAGGCAGCGCCACGCTGCGATAGCCGAAGACCCCGTCCTTCCACAGCTCGTCGACGCTGAGCCCGTTCTCGTTCACGACCCGCATCGGGCGGATGTACGCATGGGCGTCGAAGCCGGTCGCCAGCACCAGCGCGTCGAGTGCGTGGAGCGCACCGTCGCGAGTCTCGACGCCTTCGGGCCGGACTCGCGCGATGGCCTCGGTCACGAGCGCCACGTTCTCGCGTTGCATCGCGGGGTAGAAGGCTTCGGAGATGACCAGGCGCTTGCATCCCGCGCGATAGGTCGGCGTGAGCCGTGCGCGCAGCTCGGGGTCGCGCACCTGCGCCAGGTTCCTTCGGCAGCGCCAGTCGATCCAGGCGAGCAACGGGTGGTTGCCGAGGAGCGCATGAGCTCCCAGCTCGAAGCCGATCCGCCACAGCTCGTAGCGCAATCGCAAGAGCCGCGGATGGCGACGGATGCGGGCACGTGTGGCTTCGCTGAACACCGGATTCGGTGCGGGGAACACCCACTGGGCCGTACGCTGGAACACCGTGAGGCGCGACGCGATCCGAGCGAGCTCCGGGATCACCTGTGCGGCCGTCGATCCCGTGCCGATCACCCCGACGCGCTTCCCGGTGAGATCGAGATCGTCCGGCCAGCGGGCGGTGTGGAACGCCGCGCCCGCGAAGGTCTCGAGACCTTCGATCTCGGGCAGACGTGGGCGATGCAGAAAGCCGCACGCGGCGATCACGAACTCCGCGTCGAAGCACGTGCCGCCCGCTGTGCGCAGGCGCCAGAGGTTGCCGTCGCGAACCGCCTCCACGATCTCGGTTCCGAAGCGGATGCGCTTCGACAGGCCATGCTTTTCCGCGACCCGCCGGAAATACGCTTGGATCTCGGTGCCCGAGGGGTAGCGCCTCGTCCAGTCGGTGCCGAGGTCGAACGAGTAGGAGTAGAGGAGTGACGGCACGTCGCAGGTGAGGCCCGGGTATCGGTTCTCCCGCCAGGTGCCGCCGACCTCGCGCGCCTTCTCGAAGATCGTGAAGTCGTCGAGGCCTGCTTGCGCGAGCTTGATCCCCGCGAGCAACCCCGACATGCCCGCGCCGATCACCGCTACCCGTGGCGAGCGCCGGCCGGCACGGGTGCGGGCTTCGGATCTCGAGGTCATGACGAGTTTCGCCGGGGCGCGCGATCCGACCGTCGCGCATCCAGGAGACGTGACCCGAATCCTTTCACAGCCGATCGTTCGGTTCTACGCCGATCGGGCGCGCGCGCCCGTGGATCGCTCGCCGCGAGCGGCGGATGCGGTGAGCGACCTTGCGATGGACGCCGCGGGTGAGACGTGGTTCCCTCGGACGACAACCCGCGCACGCGCAGGCCCGTGTCAGGAGGACCGGATGCACGATTCCTCGTCTCGACTCTTCGCGTCGCTCGTCGTCGCCGGAACGCGGGCGACGGCCGTCGCCGGCTGCGAATCGTTCTCGGCCAGCTCGGCGGCGGTGTCCGACGTCGTGTCGAGCCCCATCACCTCGTGGTCGCGCTCGAGCAGCCCGGAGATCGCGTATCGCGAAGCCGTTCGGGACTTCACCAAGGCGCACGTCAAAGCCGGCGGGACGGCTGCCGCGCTTCGGCCCGAGATCGGCAAGATCGCGGCCAAGCACGGCATCAGCAATTGGGAGGCGAGCGAGGCGACGTACCGAGGCATCGGCCAGGGTCTCGCGGCTGCCGGCTACAACAAGACCGAGTACGACGCCTTCGTTCAGGTGCTGGCGCCCACTCCCGAGCAGCAAGTCTGGATTCAGAAGGGCTACAAGAGCTGAAGGCCGTGGCGAGCGCTGCGACGGCGGGGGTCGTGGTCGCGCTCGTCGCGACGCTGCTGCCGCGTCCGGCTCTCGCCGCGCCGCTCGAGTTTCTCTACGTCGAGCCCAACTCGGGCTCGTCGAGCGGCGGGCACGTGGCGCTCGGCACGAGCGACTCGACGTACCATTTCCAGCACCACGACGACGGCACCATCCGCCTGCAACGCACCGACGCGGCGAGCTTCGACTTCACCTATCGGGCGCTCGAGAACCGCGCCATCGAGGCGATCGGGATCGGCGTCGACGCCGACGAAGCAGGCCGAATCCGGGACCGCTTCGAGCTCAGGCTGCTCGCCGAGTCGCGTGTGTTCGAGAACGACGCGCGCCTCGACGAGGACGAGCAGTTGCTCGCGTGGCTTTCGCGAGCCGCGGCCGCCCCGCGCGGCACGGCGGTGCTGGGCGACGTGCTCGTGGGTATCCCTGCTGCCGGCTACTTCGCGTGGAGCGACGCGCTCGCCGGGGCGGAACCCGATTCGCCGCTCGCCGGAGTGCGGCGGGCGATCGAGTCTCGATACGGCGCCGAGGTGATCGCTCGGCGAGCCGAGGAGCTGCGCGCGGCGATCGTGGCGTTGCGCCCGCCGACGCGAGCGCTCGATACGGGTCGTGTCGCGCCGGATCGCGTTTCCACTGCCGCGCCGGGATTCGCCGAGCGTTACCGAGTGCTCGCCACGAACTGGGCCGCGCTCGAGCTGTTGCGGGCGCCGCGGCCGCTCGCCGGAGATGCGCTGGTGGCGCCAGGCGCCGCGGTGCCACCGCTCTCGGACGCCGAGCGAGCGCGTTTGCGCGCCTTCGAAGCCGAGCTCGTTCGGATCCTGCCCGCGCTCTTCGAGTCGAGTCGCGACGATTGGGGTGCGCCGTTGCTCATCGGGCTCGCCCGGCTGCTCGCCATCGAGACCTCGCTCGGGTCCGGCGAGTGGCGCGTGCTCGACTCCTTCGCAGGAGGGGCACCCATCATCGGTGCGGACGTGGCGCGCCGCGAGGCGCCGGTGCTCGCCCGCGTCGCCGAGGAACGCCGCCGCGACCTCGAGGAGGCGCGTCGGCAGCTCGTCGTCAGCGATCGCTTCGACGAGGCGTTGTTGAGCCACGTCGAGCGTGCAGCGAGCCTCGCCCACGAGATCGGACGCGCCGCGACCACCGGAGCTGCCGTGCGTCGCCTTCCCGAGACGGTGCTACCGATTCGGCCCGCTTGGCCGCCGGCGGTTCCGATGCCGGGGCTCTCGGCGGAGGAGTGTGAGGCCGGCATCGCCGGCACCCACGAAGCGCGGCGCGCGTACCGGGAAGCGCTCGACCGTGCGTTCCGCTACGACCTCTTCGAGCGCAATTGCGTCACCGAGGTGTTTCGGACCATCGACGGCCCAGGCGCGAAGGGCGCCACCCGCCTCGATCACGTCGTCGACGCGACGGCGGTCGCAGGCTTCGTGCCGGCCGTCGCCGCAGCGAGAGTCGCGGCGTCCTATCCCGTCGCGTGGATCGAGCACCGGCCGTCGTTTCGCGAGGTGATGCTCGCGCGTCCGGAGCCGGACGCTGTGCCGGTCTGGCGCGAGGTCCGCGAGTCCAACGTGTTCTCGGCCCGCTCGTACGCGAGCGGCCGTTTCGACGAACCGTTCGTCTTCTTCACCGCGGGGAACGTGGCGTCGCGGCCGGTGCTCGGTGCCGTCAACCTGGTGGTGGGCGTGAGCGCGATCGCAGCGGGAGTCCTGGCTGCGCCCTTCGACGGCGGTGCGGTGCTGGGCGGCGGTTTCGATGCGGCGCTCTTCAGCCTGCCGGAGCTCGTCTTCGGCAACGTGCGCAAAGGGTCGTACGCGATTCTCCCCCAGGACTGGGAACGCTGGCCGGGGTAGGACAGCCGAGTCCGTGAACGGAGTCCGGACGGAGGGGGAATTGGAGCCGAAACAACCGTTGCTCGCCGCCGATGCCTTCGCCGTAGCCTTGAGTCGGCGCGCGCTGCTTCGGGTTGCCGTTGTCGCCGCCGTCGCGCCGGCGCTCGGTTCGCTGGGCTGTGCGGGATCGGAGGGCGCGCGGCGAGGTGAAGGCAGTGCGGACGAGGCGGCGATCGATGCGCTGCTCGCCGAGCTGACGGTCGCCGAGAAAGCGACGCTCGTATCCGGTGGCGCGCTCACCCTCGCGAACTTCGTGAACACGGTGCTCGCCTACAACACGCGTCCGGTGGTGAGTGGTGAAGTGCCCGAGCGCGGTCTCGAGGGGATTCGCTTCACCGACGGGCCGCGCGGCGTGGTGATGAATCACTCGACGTCGTTTCCCGTCGCGATGGCGCGCGGCGCGACCTGGGATCCGGAGCTCGAAGCGCGGGTGGGCGATGCGATCGGTGTCGAGGCGCGCACCCAGGGCGCGACGCTCTTCGCCGGTGTGTGCGTGAACTTGCTCAGGCATCCGGCGTGGGGTCGCGCGCAGGAATGCTACGGCGAGGATCCGGTGCTCACCGGTGCGATGGGTGTCGCCTTGCTCACCGGCGCCCAGCGTCACCTGATGGCGTGCGTGAAGCACTTCGCCTGCAACTCGATCGAAGACTCGCGCTTCTTCGTCGACGTCCAGATCGACGAGCGCGCGCTCCACGAGGTCTATCTGCCGCATTTCAAGGCGTGTGTGGACGCCGGCGCCGCGGCGGTGATGAGCGCCTACAACAAGCTCGACGGCGCTTACTGTGGGCAGAATCCCACGCTCCTCACCGCGATCCTGAAGGAAGAGTGGCGATTCGACGGGTTCGTGCTCTCCGATTTCATCTTCGGCATCCGCGACGGCGTGGCGGCGATGAATGCCGGCCTCGATCTGGAGATGCCGCTCGCCCTCCAGTTCGGGGACAAGCTGGTGCGCGCCGTCGAAGACGGGCGCGTCGAGCTCGTGCGGCTCGACGACGCCTGCCGCCGGTTGCTACGCCAGCAGCATCGGTTCGCGACGATCGGCGAGCCGGATCGCTACAGGCCCGAGGCCGTCGCGGGACCCGAGCACCGAACGCGGAAGGATCAGCGCCACGACCCCGCCGTCGGCGACCCACCCCGATGCCGTCGCCCACACCAGCGCGGCGGCATCGGTGTAGGGGCCGAAGCCCTCCCCCCGCCCGTCGGAGG